>NZ_DASVSO010000768.1:0-17293 GCF_036388035.1 Archangium sp.
TGGCCAGGTCGGGGTTGTCGTCGGCGATGCCGTTGAGGTTGAGGTCGCCCGGGAGCTTGTTGCGCAGCGTGACCTCGATGCACTCGCCCGCCGCCGCGCGCAGGACGAGCGGCTCGACGGGCACGCCGGGCCTGAGCCTGCCGGCCGCATCCAGGTCCGCGGTGCGCACGTAGAGGATGGCCGTCGGGTCATGCAGTGGTCCCGACTTCCCATTCGTCAGCGCGGTGGCGCGCGGGTTGTACACCAGTGTGCCGCCTGCCGGATTGAGAGGTCTGCCGACGTGCTGGGTGGCCGAGGCGTCCGAGGGGACGATGGTGACGCCCGCGGGCCTGCCGAGCGCTGTGTTGGCCAGCACCGCGGTGAGGTCGTAGGCGCGAATCGGTGCGGCGCGTGGGCAGATGCCGCCGCTGTTGACGCTGAAGTCCGCGGGGTTCTCGACCCGCAGCGGCGCCACGGTGTTGGGGAGCCGGAAGATGTCCGTCCTCGGGGTGTTGTACGAGCGCATCACGCCCCACACGCCGCTCCACCACCCGTCCTGGCTGGCGTTCATGGTGTAGGCGTGGTCCGTCACGGCGCCCTGTCCGAGCACGGGAATGAGGGGGACGGAGAAGGCGAACTGCTCCGAGATGCCCTGGGCCTGGGCATTGCGCCAGCCGGAGTTGGGGGCGACGCCAAAGCCGGAGCCTCCCTGGGGCCATTTCACCCCGTGGATGGAGGCATTGAACTCCTCCTCGTGCCCGCCAATCTGGACCTTCACCCGCACCCGGTCCCCCAGGTAGGTGCGAATGATGGGCGTGAACGGATCTCCGTTGCCGATATCCGAGGTCAGCGCCGGGTACGGGGTGTTGCCCAGCCGGGTGTTGAGCTCGGGGATGGCGCGGTCGGCGCGCGTCTGGAGCGCGAAGGCCAGGTCTCCGCCCGGACCATCGGCCTGGGCTCCCGGCTTGCCATCCGGCCCCAGCTTGTTGGGGTCGTAGACGCGCAGGGCGACCGGCTCGTTGCGGTAGTTGAGCACGAACATGCCCGGGTCATCGACGGAGATGGCCTGCGGGCACGGCCGCGGCGCTCCACCGGGGCACACGGACGCGTTGACGTAGAGGTCCGGGAACACCGGGTTGACCTGCAAGCGGTGCGGGGGGGCGATGGCGCGGCGGAACGTCGACGCGGTGGGGGCGAGCCCCGGGGCGGGCAGCCCATCCGGACCGGCTCCCACGTACACGCCGGCCTCGTAGGCATGCTGGAAGTCGGCGGCCTGGAACCAGAACTCGCGGTAGCTGTCATTGATGCCATCGCGGTCGAGGTCGTCGGTGAGGATGGCGGCCTGCCAGCTCGTCGGACCGCCGTCGCTCCGCGTCCCGAGCCGCACGCCGGTCTCGTTGTGGACCCAGGTGGACCCCGGGGGCTCGGTCATCACCGTCCCGTAGAGGCCGACCTGCTGGTGGGTGGAAGGCCCGAGGTGGTCATGGGTGAAGATGGTGCCCAGCCCCCGGTGGATGCCCTCCACGTTGACCACGGGGTCGAAGAACCAGCGTTGGATCGTCGTGCGAGCCCCCAGCCAGGTGCCGGCCGGGCCAGCACCGAAGAAGGGGTGGGCCAGCGGTGTGAGCCGGGTCCGGCCATCCGGTGTGGGGACGGGGGTGACGCCCGGGGTGGCGTTGTAGGCGTTGATGGCCTCGATGCGCTCTCGCACCGCGCCGGGCGCCAGGGTTCCATCCTCGTAGTTCCACCCGTTGGCCGAGCCGTCGGCGGACGGCAGGTCCCACTTGGGCAGGTGGATGTGCTGCCCGAGGACATCGGTGGGCGTACGCACCTGGTAGTCGTCCAGCTCGTAGTACTGGGGCACCAGGTTGGTGTGGAGGTACTTGCCGCAGTCGAAGGTGTTGAACCGGATGATGAAGGGCTCCGGGGGCCGCTGCTTGTTGAGGGTGGGCAGCACGTCCTCCCACAGGGTGAGGATGCGCTCCTGCGGGAAGTGGTAGCCGACCTTGTTGAAGATCACGTCGAGCTGGATGTTGGCGCCCTTGTAGACGCGGGGATTGGTCGCGCCGAACTGGATGGGGCCCGTGATGCTCAGGCCCCCGGCACCGTCGAAGAAGCGCGGCGCCACGCCGGACAGCACCCGGCTGCCCGCGTCATCCCTGCAGGGCTCGAAGAACGGGGCGCTGGGCACCGGAGGGGCACCGTTGGTGATGAAGCTGCTGGACACCGTGGTGCCGTCGCGGAGCACCGCCGTGCTCGGATGGGTCCGCCGGGCATGGAAGGCCATGGCCGTCTGCTCCACGTCCGTACCCGCCTCGGGGAAGTACACGGGCCTGGCCTTGAGCATCTCCTTGCTGAAGTCCAGGCGGCTCAAGGTGGATTCGGCCTCCCCGCCCGCGGCCACGCCTTCCAGGGCATGCCGCGGGAGCCCGCCATTGAAGCCGCCGGCGTTGACGACGAGATCCGTGCGGCCGGCGAACAGCGGGTTGGTGCCGGACTGGAGCGCCGAGGCCTCCGCCTCCGACAGCATGTCCAGGGGCGGGGTGGTGGGCCGCTGGCCCACGATGCTCTCGATGCCGCCAATCCAGAACGGGAAGCCCGGGTTGACGCTCCGATCGATGACGCGGGCGTTGCTGCCCACCGGCACGCTCGCCCCCGGACGGGTGGGGTGGAAGGCGGAGGCCGTCGTGGTGTTCGGGTTGGGGGCCACCTCGACCCGTCCGGGCATGGGGGCCATGGCCTTGCCGGGCAGTGGCACCACCGCGGGGATGGGCGTGCCGGCGACGATCTCCCCGTCGGGCAGGGCCCGGGCGCTGGCCGCTGGCGTTCCGTCCTGCAGCGCGAAGCGCGAGGTATGGAAGCCCGTGCCGCTCACCGCCAGCCGCGTTCCCGCCTCGAACACGTCGTGGATGCGCCACATCCCCCACATGCCCTGGGCGAAGTGGGGGTAGAAGTGGCAGTGGAAGATGGCGTCGCCCGAGGTCTGGTTGCGATTGCCGGAGCCTCCGAAGGCAATCTCATAGGTGTAACCCGCGCCCGGCCCTATGCCCTGGGCGTCGATGTAGTTCGAGTTGTCATCGTTGGGGTTGAACAGCCATTGGTGGTTGTGCAGGTGGAAGACGTGCTGCTCCTTGCCGATGTGGAGGTTGCGCATCTTCACGAAGTCATTGATGTAGCTGTGGTAGACATTGGCGGGGTCGTCCGGGAAGAAGGCCTTGGTGGCCTTGGGGCCAACCGCGCCCGGAGCGGGCGCCACTCCCGGAGTGATCGTCTCCAGCCCCATGTTCGCGGGGACGTCCACCTGCATGGCGGGATCGCCCACCGCGAACGCGCTCAGGAAGAACTCCTCGTAGGCGCAGTCCAGGCAGTCGTGCATCGGCCCCACGGACAGCCGGTTGGCGATGATCTCCGAGCCGATGCCCCCCGAGCCGTAGTTGAGCATGAAGGCGTCGCGCACCCCCTGCAGCGTGTACTGGAAGATTGGATCCTCGAAGTAGCCGGGGAAGGCGTTGGACGAGGCCGCCTCGTCGTGGAAGACGAAGGTGAACTCGCGGAAGGGCTCCAGGCGGGTGGGCACGCTGGGGTTGCGCCGGCCCACGCTCTCCAGGGGATAGGTGCTCGAGGGGAAGGCGCCATTGGAGAGCGGCCCCATGATGATGGCGGAGTGGTCCGCGTGGACGAGCTCCCCGGAGCCCGTCAGCATGTTGAGGATGGGCAGCCCGCTCTTGCCCTCACCGAGCCACGGCTCCGTGGCGGGATACACGGCCCCGTAGTTGATGATGGGCTGGCCCGTGGGGCTCGTCCCGGTGGTGCTCAGGCGCAGCTCCTCCTCGGTCACCTGGCTGCGGTAGAAGCTCGCGCCCCGGGGCTCCACGTTGATGGCGGCGAACAGGCCATTGGCGCCGTTGCCGTAGGTGCCCTCGCCGCCGAACGTGGCCCCGTAGCTCGACACCAGGAACGTGCCTTCCCGCTCGGCGAAGAGGTTGTAGACGGCACTGCGGCCCGGGGCGACCATGCTGTTGGGATTGCGCCCCACGAAGGAGCTGTCGTCGGCGATGCCGCTGACGAGCTGCATGCCCGGAACCGTGAAGCTCACCAACCGGTCGGCGACCTGCTCGTTGAGCGGGAGCCTGAAGAGCAGGTTGTTGAGGGTGAAGGTCGGGGACCTGGGGTTCGCCGCGGGGGTGAGCAGGTTGGTGAGGCTCACCCGCAGGCAGTCACCGGCGGCGGCGCGCAGCACGAGGGGGCGCGGCCGTTTGTCCGCACGCAACGCCACCCGGCCCGGAATCGCCGCGCCTCCCCGGTTCAAGGGCAGACCGCTGTCCAGGTTGATGACGTCCCGCGTGAGGGCGTAGACGGTGCCGTTGACGTTCTGGGCGCCGAGGCGGTTGAACATCAGCGGTTGATCCAGCACCGCCACGTTGGCGGTGAGCGTTCGCGCACAGGCGATGACGTTCTGCTGGAGCGTGGGTGCTTCAGCGATGGGCGGCCCCTCGGGGGCCTGCTCCGACACCACGACACCTGCGCCCAGGACCAACGCACATGCCGCAGCCAACACCGCGATTCGTCTCAAGGTCTTCCCCCCCCCAGGGTGAGCCATCCCGGAGACGATTCCAGGTGTATTGGCAATGGATGGCGTGAATGCTTGTAGCCGCCTCTCAGGACGGCCCGATATCGCCCCCGGGGGGGACGCGACTGTCCTGCCGCCAGCAGTGACCTCGGGCGCGAGGCTCGGAGAGGCGGCGGAGACGGGCCTTCACTCCCGGTCGAGGGGTAGCCAGGACGCCGAGCCCGCGATGCCACGATTTTTAATGCGGACCAACTTAGTCCTGTTTAAAGAGCCAACACGCAGGCGCCCTCGGGAGTCGGGGGCCCCCATGGCGGGAGAGCTTCCGAATGCTCCGGATGAGCAAGATGACCGACTACGGCATCGTGCTGCTGACCGAGCTGGCGCGCGCCGGGAATGAGACGCGCACGGCGAGGGAATTGGCGGCCGGTACCGGTGTGCCCCTACCCTCGGTGAGCAAGGTGCTCAAGGGCCTCCAGGGCGCTGGCCTGCTGGTGTCCCACCGGGGCGCCAGCGGCGGCTATGGGCTGGCCCAACCCGCCGAGCGGATTCCGCTCACGGAGATCATCGCCGCGCTCGAGGGCCCCGTGTCCCTCACCGAGTGTGGCGCGCACGGGGCCCATCCCCCGGCCAGCACCTGCGAGCTGGAGACGGTGTGCCGGGTGCGCGGCCACTGGCGTGTCATCAACCGCACCATCCAGGACGCGCTCGGGCGGCTGACGCTGGCGGACCTGTGCGCACCGGTGCCGCGCCTCGTGGGCCTCGGCGTGCCCGCGCGTCCAGCTGCGCCGACCCAGAACCCCCACCCCACCCCGGCCACGGCGGGAGGAGCCCACTCATGAGCACGGAGACCATCCAGGAGTTCACGAAGCGCCAGTACGAGGCCGGCTTCGTCACCGACGTGGAGTCCGAGTCGATTCCCCGGGGGCTCAACGAGGACGTCATCCGGATCATCTCCGCCAAGAAGGGCGAGCCGGACTTCATGCTCGAGTGGCGCCTGCGCGCCTACCGGCACTGGCTCACCTTGAAGGAGCCGCGCTGGCAGAAGGTGGACTACTCGCCCATCGACTACCAGGACATCATCTATTACTCGGCGCCCAAGAAGAAGCCGAAGCTGGACAGCCTCGACCAGGTGGATCCGGAGATTCTGCGCACCTACGAGAAGCTCGGCATCCCGCTGCACGAGCAGAAGCTGATGCAGAACGTGGCGGTGGACGCCGTGTTCGACTCGGTGTCGGTGGCCACCACCTTCAAGGACAAGCTGGCCAAGGCCGGCGTCATCTTCTGCTCCTTCTCCGAGGCGGTGCGCGAGCACCCGGAGCTGGTGAAGAAGTACCTGGGCACGGTGGTGCCGCACTCGGACAACTTCTTCGCGGCGCTCAACTCGGCGGTGTTCAGCGACGGCTCGTTCGTCTACGTGCCCAAGGGCGTGCGCTGCCCCATGGAGCTGTCCACCTACTTCCGCATCAACGCGGAGAACACCGGTCAGTTCGAGCGCACCCTCATCGTCGCCGACGAGGGCGCCTATGTGAGCTACCTCGAGGGCTGCACCGCGCCCATGCGCGACACCAACCAGCTCCACGCCGCCGTGGTGGAGCTCGTCGCGCTGGACGGGGCCACCATCAAGTACTCCACGGTGCAGAACTGGTACCCGGGGGACGAGCAGGGCCGCGGTGGCATCTACAACTTCGTCACCAAGCGCGGCATCGCCCACCACCGCTCGAAGATTTCGTGGACGCAGGTGGAGACGGGCTCGGCCGTCACCTGGAAGTACCCGAGCGTCATCCTCAAGGGCGACGACTCGGTGGGCGAGTTCTACTCGGTGGCGCTCGCCAACCACATGCAGCAGGCGGACACGGGGACGAAGATGATCCACCTGGGCCGCAACACGAAGAGCACCATCGTGTCCAAGGGCATCTCGGCCGGGCGCGGGCAGAACACCTACCGGGGCCTGGTGAAGGTGCTCAAGAGCGCCGAGGGCGCGCGCAACTACACCCAGTGCGACTCGCTGCTGCTGGGCAGCAAGTGCGGCGCCCACACGCTGCCGTACATCGAGGTGAAGAACGCCTCGGCGCAGGTGGAGCACGAGGCGTCCACGTCCAAGATTGGCGAGGACCAGCTCTTCTACTGCCAGCAGCGGGGCATCTCGAAGGAAGACGCCGTGTCGATGATCGTGAATGGCTTCTGCCGGCAGGTCTTCAAGGAGCTGCCCATGGAGTTCGCCGTGGAAGCGCAGAAGCTGCTCAGTGTGAGCCTGGAAGGGAGCGTGGGATGAAGCCGCTGCTCAGCATCAAGGACCTGCACGTGCGCGTGGCGGGCCGTGACGTGCTCAAGGGAATCGACCTGGAGCTCATGCCCGGCGAGGTCCACGCCATCATGGGCCCCAACGGCTCGGGCAAGAGCACCCTGTCGCAGGTGCTCTCCGGCCGGGAGACGTACGAGGTGGTGAAGGGCGAGGTGCTCTACAACGGCAAGGACCTGCTGTCCCTGCCGCCCGAGGAGCGGGCCCACGCGGGCGTCTTCATGGCCTTCCAGTACCCGGTGGAGATTCCGGGCGTGGGCAACCTGCACTTCCTGCGCACGGCGCTCAACGCCCGGCGGCGCACCGAGGGCAAGGAGGAGCTGGACGCCATGGACTTCCTCCAGCTCGCCCGGGAGAAGTCCAAGCTGGTGCAGCTCGACCAGGCCTTCATGCAGCGCTCGGTGAACGAGGGCTTCTCCGGCGGTGAGAAGAAGCGCAATGAAATCTTCCAGATGGCGGTGCTGGAGCCGCTGCTGGCCATCCTCGACGAGACGGACTCGGGCCTGGACATCGACGCGCTGCGGATTGTCTCCGGGGGCATCAACGCGCTGCGCTCGCCGGAGCGGAGCATGCTCGTCATCACCCACTACCAGCGGCTGCTGGAGTACGTGGTGCCGGACAAGGTGTCCGTGCTGGCCGCCGGGAAGATCGTCCGCACGGGCGGGCGCGAGCTGGCGCTGGAGCTGGAGAAGAAGGGCTACGCGTGGCTGAGCGAGGGCGCGCGCGCGGGCGGCAAGGAGGCGAGGCCGTGACGGAAGCGGGGCTGCAGCACTATCTCGACCTGGCCGAGCGCTTCCAGGCGGAGCGGGCGGCGAGCGCGCCCGGGTGGCTGCGTGCCCTGCGGCAGGAGGCCATCTCGCAGCTCGCGCGCCAGGGCTTCCCCACCTCGAAGCACGAGGACTGGAAGTACGTGAACGTGGCGCCCATCTCCGGCCAGGCCTTCACGCCCGTGCGCACCGTGCACGAGGCCGGGGTGGAGGCGGCGGTGGCGCGGCTCTCCCTGCCGGGCCCGGGGCCGCGGCTGGTGTTCGTGGATGGCTGGTTCGTCCGGGAGCTGTCCCGGCTGGACGGGGGGCCCGAGGGCCTCTCGGTGCGCAGCCTGCGCGAGGCGCTGCACAAGGACGGCGAGGGGCTGGAGGCGGTGGTGGGCCGGCGGGCACGCGCGGAGATGCATGGCTTCATCGCGCTCAACGCGGCGCTGCTGGAGGAGGGCGCGCTGGTGCGGGTGGCGCCCGGGACGGTGTGCTCCGAGCCCGTGCAGCTCCTCTTCCTCTCGCGGGGCGACACCCACGTGACGCTGGCGAGCCCCCGGGTGGTGGTGCAGGCCGGGGACAACAGCGAGCTCACGCTGGTGGAGACCTACGTGGGCGCGGCGCCGGGCGTCTCCTTCACCAACGCGGTGACGGAGGTGGTGCTGGGGCAGGGGGCGCGCGTCACCCACCTCAAGCTCCAGTCCGAGGCCGAGACGGCCTACCACATCGGCGGCCTGCACGTGGAGCAGGGGCGGGACAGCCGCTTCGCCTCGCACGTCATCTCGCTGGGCGGGCTGATCGCTCGCAATGAGATCCACGCCGCCTTCGCGGACGAGGGCGGCGAGTGCCTCCTCCAGGGCTTGTACGTGGGCCACGGTACGCAGCACCTGGACAACTGGACGAACCTGGACCACGCGCGCCCGCGCTGCACCAGCCGCGAGCTGTACAAGGGCGTGCTGGACGACAAGTCGCGGGGCACCTTCCACGGCAAGGTGCTGGTGCGGCCGGACGCGCAGCAGACGGACTCGCGCCAGTCCAACCGCAACCTCCTGCTCTCGGAGTCGGCGATGGCGGACGCCCGGCCCCAGCTGGAGATTCTCGCCGACGACGTGAAGTGCGCGCACGGCGCGACGGTGGGCCGGCTGGACGAGCAGGCGCTCTTCTACCTGCGCTCCCGTGGCATTCCCCGTGCGGAGGCGGAGCGGCTGATGACGCATGCCTTCGCCAGTGAGGTGGTGGGCGCGGTGCCGCTGGCGGCGTTGAGAGAGCAGGTGGAGGAGCTGCTGGCGCGCAAGCTGCCGGGAGCGAAGGAGGGACGGGCATGAGCGGGAAAACCTTCGACGTGGCGCGCATCCGCGCGGACTTCCCCATCCTTCACCAGGAGGTGCGGGGCCGGCCGCTGGTGTACCTGGACAGCGCGGCGACGACGCAGAAGCCCCAGGCGGTCATCGACGCGCTGGTGCGCTACTACACGCACGACAACGCCAACGTGCACCGGGGCGTGCACGCGCTCTCCGAGCGCTCCACGGCGGCCTACGAGGGCGCGCGCGAGCGGATCCGCCGCTTCATCAACGCACGCGACACGAAGGAGATCATCTTCGTGCGCGGCTGCACCGAGGCCGTCAACCTGGTGGCGCAGACGTTCGGGCGCGGCAAGCTGGGCCCCGGTGACGAGGTGCTCATCACCGCGATGGAGCACCACTCCAACATCGTCCCCTGGCAGATGGTCTGCCAGCAGACGGGCGCCACGCTGAAGATGGTGCCGGTGGACGAGCACGGCGACCTGCGGCTGGACCAGCTCGACGCGATGCTGACGGAGCGCACGAAGCTGCTCGCGGTGACGCACGTGTCCAACGCACTGGGCACGGTGAATCCGGTGAAGGAGATCATCCGGAGGGCCCACGCCAAGGGCGTGCCGGTGCTGGTGGACGGGGCGCAGGCGCTCCAGCACTTCCGCGTGGACGTGCAGGATCTGGACTGCGACTTCTACGCGCTCTCCGGGCACAAGGCCTTCGGGCCCACGGGCATTGGCGTGCTGTACGGCAAGGCCGCGATGCTGGAGTCGCTGCCGCCCTGGCAGGGCGGCGGGGACATGATCCTCACCGTGACGATGGAGAAGACCGTCTACAACCGGCTGCCATACCGCTTCGAGGCGGGCACGCCGGACATCTCGGGCGCGGTGGGGCTCGCGGCGGCGCTGGACTACATCGAGTCGGTGGGGCTGGACGCCATCGCGGCGCACGACCGGGACTTGCTGGAGTACGGAGCGCAGGCGCTCCAGAGCGTGCCGGGCCTGAAGCTGTTTGGCCGGGCGCGCGAGCGCTCGGGCGTGCTGTCCTTCATCATGGAGGATGTCCACGCGCACGACGTGGGCACCATCCTGGACCGGGAGGGCGTGGCCATCCGGGCGGGTCACCACTGCGCGCAGCCGCTGCTGTCGTGCTTCGGGGTGGCGGCCACGGTGCGCGCCTCGCTGGCCCTGTACAACACGCGCGAGGACATCGACGCGCTCGTGCGCGGGCTGCACAAGGTGCGGGAGGTGTTCGCGTGAGCTCGGATTTGCAGGACCTCTACCAAGAGGTGGTGCTGGAGCACGGCAAGCGACCGCGCAACTTCCGCGAGGTGGAGGGCGCCAACCGCCGGGCCGACGGTTACAACCCGCTGTGTGGGGACCAGCTCACGGTGACGCTGCGGATGGAGGGCGACGTCATCAAGGACGTGGGCTTCGTGGGGCAGGGGTGCGCCATCTCGAGGGCCTCGGCGTCGCTGATGACGGGGGCGGTGAAGGAGCTGTCGCGGGCCCAGGCCGAGCAGCTCTTCGAGCTGGTGCACAAGCTGGTGATGGAGGGCCCCGCCGGCCTGGACACGGAGGCCCTGGGCAAGCTGGCGGTGCTGTCCGGGGTGAATGAGTTCCCGTCCCGGGTGAAGTGCGCGAGCCTCGCATGGCACGCGCTGCGCGCGGCGCTCGACGGCAAGGAAGCCTCCGTCTCGACGGAGTAGGGAGGAAGTCCGGATGAGGGGTTTGATGACACCGCTCGCGCGGGACTGCGAAGTGACGATGATCCCCAGCGGCGAGCGGGTGACGGTGCCCGCGGGCACCGAGGTGCGGGTGCTCCAGACGCTCGGCGGCAACGTGACCGTGCAGGGCGATTACGGGCAGCTCATGCGCATTGACGAGAGGGACTCGGATGCGCTGGGCGCCGACTACGTCGCGCAGAATCCGAAGGCCGAGCCGCAGGCGCCCGCCGCCGAGGGCTCGTTCGACGAGGAGCGCGTCTGGGAGCAGCTGCGCACGGTGTACGACCCGGAGATTCCGGTGAACATCGTGGAGCTGGGGCTGGTGTACCAGTGCAAGGCCACGCCGCTGCCCGAGGGGGGGCAGAAGGTGGAGATCCACATGACGGTCACCGCGCCGGGGTGCGGCATGGGGCCCGTGCTGGTGGATGACGTGCGGCGCAAGGTGCAGGACGTGCCCGGCGTGAAGGAAGCGGACGTGCAACTCGTCTGGGAGCCGCCCTGGGACCAGAGCCGCATGTCGGACGTGGCGCGACTTCAGCTCGGGTGGATGTAGGCTCCGCTTGAATCCGGCCCGAAGCGGGCCGTCAGGAGGGGATATGCGAAAGCCAGGCTGGAGTGGTCTCGTTCTCTGTGCCCTGCTCGGATGTGTGGGGCCTTCGACTTCGACGGGAGGGGACATCCCGCCTCCCCCCCCTCCGGCGGAGAGTCCCGCCGAGCCGGCCGCGGCCGCGCCCGCGCCCACGCCCCTGCGGGTGACCGGGTCTCCCGCGCTCAAGGACGACATCGCCATCAAGAGCATCGAGGTCCAGGGGAACACGCTGGTGGCCAGGGTGATGCACTCCGGCGGCTGCAAGCCGCACACCTACGAGCTTCTCTGGGATGGGACCTTCCAGGGCTCGGCGGCGGGTGGGGCCCAGGCGGAACTGGTGCTGGCCCACGACGCGAACGAGGATAGGTGCGAGGCGCTGCTCAACCGGACCGCAAGCTTCGACCTCACGCCGCTCCAGCAGCGCTGGCGTGAGCAGGGCAAGGGAGAGCACGGCACCGTCGAGCTGCGCTTCGCCGGCTCTCAAACCACCACCCGCTACGCGTTCTAGGGCCGCTGAGCCCGAAAATCCCCCGGAATGAAGGCCCGGGGCTACGGGTTGTATTGTCAGTCACGCAACACAGTGGCTGTTGGGGGTCACTTTTTCGAGTGGCCCCCTAGGCAACTGCCTCGAAACGTGACAAATGGCAAGGGCCGCACTCCCGAGGGGATCGGCCTCCGGCTCAACTCATGATGCCGGACAAGAAAGAAGACGAGTAAATGGCAACTGGTACCGTGAAGTGGTTCAACGACGCGAAGGGCTTCGGTTTCATCACGCAGGACGGCGGGGGCGAGGACCTCTTCTGCCACCACACTGCGATCCAGACCGATGGCTTCCGCTCGCTCCAGGAAGGGCAGAAGGTCGAGTTCGACGTCGCCCGTGGCCCCAAGGGCCTGCAGGCGCAGAACGTTCGCCCCATCTGATAGCGCGTCCCTAGGACTCGCATCCGGCCCAGTCTCCTCGTGAGGCTGGGCCTTTTTTATTTCCGGCAGCCAGCCCGGCGGGCGGGGCCCGGGTTGCTCTCCCCCCGGGCCCACCCCTGCCTCCCGCTCGGGCGGGCTACTTCGTGAGGACCAGGTCCCTCGACTGGATGAGGTCCACCTGGCCGGCGAAGTGCGCGAAGTCCTCGTACTTCTGGGCGGGGATGCGCCCACGCTCCACCCGCAGCGTCTCGTCGACGGTGAGTGTGCGGCCCTCCTGCTTCTCCGTGCGCCGCAGGCGCCCGAAGGGGCTCTCCGCGTTGAGCTGCGCCTGGGGATCCGCCAGCCGGTAGCCCTGCGGCATCGTCAGCGTCACCTGCGCCCGGCTCTCCTCGGTGCCATCGATGAACAGCGGCGTGGTGCGCGTGCTCAGCTGCACGTACTGTCGCCCCAGGCTCGCGGGCATGCTGATGGGCGGCAACACCAGCGTGTTGCCATCCGCCCGAGCGAAGGTGGGCGCCTTGAAGGAATAGCGCACCGTGAAGGGCGCGCCCACCTCCTCCGCGTGCTCCAGCTTCAGGTCCGTCAGCTCCGCCCCGCCGAAGTAGCGGCCCACGGCCGACTGCATCGCCTGCCGCCGACGGTCCCCCGAGATGGCCTCGAAGGCCTCCCCGAGCTGCGCCGCCTGGAAGCCGCTGTAGACCTCCTCACCCTTGCCGAGGAGCTGGCCCCGCTCATCCACCTCCAGCGCCAGCTTCACCTGCTTGCCCGGTGGCTTGCCCAGGCCGGGCGTCTTCACCTTCTCCAGCGCGCGGCCGGGCTCGGGCAGCAGGTACGTGTCGCGCTCGCCCAGCGCCGCCTCGGGCAGCTCGCCGAAGGGCGCGAAGCGCGTGGTGGTGTCCAGCCACACCGGCTCCTCTCCCGGCACCTCCACCCGCAGCGCCAGGTACGGCAGCAGCGACTCCTCGGGGAAGAGGTAGTCCGCCGGATCCGCCGAGAAGGTGCGCACCGCCGCCACGCGCGTGGGAATCCCCAGCGACTCCAGCCCCGCCTTCAGCACCCACAGCCGGCTGCCCCGGTCCTGCGCCATCGACGAGGCCGCCGACTGCGACAGCCCCGAGTCCCGGCCGGTGAAGCGCTTCATCACCGCCGCGTACAGCGCCTGCACCGCCTCCAGCCCGCTCTTGCCCTCGGTGGCCTCCCGCGCGAAGGCCTCCAGCTCCCAGTTGAGCGCGCTGTTGTCCAGGAAGGCGTCCGCGTACACCGCCACCAGCTTGTCGTTGCCCGTGGTGCCCGCGCCCACCGCGACGAAGGGCAGGTACTCCTGGCTCGACGGCGGGCTGTCCGGCTCGGGGATGAAGGCCGGCACGTTGCGCGCCTCGAAGGTGAAGATCTCCTCATCTCCCTTCACCACCGGCGTCGGCGCCTTCATGTTGTGCGCGTCCACCTTCATGCCCGTGCCCTTGGGTGCCACCACCGTGTAGGTGGCCCGGTGGTCCGGCATGTTGGCGATGCGGAAGTAGAAGTCGGAGGCGGTGAAGCCCGGCTGCGCCGGCCCTCGCGAGCCCTCCGCCAGCAGGTACTCCACCTCCACGTAGTCGCCCACCTGCACGCCCGGCAGGCTCACGGTGTCCTTGCCCTCGATGCTCTCCGGCTCCAGCACCGTGCCGTCCGCTTTGATGGTGCGCAGCGCCAGCACCTGCGCGCCCGAGGGCAGGTTCACCTCGGCGATCTCCTGCACGCCGCTCTGCTCGAGCGCCTTCTGCACGCTGTGGATGCGGGTGACCAGCGAGCCGTCCGGCCAGGCCTGCGTGGCCGCCGCGTCCAGCACGTAGGCGGCGGCGCTGTCCTCCAGGCCCGGGTTGGCCTCGTAGTCCTTGATGGCCTGCCGGCCGTCGATGGCGTGCGCCTGCAGCACCTCCTGCCCCGTCTTCGCGCGCACCACGGCGCGGCGCAACGACAGGTTGCCGCCGTCCAGCAGCAGTGCCTGCTCGCGCAGGGCGAGGGCTCCGGCCGCGTCCCCGGCGTGCTCGCGCACGTCCGCCAGCTTCTCCAGCACCTTCGCGTTGCGAGGCCAGAGCGTGCTCAGGGACTTCAGCGTCGCCGTGGCCTCGTCGAAGCGGCGCAGCGTCACGTAGGCATTCGCCAGCGACAGGCCCGTGGTCACGTCCCCCGGGTTGCGCACCAGTTGCTCCTGGTAGAGGGACACGGCCTGCTCCGGGTTGCCACGCATCCGCGCGTGCTCGGCGGAGCGCATGAGCGCGCCCGGGCAGCCCACCACCGAGGCCATCAGCTCGTCCGCGCGTGCCACCGCGTCCCGGCGACGCGCCAGCCCGTAGCGCAGCACCTGCGCCTCGCACAGGCCCGGCTGCGCCTGCAGCGCCGCCTCCAGGCTCTCCTCGGCCTGGTTCTCCACCTCCAGCGCCAGCGCCGTGCGCGCCTCCAGCAGGTACACGGGCCAGCCCGGCTGCTTCGCCGTGGCCCGCGCCTTCTTCAGCGTCTCCATCGCCGAGGCGGACTGGCCGTCGTTGAGGGCCAGCTCGGCGCGTAGCAGCAGCGCGGCCACGTCGCCCGGGTCCTTCGCCACCACCGTCTCCAGGTCCCTCGTCGCACGCCCGCGCGCTACCTTGGGGGGGATGCTCCGGTCCTGCGTGGCCAGCTCGGCGCGCAGCGAGAGGATGGGGGCGCTCTGCGAGGCCTTGTGCAGGCGCGTCATCAGCCGCCAGGCCCCGTCCGCATCCCTCCCCATCCCGTCCCGCACCCCGATGAAGTCCGCCAGCAGCGGGCCCGCCTCGTTGGCGAGCTCGGTGGCCAGCTCCCGCGCGCCCGGGTAGACGAGCTCCGCCTCGGCCTCCTTCGGCTCCGAGCCCCAGGAGGAGGGTGCCGGTCCGCTGGCCGGGGTGTAGCGGATGGCCGAGGGGCGGCCGTCCGCGCGGGCCAGCGCGAAGGACACGTTGGCCCCCCGCTGGTCTTTCAGCAGCTTGATGAGGATGCGGTGCCGACCCGCGGAGAGGGAGATGGCCGTCGCGGACACCGTGGAGCCGGCGCGGGCGAAGGAGCGGCGCTCCAGCAGGGGCACCCCATCCACCATCACCTTGTTCGCCGAGGCGCTGACGGCGCGCGCCACGTAGACACCGGCCTCGGGCACCTCGGCGTCCACGGCCATCAGGTAGATGTCACCCGGGCCCGGCTCGCCGGCCACGTCCAGCCGGCTGTCCGGGGCGCGCAGGGTGCGTGGCGTGAGCTGCCCGAAGGGGCCGGTGAAGGGGCCCGCCAGCGAGCCCGTCTTCTCCGGCGGGGTGGTCTCGTCGAAGGCGAGCAGGTGCCAGGCCGAGAAGGGCCCCAGCAGCGTGGCCGAGTCCACCGCGCCCATGTCCATGAGCGCGGCGGCCTGGGCGGCCCGGTCCTCCCTCAAGCCGAGGATGGCCACCCGAATGCCGCGCAGGAGCTGAGCGGCCTCGCCCACGGTGCCGGCCTCGAGCGCGGCCTGGGTGCCCGTGAAGATGACGTCATCCAGGGCGGGGGAGGTGCCCACCATGTCCAGCACGTAGCGCGCGGAGGGCACGGCGAGCGGGTGGCGCGGCGCGCGGGTGACCACGGCCAGGGCCGCGTCGAGCGCGCGGCGGGGGTTGGCGGCACGGCGCGCGAGCAGGTGCTGGCCGTAGAGGGCGTAGGGGTCGGCCGGGTCCTTGGCCCCGGCCTCGTCGAAGCGGGCCTGGGCCGCGGCGGGATCCCCCGTCACCAGCCAGGCGTGGAAACCGGCGAGCGCGAGCGTGCGCGCTTCACTGGTGCCCTTCTGCGCGGCCGTGGCGGCTCGGTCGAGCACCTCGGTGGGCGAGGGCGTGTGGGCACAGCTGGCCAGGAGGCCGGTGGCGAGAAGGAGCGCGGAGAGGCTACGGGTGAGCGTGCGCATAGGAGCGCACATGGATAATTCAAAGCTTCCTGTCAGGCCACATCCGGTTGCGGGAGACGAGCCCTCGCTACTTCGAACGTTTGCCCTTGGATGGAGCGGGCGCCTTCGGAGCCGGGCGTTTGGGGGGAGGTGGGGCCGCCACCGGCGTCCCAGGAGCCGCCGGAGGCACCACGCGCTTCACCTGGAAGGTGAGGCTCTCGGCGCGACAGGTACCCTCGATGCAGCCGAAGGCCGCCTTGGGCATCTTGCCGAAGAGCGTCTGCCAGTCCTGCCCGAGGTGGAGCGGCTCGGCGATCGTCCGCTTGTCCGGGCCACGACCGATGGCGGCCGTGAGCACGCCGTCGTCCTTCACCTCCAGCTCGAGGTCCACGGGGCCCTTGGGGGCGAGCTGCCCCTGCATGGTGCCCCGCCGCTCGCTCAGGGCCCACTCCAGCCGGAGCGGCTCTCCGGCTCCGTTGTGGACCAGGGTCACGTACCGCCCCGTGCTGCCCAGCAGCACCAGCGCGGCCTCGGGGTCCGGCGGGGGGCCGTAGAGCATGGCGCGGGCGCGCACCTGGGTGGTGAGCTCGGGGCCCTGGGCGGTGAGCTTCGCGCTCAAGCGGGCGGTGTTGCCCTCCAGGCTCGTCACGTCCAGCTGCGCGAGGCCCACGCGCGACTGGCCCTCCACGGGCGTGAAGAAGATGCCCTTGCTCGAAGGATCGATGGGCCGGCCGGACACCAGCAACGAGATGGGATCCGGTCCGTCCCCCAGGGTCACGGTGCGCACGGTGCCGCCGGGGCTCACCCGTCCGGACAGCTGCTTCGCCGAGGGCGGCCCGAGGTCCGCGGTGAGGGCCTGGCCCGGGGCCACCTGGACGCGCCGCTCCGTGGTGCGCAGCCACGCCACGCTCAGCACGACCATCGCGGCGAGCACCAGCAGCGTGGCCAGCGCCTGGAGGGTGGTGCGCACCACGCGCTTCACCCCCAGCTTCAGCCGCTGCATCCGGCTGAGCTTCCCTGGCCGCACGGTGGAGTGGTGGGGCAGGAGCGGCTCGAGGTCCGCGATGAGCCGGGTGACGCTCTCGTAGCGGTCCGCCGGGGCCTGCCGCAGGCAGCGCGCGATGATGCCGTCCAGCCTCGGGTCCACCCCGGGCTTGCGGCGCGAGGGCGGGTCATAGCTGCCCGCGGGCAGCTCCCCCACGAGCATCTCGTAGAAGATGAGGCCGAGCGCGAAGATGTCCGCGCGCCCGTCCGCGCTCTTGGCGTCCACCCGCTG
>NZ_DASVSO010000769.1:0-8466 GCF_036388035.1 Archangium sp.
GTCGAGATGGTGAAGGGCGAGAAGAAGACGTCCCGGCGTAAGTTCTTCCCGGGCTACATCTTCGTGCAGATGGAGCTGAACGACCGCTCCTGGCACCTAGTGAAGAACACGCCGAAGATCACCGGTTTCCCGGGTGCGGCCCAGAACGAGCAGCCCACGCCCATCTCGGACAAGGAGGTGGCTCGGCTCACCTCCCAGATCTCCGAGGGCACGCTCAAGCCCAAGCCCAAGGTTCAGTTCTCCGACGGAGACACCGTCCGCGTCATCGATGGCCCCTTCGCCAACTTCAATGGTACGGTGGAAGAGGTCAATGCGGAGAAGGGTCGCGTGAAGGTGCTCGTGAGCATCTTCGGCCGCGCCACCCCCGTGGAGCTCGATTTCATGCAGGTGGAGAAGACCACCGGCTAGCAGTCTTCCCCGGTCTTCTAGAGACCGGGGATACCCAGGGTGGGAGGGTCGCCCGTCAAGTGGCCCGTCATAACCACCGTCTCGAAAGGCAGTCGTCAGCCGATGAAGAAAGTCACAGGACAGGTCAAGCTGCAGATTCCCGCCGGTAAGGCGAACCCCGCTCCGCCGATCGGCCCCGCGCTCGGTCAGCAGGGCGTGAACATCATGGAGTTCTGCAAGCAGTTCAACGCCAAGACCCAGGCGGAGGCCAAGGAAGGTCTGATCATCCCGGTGATCATCACCGTGTACGCGGATCGCTCCTTCACCTTCATCCTGAAGACGCCGCCGGCGGCCGTCCTCATCAAGAAGGCGGCGGGCCTGCACACCGAGAAGAAGAAGGGCTCGGGCGCCAAGAAGCCGGGCAAGGAGAAGGTGGGGCAGATCACTCAGAAGCAGCTCGAGGAGATCGCCAAGAAGAAGATCGAGGACACGACCGCTGGTTCTCTGGATGCCGCCAAGCGCACCATCGCTGGCACCGCGCGCTCCATGGGCATCGACGTCGTCTGACCTTCTCCACCCCCATCCCTTCCTAAAAGAGGATTTTCCACATGCCTCAGACCGGTAAGAAGTTCCGCGCCGCCTCCACCAAGGTGGACCGCAACAAGCGCTACACCATCGCCGACGGCTTCGCTCTCCTGAAGGAGACCACGGCCGCCCGCGGCACCAAGTTCGATCAGACCGTCGAGGTTGCGCTCAACCTCGGCGTGGACCCGAAGCACGCGGACCAGATGGTCCGTGGCGCCGTGGTCCTTCCGCACGGCACCGGTGCCACGGTGCGCGTGGCCGTGTTCGCCAAGGGCGAGCGCGCCACGGATGCCGAGGGCGCTGGCGCCGACGTGGTGGGCGGCGACGAGCTGGCCAAGCGCATCGAGGGCGGCTTCCTCGATTTCGACACCGTCATCGCCACCCCGGACATGATGGGCGTGGTCGGCCGGCTCGGTAAGGTGCTCGGTCCCCGCGGCCTCATGCCCAACCCCAAGGTGGGCACGGTGACCATGGACGTGGCCAAGGCCGTCCGGGATGCCAAGGGCGGTAAGGTGGAGTTCCGCGCCGAGAAGGCCGGCATCATCCACGCCAAGCTCGGCAAGGCCTCCTTCACCCCTGAGAAGCTGCAGGACAACTTCAACACCCTGGTGGACCTGGTCATGAAGCTCAAGCCGGCCACTGCCAAGGGCGTCTACCTCAAGGGCGTGGCCATCTCCGCCACCATGAGCCCGGGCATCAAGATCGACACCAACGAGATCCTCGCCCGTCACCGGTAGTCAGGTGTAGGGCAGGGGGTTCGTCAGTTCAGGCCAGGGGGCGGCCTCTCTCGTGGAGGTCCGCCCCGTCGTCTTCTTGACGCCCGCGGTCATAATTTGCTGGACGTTTTGTAACGCCGCGGGTATAGCGCCCCGGCTTTGCAATCGAAGCGCCATGCCGATGAGGCTTGGCGCTTCAGTCATCCCTGGTCCCAGACAGCAGGGACCCAGGGTGGGGCTCGTGCCCTCCGTTGGCAACCGGGCAACCGGTCGGAGACACGGATACCACCCCGGGTTCAAACGACTCTAAAAGTCGCCCGGCCGAGACTGGAGGTGCGGTGTGGTGCCTCTCGGGGCTCCCTCTCGCTCTGCCACTTGTGTGGCCCAGGCAATCCAGCCCGCCCTCGGGCGGGTGTCGTGAGGAGGTGAAACAAGTGATCAAGAGCGAGAAGGAAGAACTCATCAAGGAACTCAACGAGAAGTTTTCGCGGGCTCAGACCGCGATCGTCGCTGAGTTTTCCAAGCTGAACGTGGAGACGGTCACCAAGCTGCGCAGGAAGTTCCGCGACGGCAAGGTGGACTACAAGGTCCTGAAGAACACGCTGGCCAAGCGCGCCGCGAAGGGTACCCCGGTGGAGGTCATCGCCGAGGACTTCGTGGGGCCCGTGGCCATCGCCATCAGCTACGACGATGTCGTGGCCCCGGCGAAGATCCTCGTGGACTTCATCAAGGACCTCGAGACCATCAAGGTCCGCAGTGCGTCCGTGCAGGGCCGCCGCGTCGACGTCGAGGGCGTGAAGGCCCTGGCGAAGATGCCCGGTCTGCCCGAGCTCCGCGCCCAGCTGCTCGGCATGCTCAACCAGCCTGCCGGCAAGCTCGTCCGCACCATCGCGGCCCCCGGCTCCCAGCTGGCCCGCGTGCTCCAGGCCA
Source organism: Archangium sp. (assembly GCF_036388035.1). Lineage (GTDB taxonomy): Bacteria > Myxococcota > Myxococcia > Myxococcales > Myxococcaceae > Archangium. Next base: position 2,619 of record NZ_DASVSO010000769.1, read on the forward strand.
ACGTGGACAAGCAGCCCAAGTAATAGAACCGAGAAGCAAACCCACCCCGAACCTCTGGCCCATTTCTTCCCCCGTGGAAGCGGGCCGTTAGAAACCGAAGGACATCGAAATGCCTGCTGACCTGAACGCCATTGTTGACCAGCTCTCCACCCTGACGGTGATGGAGGCCGCCGAGCTCGTGAAGCAGCTCGAGAGCAAGTGGGGCGTGTCCGCCGCCGCCGTCGCCGTGGCCGCTGGCCCCGCCGCTGGCGCCGCCGCCGCCCCCGCCGAGGAGAAGACGGAGTTCACCGTCGTTCTCGCCGACGCCGGCGCGAACAAGATCAACGTCATCAAGGAGATCCGCGCCATCACCGGCCTGGGCCTGAAGGAGGCCAAGGACCTGGTCGAGGGCGCTCCGAAGAACGTCAAGGAGGGCGTCAACAAGGACGACGCCAAGAAGATCAAGGACCAGCTCACCGCGGCTGGCGCCAAGGTCGACATCAAGTAATTGCGCTGTTTCGGGTAGGCGGCGGGTTTCGGGAAATTCCCGCCGCCTCCTGACCGGATGAGCAGGCCGGCGTGCCCGGAAAGGGTGCGCCGGCTTTGCCCTTTCCGTATCTCTAAATTTCCCGCTGCCGCTGCGCGTTACCCAATCTCGCCCCGCCACGAGATTGCTCGCCCCGGAGTTCGAATGCCGACGCAGATCCAGAACAACTTCCGAGTGCGGAAGACCTTCGCGAAGATCGCGAAGACCATCGACATTCCCAACCTCATCAACATCCAGAAGCAGTCCTACGAGAAGTTCCTCCAGGCTGACATCCCGCCGGAGAAGCGTGAGGACCTCGGGCTTCAGGGAGTGTTCAAGTCGGTCTTCCCGATCCGCGACTTCAACGAGACGTCCTCGCTGGAGTTCGTGAGCTACCACCTCGAGAAGCCCAAGTACGACGTCGATGAGTGCCACCAGCGTGGGATGACCTACTCGGCGCCCATCAAGGTCGTCGTGCGCCTGGTCGTGTGGGACAAGGACGAGGAGACGGGCGCCCAGTCCATCCGCGACGTGAAGGAGCAGGAGGTCTACTTCGGGGAAATCCCGCTGATGACCCAGAACGGCACCTTCATCATCAACGGCACCGAGCGCGTGGTGGTCAGCCAGCTGCACCGCAGCCCGGGTGCCTTCTTCGACCACGACAAGGGCAAGAGCCACTCGTCTGGCAAGCTGCTCTACAACGCCCGCATCATCCCGTACCGCGGCTCGTGGATCGACTTCGAGTTCGACCACAAGGACATCCTGTACGTCCGCATCGACCGGCGCCGCAAGCTGCCGGCCACGGTGCTCATCCGCGCCCTGGGCGCGGTGGCCGACACCGCCAAGAAGAACCCTCTGGAGTTCCGCGGCTCCACCGAGGAGATGCTGAACTACTACTACGCGACGGAGACCATCTACCTCCAGAGCAACGCCGACTTCGAGAAGTCGGTGGAGCTGGAGCTCCTGCCCGGTCAGCGCGCCACGCGCGACATCAAGACCAAGACGGGCGAGGTCATCGTCAAGAAGAACCGCAAGTTCACCCGCGCCGCCATCAAGAAGCTCGAGGCGGCCAAGATGAAGACGCTCCCCATCGACGCGGACGAGCTCTTCACCAAGGTGTCCGCCTACGACGTGGTGGACGAGAACACCGGCGAGGTCATCCTCGAGTGCAACGAGGAGGTCTCCCAGGACAAGGTCGACGAGCTCCTCAAGCGCGGCATCAAGGAGTTCAAGGTCCTCTTCATCGACAACCTCAACGTGGGTCCCTACCTGCGTGAGACGTTGATGCTGGACAAGATCGAGACCCCCGAGCAGGCGATCATGGAGATCTACCGCCGCCTGCGCCCCGGTGATCCGCCGACGCCCGAGACGGCCACCAATCTCTTCAGCAACCTGTTCTTCAACCCCGAGCGCTACGACCTGTCCAAGGTCGGCCGCCTCAAGCTGAACTTCAAGTTCGGCCTCGAGGAGCCGCTCGACGGGCAGATCCTCACCAAGCGCGACATCCTCGAGGTCATCCGCTACCTGGTGGACCTCAAGAACGGCAAGGGTGTGATCGACGACATCGATCACCTCGGCAACCGTCGCGTCCGCGCGGTGGGCGAGCTGCTGGAGAACCAGTACCGCATCGGTCTGGTCCGCATGGAGCGAGCGATCAAGGAGCGCATGAGCCTCCAGGAGATCGAGACGCTCATGCCGCACGACCTGATCAACGCCAAGCCCGTGACGGCCGTCATCAAGGAGTTCTTCGGGTCCAGCCAGCTGTCGCAGTTCATGGACCAGACCAACCCCCTGTCCGAGGTGACGCACAAGCGTCGTCTGTCCGCCCTCGGGCCCGGTGGCCTCACCCGCGAGCGCGCGGGCTTCGAGGTGCGCGACGTGCACCCGACGCACTACGGCCGCATCTGCCCCATCGAGACGCCGGAAGGCCCGAACATCGGCCTCATCGCGTCGCTGTCCACCTACGCCCGCGTCAACGAGTTCGGCTTCGTCGAGACGCCGTACAAGAAGGTGGAGGCCGGCGCGGTGACCGGTGACGTGGCCTTCTACTCCGCGCTCGAGGAGGAGAAGCACACGATCGCCCAGGCCAACGCCGAGACGGACAAGAAGGGCAAGTTCCTCAACGCCCTCGTGTCCTCCCGCCGTGGCGGCGAGTTCGTCCAGGCCAAGGCCGAGGACGTGGACCTGATGGACGTGTCCCCGAACCAGCTCGTGTCGGTGGCCGCCTCCCTCATCCCGTTCCTCGAGAACGACGACGCCAACCGCGCGCTCATGGGCTCCAACATGCAGCGCCAGGCCGTGCCGCTGCTGCGCACCGCCGCTCCGCTCGTGGGCACCGGCATCGAGGCGATTGTCGCCCGCGACTCCGGCGTGACCTGCGTGGCGCGTCGCGACGGCATCGTGGAGAGCGTGGATGCCGGCCGCATCGTGGTGAAGGCGGACACCTCCACGGGCGCGTTCGACATCTCCAGCGAGGTCGACATCTACAACCTCCTGAAGTACCAGCGCTCCAACCAGAACACGTGCCTCAACCAGAAGCCCATCGTCCGCAAGGGCGACCGGGTGCGGAAGGGTGACGTGATCGCCGACGGTCCCGCGACCGAGACGGGCGAGCTCGCGCTGGGCCAGAACGTCGTCGTCGCGTTCATGCCGTGGCAGGGCTACAACTTCGAGGACTCCATCCTCATCTCCGAGCGCATCCTCAAGGAGGACGTCTTCACGTCCATCCACATCGAGGAGTTCGAGTGCATCGCGCGCGACACCAAGCTCGGCAAGGAGGAGATCACCCGCGACATCCCGAACGTGGGTGAGGAGGCCCTCAAGGACCTCGACGAGAGCGGCATCATCCGCATCGGCGCCGAGGTGAAGCCCGGCGACGTGCTGGTGGGCAAGATCACTCCGAAGGGCGAGACCCAGCTCTCTCCCGAGGAGAAGCTGCTGCGCGCCATCTTCGGTGAGAAGGCCGGCGACGTGCGCGACAGCTCGCTGCGCGTGCCCCCCGGCGTGGTGGGCACCGTCATCAACGCCAAGGTGTTCAGCCGCAAGGGCGTGGAGAAGGACGAGCGCGCCAAGCAGATCGAGTCCATGGAGGAGGCCAAGCTCCTCAAGGACCAGAACGACGAGATCAAGGTCCTGCGCGACAGCGCCTACGACCGCCTGCGCGCCATGCTCCGCGGCAAGGAGATCCAGGGCAAGCTCGTGGACGACAAGGGCAAGATCCTCCTGAAGAAGGGGGACATCGTCTCCGACGAGCTGCTGGCCACCGTCCCGTACAAGTACTGGACGGAGATCTCCGTCGGCGATCCGCTCGACAGCAAGCTGCGCGACATCCTCCGCAACCAGGAGGAGACCACCGAGGCCGTGAAGCTGGCCTTCGGCGAGAAGATCGCCCGCATCAAGAAGGGCGATGAGCTCCCGCCGGGCGTCATCAAGATGGTGAAGGTGTACGTCGCCATCAAGCGCAAGCTGGCCGTGGGCGACAAGATGGCCGGCCGCCACGGTAACAAGGGCGTCGTGTCCCGCGTCCTCCCCGAGGAGGATCTGCCCTACCTCGAGGACGGGCGTCCGGTGGACATCGTGCTCAACCCGCTGGGCGTGCCCTCGCGCATGAACATCGGGCAGATCCTCGAGACCCACCTGGGCTGGGCCGCCAAGGGCGTGGGCGAGCAGCTCCAGAAGTACATCGAGGAGAACTACAGCGGCGAGAACCTCAAGAAGCAGGTGAAGACCGTCTACGACGACAAGGCCTTTGGCGAGTTCGTGGACACCCTGTCCGACGACGAGGTCAAGAGCCTGTGCTACCGCCTCAAGCGGGGCATCCACGTCGCCACGCCGGTGTTCGACGGCGCGCGCGAGACGGAGATCCACTCGCTCTTCGACGAGGCCCGCCTGCCGCGCAGCGGCCAGATGGTCCTCTTCGACGGCCGCACCGGTGAGCCGTTCGACCAGAACGTCACCGTCGGCGTGATGTACATGCTCAAGCTGCACCACCTGGTGGACGAGAAGATCCACGCCCGCTCCATCGGGCCCTACTCGCTCGTCACCCAGCAGCCCCTGGGCGGCAAGGCCCAGTTCGGCGGTCAGCGACTCGGAGAGATGGAAGTGTGGGCGATGGAGGCCTACGGCGCCGCGTACACGCTCCAGGAGTTCCTCACCGTCAAGTCCGACGACGTGGTGGGCCGCACGCGCATGTACGAGGCCATCGTCAAGGGCGACAACGTCCTGGAGTCCGGCCTGCCCGAGTCGTTCAACGTGCTGCTCAAGGAGCTCCAGTCGCTCGCCCTGGACGTGGAGCTGCTGGAGAGTGCCCCGCCCGAGCGTCAGCGCTCGTTTGGCATCAGCGGGGACATGGGCACCAGCGACGGCGACGAGCGGGTGAAGACGGGCACCGAAGCCTAAAGCAGCGAACCTGCCCCCCGACGTCCGCTCCCTGAGCGGGCGGGCGTCGGCGGGTAGGGGAAACGATTCCGCGCTCAGGCGCTCCAAAGAAATTCGGAGGCAACGTGAAGGACATTTTCAACTTCTTCGAGAAGCCGAAGGATCCGCTCTCGTTCAACGCCATTCGCATCGCGCTGGCGTCGCCGGACAAGATCCGTCAGTGGTCGCACGGCGAGGTGAAGAAGCCGGAGACCATCAACTACCGCACCTTCAAGCCGGAGCGGGATGGGCTCTTCTGCGCCCGCATCTTCGGCCCGGTGAAGGACTACGAGTGCAACTGCGGCAAGTACAAGCGCATGAAGCACCGTGGCGTCGTGTGCGAGAAGTGCGGCGTGGAGGTCATCCAGTCCAAGGTGCGTCGTGAGCGCCTGGGCCACATCACGCTCGCCACTCCCGTGGCGCACATCTGGTTCCTCAAGTCGCTGCCCTCGCGCATCGGCAACCTGCTCGACATCACGCTCAAGGAGCTCGAGAAGGTCCTGTACTGCGAGAGCTACATCATCATCGACCCCAAGGCGACGCCGCTGCAGAAGGGCGAGCTCGTCAGCGAGGAGAAGCTCCACCGGCTCTACGAGGAGCACGGTGAGGACTCCTTCAGCGCGGGCATGGGCGGCGAGGCCGTCCGTGAGATGCTCAAGTCGCTGGATGTCGTGCGCCTGTCCGAGGACCTGCGCCGCGACATGCGCGAGACCAACAGCGAGGCGAAGAAGAAGAAGTACGCCAAGCGCCTGAAGGTCGCCGAGGCCTTCCGCATGTCCGGCAACAAGCCGGAGTGGATGATGCTGGACGTCATCCCCGTCATCCCGCCCGACCTGCGTCCCCTGGTTCCCCTGGACGGCGGCCGCTTCGCGACCTCGGACCTCAACGACCTGTACCGCCGGGTGATCAACCGCAACAACCGGCTCA
>NZ_DASVSO010000770.1:0-6025 GCF_036388035.1 Archangium sp.
GGCCTCCAGCGCCTCACCCACCTGGCGGTGCAGCTCCCGGCGGCGCGACGCGAGCAGGCTCTGGTAGGCCATGTCCTGCGTGAGCGCGTGCTTGAACATGAACTCGAGCTCGGGGTCCCTCGTCCGCTCGCGGATGATGTCCTCACGCTCCAGGTGCCCCAGGTCGGCGTCCACGCCCGCCGTGTGCCGGGCCAGGTGCATGAGCACGCGGTAGGAGAAGGTCCGCCCGATGACCGAGGCCTGCTGCGCCAGCCACTTCGTCTCCACCGGCAGCCGATCCAACCGGGCCATCAGCACGCCCTGCAGCGTGTCCGGCACCTTGAGCGTCTGCAGCAGGGGCGTCACGGCCCAGCCCACCTCGCCGCGCACGAGCGCGCCCCGCTCGATGAACGAGCGCAGCAGCTCCTCGACGAAGAACGGGTTGCCCTCCGCCCGGCGGGAGATGAGCGTGCGGAGCGCCTCTGGCAGCACGGGCAGCGAGAGGAGCTGCTCGATCATCCTCACGCTGTTCGTCTCGGACAGGGGACCGACCACGCGGGGGCGGTGCCGCTCCGCGTGGTGGGCGGTGATGTGCGCGAGCATTTGCGCCCCGGGGCCCTCGAGCTGGGGACGCGAGGTGCAGACGACGAGGAGGCGGGTGCGCCCCGTCACCGCGAAGAGGTGCTCGAGCAGCTCCAGCGAGCTGGTGTCGGCCCAGTGCACGTCCTCGATGACGAGCACCGTGGGGCGCCGCTGGGCGAGCCGGAAGTAGTAGCGCTCGACGAGCGCGAAGATCTTCTGGCGCAGGCTCTGGGCGGGGAGGGTGGCGAGCACCGCCTCCTCCTGCCGCGAGGCCCGGAAGCCGAGCAGGTGGGTGAAGATGGCCTGGGCCTCGGCGTCTCCGGGGAAGATGTGCTCCAGGACGGAGTGGAGCAGGGCGCTGGCGTTGGGCTCGGAGTGCTCGCCCGTGATGCCGGCCTTGCGGCGCAGCAGGTCCAGGAAGGGCGCGAACGAGACCGCGTTGGTGTGGGCGAAGCACCGGCCCTCCAGCCAGCGCACGCGCTCGCCGAGCTGCGACTGGCACTCGGCCAGCAGCCGCGACTTGCCGATGCCCGCCTCGCCCACCAGGGTGATGATGCTCCCCCGTCCCTCCTCGAGTCCGCGCACGGCCTCGGACAGCGTGGACAGCTCGTCCTCCCGCCCCACGAAGGCCGGGGCGAGCTCGTGCAGGCCGCGCGTCTTGGTGGGCAGCAGCCGGGCGCGCACCAGCTCGTAGACGGGGAGCGGCTCGCCGCGCCTGCTCTTGGCGGGGAGGGGCTCGAGGGCCGCGAAGTCGAAGGACGCGTGCGTCAGGCGCCAGGTGTCCCCGCTGATGAAGATCTGCCCGGAGCGAGCGGCCTCCCTCAGCCGTACGGCCGCGCTCACGGTATCGCCCATGAACGTGCAGTCCTGGCGCAGGTCCGGGCCCACCTGGCCCGTGATGAGCTCGCCCGTGTTGATGCCGATGTGCAGGGAGAGGGGGTGCTCGAAGCGCGTGCTCCAGCGGCGGTTGATGCCCTCCATGCGCTCGCGCATGGCGAGCGCCGCGCGCAGGGCCCGCTCCGGATCGTCCTCGTGGGCGATGGGGGCGCCGAAGATGGCCGTCACGTCGTCCCCGACGAATTTGTCGATGGCCCCCTCGTATTGGTAGATGGCCTCGGCCAGCTCGTGGATGGCGTCGCTGGTGAGTGAGGTCAGCTCCTCGGTGTCCAGTCGCTCGCCCAGGGCGGTGAAGCCCGAGAGCCGGGCGGAGAGCACGGTGGCGCGCTTGCGCTCTCCCTCGATGTGCCCCAGCACCCGCATCTTCTCGGCCAGCTCGCGCGGGATGTGGCGCCGCAGCCGCTCGAGGAGCTGCCCATCCGAGCCCTTCACGGGCGCCTCACTGCTGACCTGCCGCTGGCGCTCGGCCTGGAGGGCCTCGTGCTTTGTGCGCAGCGCGGCCACCGTCACGTCCACCACCGCATCCCCGAGCGTCGGGCGCAGGCCCTCCTGCGCGGCCAGGGCCGCTTCAATCCGCAGGATCTCGTCATCCACCTTCGACATGACTCCGCCGTCTCCACGCTTCGATGACGAACCCGTCACCCGGTCCAGGAAACGACGAGGTATTCTCAAATGTCAATATTGGTGGGGCTTCTGGAGCGCCTCCACGGCGGCGACGAGAACGGGCGTGAAATCGGAGAAGCCGTCGGGAGGCTCCCAGCCGGGACGGACGGCCGTGCCGGTGTTGCTCACCGCGCCGAAGCGCGCGCCGGGGGCGTCGAAGTACCCGCCCCGGAAGGCGTCTTGAATGAGCTGGGCCTGCTGCTCGGGGTTCATCTCGCGCCACGGCTTCCCGGCGCGCAGGGCCTTCACGTAGTCGTAGCCGTCCCCGAACCCCTGGGCCCAGAGCGCCTCGGCGACGTAGCCCCAGCCCTGGTGCTGGTACTGCCAGAGGTGGGTGGCCTCGTGGACGAGCAGGTCCAGGCGTTGTCCCCGCGAGATGGCGGCGAAGTCCCGCTCGGGCAGGTTCAGGGTGTTGCCCAGCACGAAGGCCCTGGAGCCGTTGAGCTGGGCGATGAAGGGGGCCATCCGCACCAGACGCACGGGCCCGTAGGAGATGCCGTCGCCGAACACCCCGCGCAGCACCCGCACCTCCAGGTCGTTCAGCGGGCGCCTGTCGGTGTGCTCGGGGGCGCTCGCGCTGTCCGCCGCCGTGCCGACGGCCCGGAGGCTGGGGGCTTGCTGCTCCCGTCCCTCGGGGGGCACGTCCTGGGGACGGGGTGAATCGCGGCCTGCCATGACGAGGCTCCTCGCGTTGACTCGCGGCGCGGAGCATAGCCCGGCACGGGTGGGCGGATCACCCCACCGGGGTCGGGCAGCGAACAGAGCCCGCGGGCGACTCAGGACTCCAGCGAGGCGCGCAGGAACCAGGCGTGCTTCTCGAACTCGGTGATGATGCCGGTGAACAGGTCCACCGTGTCCGTGTCCTGGTGCTGCTCGACCGCCTTGCGGCTCTCGCGCAGGCCCGCCAGGTAGGACTCGATGCGCTCGGCCAGCAGGCGCACGTGCTCCAGGTCCTTGGACGTCTCCTGCGGGTAGTCCGGCAGGCGGCTCGTCTTGGCCACGTGGCGGGTGGTGCCGTAGGCCTTGCCGCCCAGTGTCACCGCGCGCTCGGCGATGGAGTCATTGTGGTTGGCCAGGCTCACCGCGAAGGTCTCGAAGAGCGGGTGGAGCGCGGCGAATTGAGGGCCCTTGATGTTCCAGTGGGCGACCTTGATTTGACTGTGCAGGTCCAGACCGTCCGCGAGGCGCTCGTTGAGCGCGGCGGAGATGGCGGTGCGGGACTGCTCGGAGAGGGGGCTCGGGCTGCGGTACATGCGTTCGTTCCTTTCGTGTGCTCTGGAGATGGATGCGGAACGCCTGAAAATGACGCGCCCCCCGGCGTTGCCACCGGAGGGCGAGTCTGATGTCAGCGTGAAGCCGAACGCCTACGACTCGAGGCCCACCGCCGCGGCGTGGATGACCGCCGCGATGCGGACGGCGTCGTGCGCCTGGTCCTCGGAGAGGCCACCCTCAAGGATGACCTTCTCGTGGGCCTGGATGCACGTCTCGCAGCCGTTGATGGCGCTCACCGCCAGGCAGACGAGCTCGAAGTCCACCTTGTTGGTGAGCACCTGCATCAGCCGGTTCATCCGCAGGCCGGCCCGCTTGGTGGAGTAGGACTCCTTCCCCACCATGTGGCGGAACCGGTAGTAGACGTTGTTCATCGCCATCAGCGAGGCCGCGGCGCGCGCGTCCTCGATGATGTTCTCGGCCTTTTCGCCCAGCGCCTGCCGCGCCTCGTGGAGCATGGCCTTCTTCACCATCTCGTTACGAGCCGCGAAGGCGCAGGCCACGGCCACCCCCCAGCGCTGCTCGGGGGTGAGGCTGTTGTTCTCCAGCACGGACTGGAGGTTGAGACGGGTGTCCCTGTGGGCATCCGTCAGCTCACCGCGAACGACTTCGAGCGACGCCATGGCTGCTTACCCCGCCTTCGCCAGCTTCTTGGTGAGCGTCTCCTCACCCTTCTGCCAGTTGCAGGGGCACAGCTCGTCCGTCTGGAACGCGTCCAGGGTGCGCAGGGTCTCGCCCACGTTGCGGCCCACGGACAGGTCGTTCACCGACACGTGCCGGATGATGCCCTGGGGATCCACGATGAAGGTCGCGCGCAGCGCCACGCCCGCGTCCTTGTGCAGCACGCCCAGGCTCGCCGTCAGCTCGCGCTTGATGTCCGCCAGCATGGGGAAGGGCAGGTTCTTGAGGTCCGGGTGGTGCGTGCGCCACGCGTGGTGCACGTACTCGCTGTCGGTGCTCACGCCCAGCACCTGCGCGTTGCGGTCCTGGAAGTCCTTGTCGCGCTTGCCGAACTCGGCGATCTCGGTCGGGCAGATGAAGGTGAAGTCCTTCGGCCAGAAGAAGAGGACCAGCCACTTGCCCTTGTAGGTGTCCTGGTTGATCTCCTTGAACTCCTTGCCCTTCTCCAGGCTCACCACACCCGTCACGTTGAAAGCGGGAAGCTTGTCTCCGACGGTCAGCATTCTTCGACTCCTTGGGGGTTGAGGCCTGCCTGCTGGCAGACCGGACAGGGTTTCGTCGCGTACTACCTGAAGCAGCGTCCGTGCCAGGGAAACATCACCTGTGATTCCGAAGGGTTGACTCCTCCGCACTCCCTGAAGGGCGCCGCTGTATCGGTGCATACCGAAATATCGGTGCCGGGCGCCACTGACATTTCGGTGGCGCTCCGGTTATCTAAATGGACGCATGGCGAATGACATCGTTTCCGTGACGCGGGCCGAACTCCGCAAGGAGGCCCGGGACCTGATCGAGCTGGCGACCTCCGAGGAGACGGTGGGGGAGCTGCTGCGCCGGGGGCTGGACTGGCTCCACCAGGTGGCGAGCTTCGACCTGGCCACCATCTTCTTGTTGCGAGAAGGCAAGCTGGTGTCGGTGGCCGCGCGGGGCCCGCTGGCCACGGAGAAGGTGCGGCGCCACGAGCTGAAGCTGGCGGACTTCCCCACGCTGCGTCAGGCGCTGGAGACGCGCCGGGCACGGGCCTTCACCGAGGAGGAGCACGCGCACGGAGATGGGGACCCCTTCGATGGGGTGTTGGACCTGCCGCCGGGGCACTCGTGCATGGTGGTGCCGCTGTGCGCGGGGGAGAGCTGCTACGGGCTGCTGACGCTGGACCGGACGGAGTGCGAGACGTACCCCCAGGCGGTGGTGGAGCTGGTGGAGGTGTACGGGCAGATGCTCGCCACCGCGCTCCAGCAGGCCGAGCAGCGGAGCACCTTCGAGCGGCTGCACCGGCGGGAGCACGAGCACGCGCGGCTGTTGGAGGCGCAGCTCGGCGGGGACGAGGTGGGGGTGCTGGAGGCGTCCCGGAGCCCGGCGGTGCGCGAGCTGGCGCGGCGGGCGCGGCAGGTGGCGGAGACGGACACGCCGGTGCTGCTGCTGGGCGAGACGGGCACGGGCAAGGAGCGGCTGGCGCGGGCGGTGCACCGCTGGAGCGCGCGGGCGGAGGGGCCCTTCGTGACGCTCAACTGCGCGGCCATCCCCGCGGGGCTGCTGGAGAGCGAGCTGTTCGGCCACATCAAGGGGGCCTTCACCGGGGCCACGCGCGACCGGGCCGGGCGCTTCCAGATGGCGCACGGGGGCACGCTCTTCCTGGACGAGGTGGGCGAGCTGCCCGTGGAGCTCCAGGCCAAGCTGCTGCGCGCGTTGCAGGAGAAGACCTTCGAGCCGGTGGGCAGTGACCGGACGGTGCGCGCGGACGTGCGGATTCTGGCGGCCACGCACGTGGACTTGCAGCAGGCCATCTCCCAGCGGCGCTTCCGGGAGGACCTCTACTACCGGCTGAGCGTCTTTCCCCTGCGGCTGCCGCCCTTGCGCGAGCGGCTGGAGGACTTGCCGCTCCTGTGTGCCTTCCTCCTGGAGGAGCAGGCCCGGAGGACGGCGCGGCGGGGGATGAAGGTGTCGCCGGAGGGGCTCG
>NZ_DASVSO010000771.1:0-12275 GCF_036388035.1 Archangium sp.
GGTGCCCGGGACATCATCGTCCTCGTCGAGGGTGGACGGGAAGGCCACCGTGTACGCGGCCATCGGCTCGATGAGCAGCGAGAGGCTGTCCCGGCGGCCCCGGTAGAAGGGGACCTGCCAGTTCAGCCGCACCTGGGGTGCGACGGCCCCGCCCCGGATGGAGGTGCCCACCATGGCCCCGCGCGGCAGCCACGCGGGGCTGGAAGACTCCGGCGGGGGCGGAGCAGGCCTCTGGGCCCGCGCGGCCGGGGACAGACATAGAGTGAACAGGAGACACGGGACGAGAAGACGATTCATGACGCTTCCTTACCTCGCCTCCGGCCGACGCTTGTCAAGCGCTTGTCAACGAACTGTTCCGTTGGCTATAGCACGCTCCTCCCTCGCTGTACGTGAGGGCTCCAAGGAGTCATCCCCCACATGCCCAGTGCGTCAGTGCGTACAGGCAACAACAAGAAGCGCCCCCTGCGGACGGACACGCTGGTCCGCAAGGCGGAAGCAGCCGCCACCGGGCTGCTGGACCAGAGCGAGCGCGTGCTGGTCGTCTACGACGAGGGAGGGGCCACCCTCTACTATGAGTCGGACGACGCGGAGGACGGCATAGGCCGCCACAAGCTGCCTCGAGCCTCCTAGCTGTCAGCGCCGCGTCCGCGGTGCGCCTCCCGGAGCCCTGGACCGTACGTCTCCGGAACCTTCGACCCAGCCGGTGTCGCCCCCGAGCCCCCCGCTCGGATCCGCCGAGAAGCGCCGCCACGGGGAGCGGCGCACGGCACTTGCCTCCTCGAAGCTCCGGACCCGGCCGCCCAGGCCTCGTTCGCCGAGGATCCCCGCTCCACCTCTAGAGAAGAGCCCGCGCTCCCTGGAACCCGGCCCGCGCCGAGAGCGTCCCAGGGCGCGCTTCGTCGAGTCGAAAGGAATCCCGTGCGCCTCCCCTTCCTGATCCTGCTGCTCGTGCTCCCGGCCTGCGCCACCCGCATGGCTCCTTCGCCCGGCATGTCCCAGGAGGCCCCCGGCTCGGGGCAGGCGCTGAAGGACCGCTCCCTCATCACGACGGTGTCGGTCCGGCTGGAGCGTCCCGCGCCGGACCAGGGGCCCGCGGAGGCGGTGGCCCTGGCGAAGGCGCACGGGGGCTACGCCCAGCTCGTCACGGACGCCTCGGCGACGGTGCGCATCCCGGCGGGACAGCTCGACACGTTCCTGGAGAAGGTGCCGGGCCTGGGCACCGTGGCCGAGCGTCGGGTGTCGGCCGAGGACGTGACGGAGGCGCACCAGGACCTGAGAGTGCGGCTGGAGACGCTGGAGCGGGCGAGGCAGCGCTACCTGCAGCTCCTGGACAGGGCGGCGACGGTGTCCGAGGCGGTGCTGGTGGAGAAGGAGTTGGAGCGGGTGACGGCGGAGTACGAGTCGCTCCAGGCGCGGCTGGAGGCGCTGGAGGGAGCGGTGGCGCTGGCCACCGTGCAGCTCGACTTCGAGCGGCCCGTGAGACCGGGCCCCGTGGGGTGGATCTTCTACGGGCTGGCCAAGGGCGTGAAGTGGCTCTTCATCTGGGACTAGGGCGGCGCGGGCCGGTGTTCCTCTCCCCGGAGAGCCCGAGGAGCTGGCTTCGCACCTGGAAGCCGGTCCCGGCGGTCGCCTGCTGGGAGGCCGGCCTCACTTCGGCTCACCTATCCTCTTGCAGCGGGGCGCCGGTCCCGCTCCGAGAGGGCGCACTTTTTGGCCAGGTAGCTCACCTGGTTAGAGCGGCGGTCTCATAATTCCGGTACTGCCCCTCACCTGCTGAACCCCTGGCCATAACCCCCTATTCTGACTGACCGTGGCTGTTCGCTGGCGTTCACTCGCCACCGGCCGGGTCCGTACAGAATCCGTACAGCGCTCCGTCACGCGAACCACGCGGTCACGGGGAACCTGCCCCTGCCGGGTAGAAGGCGCCCCATTGTCGGGCATGCCCGCTGGGCGTCAGACTCCTTCGGGCCGGTGTAGGGTCCCGTGGGGTTCAGCCGCTGCGGCAGCTAGGCTCATGCTGGCGACACTCACCGCACCACCGGGAGGAGGCAGATGAAGAAGCTGACGGTTCAAGTCCAGGCAGACCACCTGGAGCGGATGCTTAATATCCGGAGGCCCATCGTCGCGCTCGCGGAACTGGCCTGGAACTCGCTGGATGCGGACGCCACCACGGTCGTGTTGAACCTGAAGGAGAACGGCCTGGGCGGGCTGGAGCGCATCCGCGTCGAGGACGACGGGCACGGCATCGACTATGAGGAAGCCCTTCGCGTCTTCCAGAACCTGGGCGGCTCGTGGAAGAGGAACCAGCGGCGCTCCCGGAGTGGCAACCGCATCCTGCACGGGCAGGCCGGAGAGGGACGCTTCCGTGCGTTCGCCCTGGGGCGCACGGTCACGTGGGAGAGCTGCTTCAAGGCAGCGGACGGCAAGCTCCGCATCTTCAGCCTCTCTGCGAGGAAGGAAGACCTGAAGTCCTTCTCGGTCTCCGACCCCGTCGAGGCGCCACAGGGACGACAGGCGGGCACGACCGTCACCATCACGGACATCGACAGGAACCTGCCGGGTCTTCAGTCCGGGAAGGCCGTTGAGGAGTTCTCCGAACTTTTCGCACTGTACCTGCGCAACTATCCGAATATCCGGCTCGTCTTCAATGGGAAGAACATCGAGCCGTTGAGCCTCGCCTCGCGCGTCGAAAGTAACGCGCTGCCCCCCCTGACGCTGGACGATGGCCGCCAGATCAGGGCCGAGTTGGAGATCATCGAATGGTGGGCGCCGATGGAACGAGCGCTAGTGCTGTGTGACGCCCACGGGTTTGCACTCTCGCGCCAGCCGCCGGGGATCCAGGCCCCCGGCTTCAACTTCACGGCCTACCTCAAGTCGGACTACGTGCGGGAGCTGGAGGTCAACCAGGCACTTCACCTGGAAGAGCTGCATCCGGGGCTGCGCCAGCTCATCGACTCAGCCAAGCAGTCGATGCGCGACTACTTCCGCAAGCGCAGCGCTGAGAAGGCAGTAAGCGTGGTGGAGGAGTGGAAGAAGCAGAAGGTCTACCCCTACGAGGGCCAGCCCAAGAACGTCATCGAGCAGAGTGAGCGCCAAGTCTTCGACGTGTGCGCGCTCAACATCCACGACTACTTGCCGGACTTCGAGAAATCGGACCCGCTCAGCAAGCGGCTGTCACTCCGACTCCTGCGGCAGGCCATCGAGGAGAGCCCCGAGGACGTGCAGCGGATTCTTCGGGACGTCCTCGATCTGCCCAGGGAGAAGCAGACGGAGCTGGCCGAGCTGCTCGACAAGACGACCCTCTCCTCCATCATTAACGCGGCCAAACTCGTCGCTGACCGGCTCGAATTCCTGAAGGGCCTGGAGCTGCTGCTCTACGACACCCGCGAGGAGCTTCGGGAAGTGGACCAGCTCCACCGCATGCTCGCCGAGCAGACCTGGGTCTTCGGTGAGGAGTTCAACCTGTCCGTGGATGACGAGTCGCTCACCACGGTGCTTCGCAGGCACCTGGAACTCACGGGCCGCAGGGACGAGGTGGTGCTGGCGCCGGTGCTCCAGCCGGACGGGCGAAGAGGCCGGGTGGACCTCATGTTCTCGCGCCGAATCCCTCAACAGCGTGCCGAGGAGCGAGAGCACCTCATCGTGGAGCTGAAACGCCCCAGCCAATCCATCGACCTCACGGTGGCCGCTCAGATTCAGAGGTACGCGCAGGCCGTGGCGAAGGACGAGCGGTTCCGTGACACCACCACGCGGTGGGTCTTCTGGGCCATCTCGAACGATGTGGATGAGATGGTCCGCAGTATGAGCCGGCAGCGCTCCCGCGCCCGCGGCATCTTCTACGAGGACGAGCATCTTCCCATACGCGTCTGGGTGAAGTCATGGGGAGAACTCCTGGAAGATTGCCGGGGTCGCCTCACCTTCTTCCAGGACCAGTTGAAGTATTCCGCCGACCGCGACACGGCCCTGGACTACCTCCGGCGCACCCACGCGAAGTACCTGCCCACCAGCCTCCATGAACCGGCTGCGAGCAGCAGCGTCGGCAGCCCACCTACTTAGAGCTGTCCGACCTCTGCGGCTGCGTGAAGCAAGCCGCCAGCGCCCTGATAAGTGGAGATACGAAACGCATGATCCCCACCTGCCCGCCCCGGCTTCCCACCGAACTCCGCGAACCCCTCCTTGCCTTCGCGTCCGCCTGGGCAGCGAACCCGCTACGTCCGCGCGTACAGCCGGAGGTGGCGCACGCGTGGGACGCACTGCTCCACGAGTGGATCCATACCCCCGCCCTCCCGCTCTTCGTTCGAAAGGACTCCGCGCGCCGGGGTCCGGCCCCGACGCACCCATCAGGTCGCACACTTGTCCCGTGTGACAACAGTCCCGCCGTCTGGGCGTTCACCCTGGCGCTGGAGGGTAACTGCCCCACCCTTGCGGAGGTCGCCGCCCTCGCGGCGAACGGCGAGATCCCTGTGGAGTTCACGAGATTGGGGCGGTTCGAGGCTTTCTACAAGGCGGGATGGAAGCTGGCGCACGTGGATGGCGTGGGGCTGCGAACGCGCACCCCGTTGGAGGCGGTCCCGCTCGACACGCTGAAGGAGCACTTGCGGCGGCTCCTCTCGCCCTCTAACCACTTTGCAGTTCCCAAGGTGTGGGCCGGGCTGGGGGAGATCCCCGAGGTTATTGAGGTGATTCACACCTGCGACGCGCAGGCCCGCGAAGACACGCCACGGCCCGCCGCGCCCGCGCCGCAGGTTGTCCCCCTGATGTCGGCTCCCGGGCCGACTCAGCCCCGTCGAGTCGCAGCGCTTCGCGCCAACAGCTACCGAGCCACCCGCCTCCTCTTCAGGGCCGAAGTGATTGATGGACTGGCCGATGACCAGTCGTTCCGCATCGAAACGCCGGACGGCACCTACGAGATGACTCGGGCGGAGTTCCTCCGCACCTTCGCCAACGTCGCCGCTTCCAACACCTACCGCAGTACCGGCCAGTACAGCTACAGCACGACTCCGGCGAAGGCGCGCCGTTTCCTGGTCTGACGCGCACCGCCCTGCTGCGCACCGTCGGCGCGTGTCCTAATCGAATCTAGGGACACTCGCTTGCCGCCCCCCCCCAGCCAGTTGCTCATCGCGGCGCGCTTCCCATTACGGTAGACCCACGGCATGGACGAGAAGCTGCAACGCCTGCTGGGTGATGCCGCTCGGGCTGCTCGCCTGCGGCTCGGGCTCACCCAGGCGGAGGTGGCCAAGAAGGTAGGCTTGAAGTCCGGAGTCTACGGCCGGGTCGAGCGCGGGATGATGACGCCCAGCGTGCCCACGCTACGGCGCATGTGCGAGACCCTGGGCATCTCCTCGGACGTGCTCCTGTCCCTGGGAGCCCAGGCCCGCGTGGAGACGGCACCAGTTCCTCCGCCCGTGGCCGGTGAGCACCCGGAACTGAGCCGCATCATCCACATCTTGCAGGTGTGGTCGCCGGATAGGTTGGCTCTCTTGCGTAAGCTGCTGGAGGTTGCCGACTCCAACCCCGCAGAGTGAGTGGGCTGGAGTTCAAAGCCTCATCCGGTCAGCCGCCAGTGTCGGTCCCACCCGCCCGGAGGAGTTCTCTGTCGAAGGTGAGGGCCCGGTGGAGGGCACCAGGCCGCAGTTCGCTTCAGATGGGCGATTCGCGCATCAGTGTTCGGGAGGGGCAATCCCCAGACGCACGCGCAGGGCCTCGGCCTCGCGCCGACCACAGTGGCGCTCAGCGTCCTTCAGGAAGCGCCGGACCGCCTTCTCCCCCACCGAGCGAGGTCCCTCGTCGAGCGCACGTGCCACTACGTCCGCGGATACCTGGATGACGATGTCCTTGACCGCCCGCTTCGGCGTACCGGGAGGGAGCGCTTCGCGTGCACACCGCCGGAAGGCCTCGTTGACGGCCACTTCCAGGTCCGCTCCGCAGAACAGGCTCCTCTCGGCCCGTTGAGCCTCGAAGAGGGGGACGAGTACACGGCGCAGCTCATCGACGCTTGGGGTCCGCACCTCGACGGCATCCGGTCCACGCCGGCCCTCGAACTGCCCCAGGTAGTAGCGCATGATAGCCACTGACTCCTCCAGGTCAGGAGGGGGCACGGGCACGAAGAGGCCGAAGCGACCGCTCCGGGTGACGGCATCGTCCAGCGAGCCCACGTAGTTGGTCGTAGCGACGATGAGCCGCCCCTTCCGGCTCGTCCGGTCGAGCTGAACGAGCAACTCGTTCACGTCGGCCTTCTCGTCGCTGTGCATCTGGCTCGTCTGGCGGGAGCGGGCCACCGCATCGAACTCGTCGATGACGAGCATCCTGTTTTCCCGCTCCAGCACCCAGTCGAACTGCTCGCGGATCATCATCTGGCCCCAGCCGATGTAGCGGCCCCGGAGGTCCGCTGGACCCAGCAGCCGGACATCCTGCTCCAGCTCGCCCGCGATGGCTCGGGCCAGTCGCGACTTGCCGCAGCCGGGAGGACCGAAGAAGAGGATGCCGGAGGCGCGGGAGAGGCCCACCACCTGCTTGCGGTACTCCTCCACCCACAGGATTCGCTCCCGGATGGTCTTCACGACGGAGGTGTAGCCCGCGATGTCCGCGAGCTTCAGCGGAATCTCGACGACCTTCTCCTCCGACTCAATGGCGGAAGAGGAACGAGCGGCCTCCTTCGGATCCTCCACCTCCGAGGTGATGTCCTCGAGAGAGGCGGGCTGGAGGACGGCGAAGCGTCCGCTCGAGGCCGGGAGCAGCACCTGTCCCTGCGTACCCAGGTGGTGCGCAATGTCCGCCAGGAAGGGGCCCGCCCAGAGGAGGGCCTCGCTCGGAACGACGAGGGAGAAGTGCTCGTCCTTCAGGCGAGAGAAGACCTTCTGCTGGCTGAAGACCTCCATGGGACCACTGCCGACGAGCGTCTCCACCTCGAAGAGTCCCTCCCCCTCCACCTTGAGATCCACCCGGCTCACCTTGCCCGGGTGCCCGTCCTCGTCGGAGTCGTTCACCTGGTGGTGCTCGAAGGACAAGCGAGCCTTGGGGTTGCGGCGCTTCACCCATTGGGCGAGCTGCGCCTTGAGGGCAATGGCCTGGCCGCTCTCGTTGCTCCCCTTGAGCTTCCCCAGCTTCTCGCGGGCGAGCAGCTCCCCGACTGTCCCCACCGTCTGCGCGTCCACCTGCGCCGTGGCCTCCCGGCTCCAGAGGAGCAACTTGAGCGGGGAGAGTTCCTGGCTGGCCACGTCATCCGCCAGCTCCGGTGAGCCGCCCACGGTGAGCAGCAGGTGGCGGACAGGGGCACCGCTCCTCACCGCCGCCGCCCCGTCGAACTCGAAGAGGGGACCGGGCCAGGTGGCCTTCAGCCGCTCGAAGTCCACGGGGGACTCGGACTCCTTGCGCAGGATGACGAGGTTGAGCCGCCGGGAGCGATCATCGAGCTGGGGACCCTCCGCCGAGAGGATCCCCGGCTGGAGGTAGGCCTGGAGCAGGGTCGCGGGCCCCCTGACCACGTCGGGTGCGCCCCCCTCGCCGTAGGGACGGCGCAGGAAGTCCTGGGCGGACCGAAACGCCCAGGAGACGAGACCCTCCCAGGTAGCGGGCAGCCACCGCTCCATGGTGGGGTCGTCCGGAAGATAGAGCAACGCGAGGATGGGGGCGCGGCCCGTGAGCGCCCGGAGGAATGAGACCTGCCGACGCTCCGGCAGTCCCAACGCCGCAGGCCAGAAGGTCTCGGGGAGACTGGCCGTGGGCGTGAGCGCCTCCGGGGCTTCCTCTTCGCCCTCGTTGGGCTCCAGGTCTCCCTGGCTGGCCTAGCGCAGGAGGAGCTCGAAGGTATCGTTGCGGTGCCAGTTGACCGTGGCAGGGTCCACCGTGAGCCCCGCGCGCTGGAGCTGCTGCACCACCTTGTCGAGGGAGGCGCCGTGCATCTTCGCCTTCGTCTCGTAGCCGAACGCGCTCACCAGCTCGGCCAGGGTGGACCTGCCGGCGATGCTCAGGGAGTTGCTGATCTTCGTACCGTTCCGCTTCGCCTCGAAGATGAGTTCGGCGAGCGGGCGCACATCGCCGCGATTGGCACGCGCCTGTCTGTTGTCCCAGTCGGGCACTCGCACCGTCAGGAGGTTGCCGCTCCGCCGCTCGACGATGCCCACCGGACGGCCGCTCTCATTTACCAGGACAACGCTGTCCCCGAGCTTGACTCGCATGGTTCCCCTCCAACCTGCTTGGTGAGGGGCCACCCTAGCGAACTTCTCCTGGGCGGTGGCGAATGGAATTCCCGGCGCCAACCTCCAAGAGTGATCGGGCCGGAGGCGGGGGCTTCCTCGCTACGAGTGCTGCGCGATGGTGCGCACCATGCCGCTAATGGCGGCGAGCTGGTCATCCCCCAACTGGCGAAGGGTGCGAACCAGGCGGCGCAAGCGAGGTGGGTCCTCCGAGCCAGGGTCGGCTTCCTTGAGCCATTCCGCCCCGTCGCGGGCATCGAGTCCCAAGGCCGCGTTGGCGTCCACCCGCAACGCCAAGCAGAGCTTCCGCAGGTTGGGGACGCTGGGCGTCAGGTTGCCTCGCTCCATCCGCCCGTACACCTCGGTGGCCACGCCCACGCGGTCGGCCACGTCCGCCTGGGTCCACTGGGTCTTGAGCCGGGCCTCTCGCAGGGCCGTGCCCAGGTGGACGGTCAGCTTCTTCTTCGTCAGGTGGTCGCTCCTCTTCATGGTCACTCACTCCGGTCCTTCGTCTCTTCCTCGGTGGCTTCCTCCTCGGGGGTGGGCAGGACCCCCTTCTCGATGGGGAAGGCGCGCGTCTCCTGGGGGGCGGGCTTCTCGCGGAGGAGGGTTCCCAGCTCCACCGCCGCCTCGGAGAGCCCGAACGACTTGCCCTGGCTGCTGAGCCACGCGCGCAGCTCGTCCCGCATCTCACCGGCGGTCTGGTAGCGGTCATCGGGGTGGGCGTGCAGGGCCTTGTGGAGGATGCACTTGAGCGGCTCGGCCACCTGGGCGGCTACCCGCTCCACGTCATCCGGGCCGAAGCTCAGGATACGGTTGGCCAGTTCCCCCGCGCTCGTCCAGGTGGGGCGCTCGGGGCGGACGCGGGCGTTGTACCGGTTCACCTCCGAGGACCCGCTGAACGGCACGTTCACGTCTGGCGGATCCAGCGGGTACTGGCCCGACAGCATTTCCAGCAGCACCATGCCCAGCGAGTAGAGGTCCGCCCGCCCATCCGGCTTCTGGCGGCGCATCACCTCGGGGGCAGCGTAGGCCAGCTCCGCACGTAGCACCTTGGAGGGCGTGTCCAACCGGCCGACCATCCGGGAGTACGCCACGCCGAAGTCGGTGAGCGTCACCCGACCGCTGAGTTCCAACCGGATGCTCGTAGGGCTCACGGCCCGGTGGACGAGGTGGAGCGGTTGGCCATCCTCGCCCTGGCTGGTCCAGGCGTAGTGGAGCGCGTCGGCCACCTCGGCGGCGATGTAGACGGCATGTGCTGGTGCGAGCGTCCTGCCCAGCAGCAGCGCCGTCTCCATGGCCGTCGCCAGGAAGATGCCCGGGGAATGCTCCAGCACCACGTAGGGCGTGCCCTCGTGCTCCTCCAGCCCATACACCTCGGCGATACCCGGGTGGTGCAGCCGAGTGGCGAGCCGCACTTCCTCCACGGCGCGCTGGCGGCGCTCGTCCTCGGGCGGCATCTGTACCCGCTTGAGGATGACGCGGCACGGTACGCCCTCTCCCTTCACGGGGGTGCGCTGGGCGATGGCCATAGGGTCCGGCGAGTCCAGCAGCGGGGAGACGAAGGTGTAGCGGTATGTGGGTCCCTCGAAGAGAAGACCGTCCGGACCCGTGGGGTAGATGGGGAAACGGTCGTTGGTCGATGGATCGTTCACGAGGGTCCTCTCTGAACCTTTTAGGTTCTCACGTGGTAATATGGGTTCCTTTCAGGTAACACGGATGACCCCCTGAAAAAAGTCCCGGGCAACCGCGCAAGTCGGTAGCTTGCCTCAACCTATTGGAGTGGGTAGCTAACGCGTGAGGAGTGTGCCCCAGCGCAATCCCAAGGAGTTCTCAAGTCCTACGCCTCACCTGAAACCCGGCTGATCGGCCAGTAGACGGTTGGACGTGTTGATAACCCCACGCGACGAGGAATTATGGCATTACCTGGATTGATGGTCTTTGCGACTTAGTCCAGAGATCGCATGACAACCCACCGTGGGAGGGCTCATGCGCTTCTTGGGACCTGGTAGGGCGGACAACTTGTCCACTCCGTTCATGGCGGTCGCCTTCGCCGTGGTGTTGGCCTCGGGGTGTGCCTCTACAGAGGCTTACAGGTACGGCTCGGGGTCATTCGCCTTGAACAGTGCGGAGTGCAACCAGACGGACAGCACCGTCACCTGTTGCCTCAAGCAGCACCCCGGCCAGTACGAACTGTGCGGTGCGACGCCCCCAGCGCGGTCGGAACCCATCAACGTTGGCCCGCCCGGGCTCCGATCCCTGGAAGACGGAGAGAAGGAAGAGGCTCGGGATGACAACGAAGAGAGTCAAGAGGACAGGGAGAGGAGGTGTGCCGATTACTACGCCCGCTGCATCGAGGAGATCGGAAAGAAGCCGGGTAGCTTGTATGGCACCACCCAGTGTCGAGACTGCTTCGTCTACTGCTCGCGACACGGCTTCTGGCCCGAGCGCATGAACAAGAAGAAGTGTCCAGGAGCCTGAGCCATGAAACCCCCCCGCGAGTTCTTCTGGCAGCGAGTCGCCATGGAGTTCGACAAGCTCAGCGTGGCCCTACTCCAGAATGTGTCGGCCTCCTTCGCGGAGGGAAGCCGGGAGTATATGGCTCTCCAGAAGAGGCTGCTGCGCGAGGCGGGATCGGAGTGGGAGCGTCGGCACATCAGACGGTTGGTTGCGCATCACATCTTGAGCTTCGCGCACTTCCGGGCGCGCACCTGGGTGGAGTACCACAGGGCGCTGCTCCGCGTGCGGCGGCTCGGGTATCCGAGTTTGGAATACCGGATGCACGCTGCCTGCGAAACCTTGGAGTGGGCGGCCGACCGTGACCCCACCAAGGCCCCGTTGGGCTGGGCGATGGTGGAGGATGCTGAACGTCGACTCCGACGCATGCGCCGGGGGAACCAGGTGCGGAAGCAGGCCCTGGCCGCCATCGCCAGCGTCAAGCAGCGTGTCACCCGGAAGGGGCTCACGCCCCCTACGCCTCCCGGCACGTCTAGGGGAATGTCACGCCGTCGAGGGTCACGCCCGCAGCTCCGCCTTGTTCGCCCCACAGCTTGAGCGCGAAGGTGCCTCGGGCCTCGCTCTCCGCCGCGTTCATCTCCACGGTAATGCTCTGGAACTTCCCCGGCGGGATGGCCTCCAGGGGCCACACCGTCAGCCCCGTCAGCGCCTCGCGCTTGGAGCCCACCAGGGCCGCCCCCGTAGGCGTCCAGGGCACCGTTCCCGTGTTGAGCAACTCCACCTTCACGGCCACTCGTCCTCGCCCCTTGGGTCCGACGGCCCGGTAGCTGATGACCCTCCGCATGACAAGCGAGTCTCCCGGACGCTGGGTGACGTTGAGGGTAATCACGTTGGCGACGATGTCCTTGTCGTAGAGCCACCCATTCTCGATGAGGCCCGTAAGTCCCACCTGCCCACCGCACTCGGCCTGGAGACGTGCCTTCTCTTCCCGGCACTGCTGGACCTCCGCACGCGCCTGCTGCTCGCCCTGCCGGAGGGAGGCCAGCGTGCGCTCGTGGCGCGATACCTCCACCTGGCGCTCCGCCTGGGACGGGTGGACCACCAGCACGAAGGTGGCGCTCATCGGGGCCGCGCCGTCCTGAAAGTAGACCGTCACCGGCACGCGCTCTCCGTCGTGCAGCGCCTCCGAGGCCACGAGCGTCAGGGTGTCGTCCATCACCTTCACGCGGCGGAACCGCTCCCGCCCCTCCACGTCCACGCGCGCCAGCTTCGCGTTGAAGAACAGGTTGAGGGACAGTTCCGGACGGATGCACACCTCCGGCGGCTTGCTGGGGGCTTCCGCCGCCAACTCGATGTAGCGCGTGCCCACCTCGCAAGTGGGCAGTGGCATCCGCTCGGCGGCGTTCACGGGTGCGGCGAGCAGGGCCAGCCCGAGCAGGGCGGTGGCGGACAAGGCGAACACGGAGCTGGAACCTCCACGAAGAAAGCGAAGAGACCGGAGACGTGGGCCCTAACACACCTTCTTCCCCGGTCGTGCGCGAGCTGCCCCCAGCATCCAGCCCGCCAGGCCCTCGGATGGCGCTACTGGAAGCGGTTCACCGTCGTCACGTCCACGAAGGGGTT
>NZ_DASVSO010000772.1:0-5413 GCF_036388035.1 Archangium sp.
GCCCGGGCCGCCGGCCAGATGCCGAACAGCAGCCCCACCACGGCGGCGAAGCCCACGCCGCCAAAGATGGTGAAGAGCTGCACGTCCGCCGCCAGCGGGGTGATGAGGGAGACCACCTTGGCCGTCCCCAGCCCCACCACCGTCCCCAGGAGCCCGCCCACCGCGGACACCGCGGACGCCTCCATGAGGAACTGCAACACGATGGTGCGCTTGCGCGCACCGAGCGCGCGCCGGATGCCGATCTCCCGCGTCCGCTCGCGCACCGACACCAGCATGATGTTCATGATGCCGATGCCCCCCACCAGCATGGTGATGAGGCCCACGCCCACCGCCACGCCGTAGAGCGCGCCGGTGAGCTGGTTGTACGTCTGCGCCAGCATCTCCGGGCGATTGATGCTGAAGTCGTCCGGCACTCCCGGAGGCGTGCCTCGCACGCGCCGCAGGATGCCCACGAGCTGGTCCTCCGCCTTGAGCATGTCCTCGGAGTGCTCGATGGAGATGGCGATGCTGAAGCCCCGGTTCTTGCCGAAGGTCGAGTAGAACGTCTTGAAGGGCACCATCACCGTCAGGTCCTGGTCCTCGTCCAGGAGCTTTCCCTTGCGCGACAGGACGCCCACCACCTGGAAGGGCCGGTTCTCGACGCGGATGGTGCGGCCCACGGGATCCAACCCCGGAAAGAGCCCCTCCGCCACGGTGGCCCCGATGACCGCCACGGGCCGGGTGACGGCGTCATCCGCCTCGGTGAGGAAGCGCCCGCTCGTCACCTCGTAGGCGGCGATGGCGAGGTACTCGTGCGTCACCCCGTTGATGTCCACCGCCGAGAGCTGCTCGCCGCCGAAGGCCACGTCCGCGCTGCGGCTCACCATGGGCGAGATGCCGGAGAGGTAGGTCGACTGCGCGCGGATCTGCTCCACCTGCGGCAGGGTGAAGTTCTTGCGGTTGCGGTACATCCACCAGTCGCCCGTCATGACCCAGGGCCACTTGGAGACGTAGAGGGTGTTGGAGCCGAGGGAGGCGAGCTGCTTCTCGAAGGAGCTGTTGAGCCCCTGGATGATGCCGACGATGGCCAGCAGCGTGGCCACCCCGATGCCGATGCCCACCGTGGTGAGCACCGTGCGCATCCGGTTGGCCCCCAGCGAGTAGAGCGCGATGCGCGCCCCCTCGAGCACATCCACGCGCATCGCCTTGTTCATACGCCCCCCACGGCCTGCACCGGGGGCCCGTGCCCGTCACCCAGGGCCACCAGGCGCCCGGGGCCGTCCGCGACGATCTGCCCGTCACTGAGCCGGATGGCCCGAGGGCAGCGCGCCGCCAGCTTCGGCTCGTGCGTGACGAGCACCAGCGTGTTGCCCGCGCGGTGCAGCTCCTCGAACAGCCGGACGATCTCCTCGCCCGTGGCCGAGTCCAGGTTGCCCGTGGGCTCGTCCGCCAGGAGCATGGAGGGCTCGGCCACCAGCGCCCGGGCGATGGCCACGCGCTGGCGCTGGCCACCGGACAGCTCGTTGGGCTTGTGGTGCATGCGGTGCTCCAGGTGCACCTTCGCCAGCGCCGCCTGGGCCCGCTCGCGCCGCTCCTTGGCCTTCATGCCCCGGTAGACGAGCGGCAGCTCCACGTTGGCGAGCGCCGTCTCGCGCGGCAGGAGCTGGAAGGTCTGGAAGATGAAGCCGATCTCCACGTTGCGGACGATGGCCAGCTCGTCGTCCGACATGCGCGACACGTCCTTGTTGTTGAGCATGTAGCGCCCGCTGGAGGGCGTATCCAGGCAGCCCAGCACGTTCATCATCGTGCTCTTGCCCGAGCCGGACTGGCCGATGATGGCCACCCACTCGCCGCGGCTGATGCCAAAGGAGACGCCACGCAGCGCGCGCACCTCCTCGCCACCCACGTGGAAGACGCGGGTGACGTCCTGGACGTCGATCAGCCGGGGGGTCCCGGCGCTGGTGCCGTCGCTCACGACTTCTTCCCGCCCTGGCCACCGCCCGGCCCACCCGGCTTGGGCTCGCTCACCGTGTCGCCGTGCTTGAGCTCCTTGGACAGCGTGCGGTACGGGCCCTCCACCACCTTGTCCTCCACCTCGAGTCCCTCGAGGATCTCCAGGTCCGTGTCGGAGGCGATGCCCGTGCGCACCCGGCGCAGCTGCGCCTTGTTGTCCTTGTCCACCACGAAGACCACCTTGGCCAGCGTCTCGGCGCGGCGGTTCACCGTGAGGCCCCCGCCCTCCACCGGCGGCTTGTAGTCCGGCAGGCTCCTCTCCGGACGCACCGTCACCGACTGGATGGGGACGAGCACCGTGTCGTTGTGCGTCTCCGCGGAGATGCGCACCTCGGCGCTCATGCCCGGCAGCACGCGCGGCGGCCGCGAGTTGAGCGCCACCGTCACCGGGAAGGTGGTGACCTCGGCCTCGGTGCCCGGGTTCTTGATGAGCGCCTTCTGGGCGATCTCCACCACCGAGCCCTGGTAGGACTCGCCCTCCAGCGCGTCCACGGAGATCTCCGCGGGCTGGCCGGGCTTGAGGTGCACCACCTCGTGCTCACCCACCTCGAACTTCACCTCCATGACGTTGAGCGCGGCGATGGTCATCACCACGTCCTCGGAGAAGTCCGAGCCACGCACCCGCTCACCCACCTCGCGCGACAGCTCGATGATGTTGCCGTCGATGGGGGACAGCAGCGTCGTCTTGGCGAGGTTGCCCTGCGCCTCCTCGTAGACGGCGGAGGCCTGGGCCAGCCGCTGCTGGGCGGACGACAGCCGCGCCGCCGCCGAGTCCCGGGCCGCCCGCGCCTGCTCCACCTCGGCCGTCGAGGCCAGGCCCTTCTTGCCCAGCTCCTCCACCCGGCCCAGCTCGGCCGTGGTGCGGTCCGCCTCCACCTGGGACACCTGGGCGTCCGAGCGCGCCGCGTTCTGCGCCGCCTGGGCCTGCTTCGTCGCCGCCTCGTACCGCTTGCGGTCGATGCGGCCGAGCACCTGGCCCTTCGTCACCCGGTCCCCATCCTTCACCAGCAGCTCCGTCAGGTCGCCGGAGAGGTTGGAGGAGATCTTCACCGTGGTGGCCGCCTGCACCTTGCCGGCGCCGGTGATGGTGCGGGTGACGGAGCCCTTACGGGCCTTCGTCACCTGCGCCTCCACGGTGGGAGGGGGGCGATCCTTCAACCCACCGACGGTGATGGCCGAAGCCCCGAGGAACAGTCCACCTGCGATGACAGCCTTCCACCACTTCATTTCACTTCCCCCGGGGCCAGAGTGCCCATGGCCCGCATCAGCGCGAAACGGGCGACTTCCACATCAATCCTGTTCTCCAGCAGGCTCAGCTCGGCCTGCGTGAGCTTGAGCTGCGCGTCGCGCACCTCCAACGTCGAGCTGACGCCCGCGTTGTAGCGCTCCGTGGCCAGCGTCAGCGAGTCGGCGGCCGCCTTGCGGTTGGCCTCGGCGAGCTCCGTGGCGGCGATCTGCGACTGCAGCGCCACGTGCGCCTCGCTCAGCGTGCCCTCCAGCTCGCGCTCCGACTGCTGGAGATTGAGCTCGGCCACGCGCGTCTGGAACTCCGCCCGGCGCGTCTGGGCCTGGGTGGTGAAGCCGTTGAAGAGGTCCCACTGGAACGACAGGCCCACGTTCGCCGAGTTCTGGAGCGCGGGCTCGGTGAAGAAGGCCTCCGGCTCGGGACCGCTGCGCTGGAGGGTGCCCTGCACGGACACCCGCGGCAGGTAGCCCGCGTGGACGATGCTCCGCTGGAACTCCGCCACGCGGATCCGCTGGCGCAGCGCCGTCAGCAGCGGCCGACGGGCCCGCGCCTCGGCCACGGCCTGCTCCAGGCTCGGCGGCGCGGGGGGCATCGTGTCCAGCCCGGGCGGCGTCACCGCTTCCAGCGCCTCCGTCCCCGGCATGGCCAGCCACGTGGCCAGCTGCGCCTGGTCCCGGGCGAGCTGCCCGCGCCGCTCCACCACGGCGATGCGATCATTGCCCAGGTTCACCAGCGCGGACAGCTCCTCGCTCTTGCCCACCCGGCCCGCCTGGAAGAGGGCCCGGGCGCGATCGAGCTGCTGCTCGCTGCGCTCCACATTCTTCAGCAGCACCTGGATGGTGGCCTGGGTGCGGAAGAGGGAGAAGAAGCGCTGGATGCCCTCCAGCTCGGAGGCATCCGTCCGCTCGAGCGCCTCGCCCCGCAGGGCCTCCAGCTGCGCGCCGGCCTGTGACAGCCGCGCCCAGGCGGCCCGGTCGAAGACGAGCTGCGAGACGGAGAGGGCGAGGTTGAAGTTGGGGGACGTCAACTCCCGGCTGCGCCCCACCCGCTGCTCGAAGCCGACCCCCTCTGGGGTCTCCACCGGCACGTTGATCAAGGCGCGCTGCGGACCGAGGTAGCCGTAGCTGCCCGTGCCGCGGAAGCCGACCTGGGGTAGCAGGGAGGAGCGGGCGCTGCGCACGTCCTGCTCGGCGGACGAGGCCTCGAGGAGCGCGGTCAGCGCCTGGACGTTCTCCCGGCTCCTGGCACGGGCATCCTCCAAGCGGATGGGGGTGGCGGCGAGCACCGCCGCGAGCATGAGCGCGCTCATCGCCCACCTCCCGGACCGCGCCGGCCACCCGGCCCGCCACCCCCTCCGGCCATCAGCTCAGGCAGGCCGATGGAGAACACCCCGACGAACATGACGTAGAGCACGAAGCACAGCAGCAGCGCCCGGTGACGGCGCATGCCCGTGGCCGAGGAGAAGCCCAGCCCCAGCAGCCCCACGCTCCACAGGTTGAAGAAGTCCACCGCCCCCAGCACCTTCTTCATCTTGGGGGTCAACCCCTCGAGCACCGCCAGGCTCGAGGGCACCAGCTCTGGCACACGGGCCAGGGAGAGCGAGTGCTGCGCCAGCGCGCAGATGGCGAAGATGAGGTGGTAGAGCGCGATGGGCAGCAGGGCCAGCGTCGCCGCCGCCATCAGCCGGGCGAAGGGCGCGGGCGTCTCGAACAGCCACCCGACCACCCACAGCGCCGCCGCCAGCACCAGCGCCAGCAGCGGCATCACGAAGACGCCCTTGGCGATCCCCCCCACCAGCGCCTTGCGCGAAGCGGTCTGGATCTCCTCGGCCAGCTCCGTCTCGGTCACCTGACCGAGCTTGCCGCTCATCTGCAGCTCCTGCACCACCGAGGGGCCGGCGTCCCAGCGGAGGGAAAAGGCGGTCCCAGAAGCGGACACGCAGACGACGAGAAGGAGGAGGGGCCACAGCCAGCGGCGGGCCTCCACGGCGGCGCCTGTCGCATCGAGCGGGTCGAGGAGCACGCGGGCGGGTTGAACGATTGAGCTCATAAGGAGTGTGCGCGGGGCGACGGGATGTACGCCCAGGCAGGCCCGCTATTGCAAGCCGGATGACAACGGGCCCCCCAACCAGCAGGCAGGCACTTGATTCCCGCATTCGACCACGCGGCGAGTAGG
>NZ_DASVSO010000773.1:0-17889 GCF_036388035.1 Archangium sp.
AGCTGCGCGCGCTGCAGTCCCGCTACGCGTGGTTCCAGTACCGCCCGAGTGTCCTCCGGGGGCCGGAACGGGTGGGGGTGACGGTGGGGGCCTTGGATGCCCTCATCAAGGAGGCATGCCCTCGGCCGGCCGGCTGGAGGGCATTCTTGTGCGGCAATCCCGACCTGGTGCTATCCCTGAGGAAGAAGCTCTTCCTCGCCGGACTGGCGCTCAAGGACATCCATGCGGATGCGTTCCTGCCGAGCGCTCCGCCGCCGCAGGCAGGGGCGGGAGTGACGGTTCGTGCATCTGACGCTTCACGCTGACTATTCGCTGCGCGTGCTGCTGTACCTGGCGGCCAACCCGGGTCGGGTCATCTCCACCGCCGAGGTGAGCGAGGCCTACGGCATCTCCAAGCACCACCTCGTCCGGGTGGTGCAGGGGCTGGGCCGCCACGGCTTCGTGGAGGTGCGGCCGGGTCGCTCCGGAGGCGTCGTGCTGGCGCGCCCGCCCGCGGAGATCTCCGTGGGGCAGGTGGTGCGCCACATGGAGCCGGACTTCAACGTGGTGGAGTGCTTCGATCCGAAGACGAACACCTGCCCCATCGCCCCGGCCTGCGGGCTGATCGGCGTGCTCAACGAGGCGATGCGCGCCTTCCTGGCCACGCTGGACAAGTACACGCTGGAGGACCTCTTGCGCCGCAGCCCGCGCAAGCTGTCCAACTACTTCCTCAAGCCCGTGCCGGACGTCGAGGCGGGGTGAGGGGGGCGCCGTGACGTCGCACGTGCTGGAGCTCTTCCATCTGATCGCCGATCCGCCCTCGGCGGTGGCGCGCCGCTACGTCGTCGACTACGCGCTGGAGGACCGGGTGCGCTTCCGCAACGTCGCCTTCCCCGAGGCGGAGACGGCCTGGCGAGAATTGGGTGGACACACCACGCCCTCGCTGTGGGACGGCGAGCACCTGCACCAGGGCGCCGAGGCGGTCGTGGCGAGGCTGCAGGCGGTTGTCAACCTCGGCCGCGACGGCTAGCCGCGTCCCTCCTTGTGGTGGGAGAGCCGCCTTCACGCAACCTGTGCGTGAGCGCGCCTGCACCGTGCGCGTGGATGCAAGACGGGGCTAGCCATGGAATGCGGCTCGGTTATCTTGCCGCTCCCCATGCCGCTGACCCCCGCCGAACGCCAAGACAGGTTTCATGCGGCGTTCCTGGGACTCGCCATCGGAGATGCGCTCGGCTTTCCGCTGCGGGGCGTTCCGCCCGCGAGCCTGGTGCGCCTGCCGGGACTGGCGGAGGACTTCGCGCCGCGGCCTCGGGGGAAGTTCGCCAAGGGCCAGTTCTCCGACGACACGCAGCTGATGCTGGCGGCGGCCGAGAGCGTCATCCGCGAGAACAAGGTGGACGGGCGCAGCGCGGCGGCGCACCTGGCGTGGCTGTGGCAGGAGGGCATCATCCTCCAGCCGCCCAAGCCGCTCGCCGAGTCGCTGCAGAAGCTGGCGCAGGGCACGCCGTGGATGAGCGCGGGCGCGCCGCTGGGGGTGAAGTGTCCCTCGGTGCTGAGCCGCGCGGTGGTGGTGGGGCTCTTCGAGAGCAAGAGCCGGGTGCGCATCCGCCACGACGCGGGCGTGCTGACGGTGCTGACGCACAAGGATCCCACGTGCGCGGGCGCGGCGGCGGCCTTCGCCCAGGCGGTGGCGCTGGGGCTGACGCACGAGCAGCTGACGCCCGCGGAGTTCTGCGAGGAGCTGGCGCTGTCGGCGGCGGCCCATGACAAGGAGCTGGCCGAGGAGCTGCGGCACCTGCCCCGCCTGCTGACGTGGGACACGGCGCGAGCGCTGGCGCAGCTGCGCAAGGTGAGCGTGCCGCCCAGCCAGCTCCGGGGCGTGGACGGCCTGCCGCCGCACGTGGTGCCGGTGCTGCTCACGGCGCTGTACGCGACGCTGAAGACGCCGCACGACTTCCGGCAGGCGGTGGAGATGACGCTGCGCTGCGGGGGCGAGGCCGACGTGGCGGCGGCGTGCACGGGGGCCCTCCTGGGCGCGCACCTGGGCACGGCCGCCCTTCCGGCGCGGCTGCGCAAGAACGTGCTGTACGCGGACACGCTGCTGGACGCGGCGGATCGTCTCTTCCAGGCCCGGCAGGTGCGCGAGACCCTGGCCACCGCGCTCGCCCAGCAGCGCCGCCGCCGCTGAGGCGGTGAACCCGCTCCTGCCTGCTCGTCTGCTCTTCCAGGGCGGCGGAGTGGCACGCAGCGGGCACTGAGGGCAGGCGACCGGGCATCGCGATGTTCCGGGGGGCAGACTTCCCCCGGAATCATTCCGCTCCCACCTTCCGCGAGGAGAGCGGGACACGCCTGGGAGCTGCCCGGGCGGGCCCGCCGGATGCGCCGGAGGCGGAGACGTGGAACACGAATCGGAGCGTCTGGAGCGCAGGCAACTGGAGTCTTTGTCCACGGCGGAGCTCATCCGTCACGCCATCGAGGAGGCGAGGCTGCTGGCCCGGGCCGAGGTGCTCCATGCGAAGAAGGAGATGCAGGAGGAGCTGAAGGCGGCGCGCAGCTCGGGAGTCCTCCTGGGGGCGGGCGCCGTGCTGGGGTTGATGGCCCTGGCCGCGCTCCTCGTGACGGTGGGGCTGGCGCTGCCGATAGCGGAGTGGCTCGGGGTGCTGCTGGTGGGGGCGTTCCTGCTGCTGCTCTCGGGCGGCCTGGCGTTCGCGGGCATCAAGCGGCTGCCGAAGAAGCCCCTGCCCCACACCCAGGATCGGTTGAAGACGGACATCGCCCGCACCCGGGAGACACTGCAATGAGCGAGCAGGATCAGAAGGGCGGCGGGCACATCACCGCCAGCATGAGCGACCGAGAGAAGGTGGAGAAGACGGCGGACCGCCTGCGCGACGAGCTGCTCCTCACGCTCAAGGAGCTGGACCGGCGCCGCGAGCGCGCGCTCGACGTGCGCTACCAGGTGCGCCAGGCCCTCGAGCAGAACCGCGACGTGTTGGTGAAGGCGGGCGGCGTCGCGCTGGGGCTGCTCGTCGTGGGCATGGGCTACTCCTGGTGGCGGCAGCGTCACCGCGAGGAGCTGGTGTGGAAGCATCGCCGGCAGGCCCTGCGGCGCGCCTGGGAGCACCCGGACCGTCTGGCCACCCGTGTCGAGGAGCGTCCCCTCGGCTTCGAGCTCGGGCGGAAGCTCGTCTTCATCTTCGCCACCACGCTGGCCTCGGCCATGGCGAAGAGCGCCGTGAAGACGCTGGTGCCCGCCGAGGCCGGCCAGGCCTCCGAGGGCAAGAAGCGCGTCGGGTTGCGCATCAATCAGACGCCGGCCCACGCCTAGGGGCGATAAGAAGTATTGATGGCGAGAAAACCGCGTATGAAGCAGATTCATGCTCGCCATGGATCTGCTCTACGCGCGTGCCCAGATGGGGATGTCCCTCGCCTTCCACATCGTCTTCGCGGCCGCGGGCATTGCCCTGCCGCTGTTGATGGTGCTCAGCGACCTGAAGGCCCGGAGGACGGGGGACGCGGACTACGCGGTGCTCAGCCGCAAGCTGGCGAAGGGCACGGCCATCCTCTTCGCGGTGGGCGCGGTGAGCGGCACGGTGCTGTCCTTCGAGCTGGGGCTGCTGTGGCCCCACTTCATGGGGACATACGGTGAGGTGATAGGGCTGCCCTTCGCGCTGGAGGGCACGGCCTTCTTCACCGAGGCGGTGTTCCTCGGCATCTACCTGTATGGGCGGGAGCGGATACCCCCGGGGCTGCACCTCTTCTCGGGGGTGATGGTGGCGCTGAGTGGCGCGGCGAGCGCCTTCTTCGTCACGCTGGTGAACGTCTTCATGAACCAGCCCTCGGGCTTCACGCCCACGCCGGGCGGGCCGGTGGACGTGGACCCGGTGGCGGCGATGTTCAGCCCGGGTTGGCTGCACCAGACGGCGCACACGCTGCTCGCGTGCTACCAGGCGAGCGCCTTCGCCATGGCGGGCATCCACGCCTTCGTGCTGCTGCGCCACCCGGGGGCGGCCTTCCACCGCAAGGCGCTCTCCATCGCGCTGCCGCTGGCGTGCGTCACCGCGCTGCTGCAGCCGCTGGTGGGCGACCTATCCGCGAAGGAGGTGGCGCGGACCCAGCCGGTGAAGCTGGCGGCGGCCGAGGGCCTCTTCGAGACGCAGCGGGGCGCACCGCTGAGCGTGGGGGGGCTGCCGGACGTGGAGACGGGCACCACGCCGTACGCGCTGGAGATACCCAAGGGGCTGTCCATCCTGGCGTTCGCGGACCCGAACGCCGAGGTGAAGGGGCTGAACGACTTCCCGCGCGACGAGTGGCCGCCGGTGGCCAAGGTGCACCTGGCCTTCCAGGTGATGGTGGGGACGGGGAGCGCGATGGCGCTGCTGGCGGGGGTGACGCTCTTCCTGCGCTGGCGGCACAAGGCGTGGCCCGAGGGCCGGCGGGTGCTGGGGGGCTGGCTGCTGTGCGGGCCGCTCGGGGTGGTGGCGATGGAGGCGGGGTGGCTCGTCACCGAGTGGGGGCGCCAGCCGTGGATTGTGCGCGGGCTGATGCGCACGGCGGACGCGGCGACGCCGGTGCCGAACCTGGCGGTGCCCTTCTGGACGTTCACGCTCGTCTACCTCTTCCTGGGGGCGATGGTGACGTTCCTCCTGGTGCGGCAGGTGGCGGGCACGCTGCCGGGCCATGAGTCGGAGGAGGTGGCCCATGCCCACTGAGCCGTGGCTGCTGGGCGGCGCGCTGGTGGCCGCCTTCATCCTCTACGCGCTCTTCGGGGGCGCGGACTTCGGCGGCGGCGTGTGGGACCTGCTGGCCTCGGGGCCGCGCAAGGCGGAGCAGCGGGCGCTCATCGCCAAGGCGCTCGGGCCGGTGTGGGAGGTCAACCACGTCTGGCTCATCATCGGCGTCGTCATCCTCTTCTCCGCCTTCCCGCCGGCCTTCGCGGTGCTGTCGGTGGCGCTGCACGTGCCGCTGACGTTGCTGCTGCTGGGCATCGTCTTCCGGGGCACGGCCTTCACCTTCCGCACCTATGACGCGCGGGGCGACAAGGTGCAGCGGCGCTGGGGGCTCGTCTTCAGCGGGGCGAGCGTCCTGTCGCCCGCGCTGCTGGGCATGTGCGTGGGCGCGGTGGTGAGCGGTGACATCCAGGTCCGGGGCCGGGTGGTGGTGAGCGGCTTCTTCTCCCCCTGGCTGTCGCCCTTCGCGCTGGCGGTGGGGGCGCTGGCCCTGTGTCTCTTCGCCTTCCTGGCGGCGGTGTACCTCACGGCGGAGACGCGGGAGCACGCGCTCCAGGAGGACTTCCGGAGGCGGGCCCTGGGCGCGGGTGTGGCGGTGTTCCTGGCGGCCTTCGGCGTGCTGGTGCTGGCGCGCGAGGGGGCGCCTCGGGTGTGGGCGGGGCTGACGGGCTCGCCCTTCGCGCTGGGGCTGCACGCGGCGACGGCGGTGGCGGCGGTGCTCGCCTTCGGGCTGCTGCTCGCCCGGCGCTTCGGGCTGGCGCGCGTGGCGGCGGCGGCGCAGGTGGGACTCATCGTGGCCGGGTGGGCGGCCTCGCAGTACCCCTTCCTGGTGGTGCCGGACCTCACCCTCCAGGGCGCGGCGGCGCCCGAGGCCACCCGGCGGGCCCTGCTGGTGGCGCTCGCGGTGGGCGGGGCCCTCATCCTCCCCTCGCTGGTGTTCCTGCTGCGGGTGTTCCAGACGTCTCCGGCGCGGGAGTCCTCGGGCGTGAAGTGACGCGGGCCATGCTGGAGGAGCGGGGGCCGTGCTAGGAGTCGGGGATGACCAGCGGTCCTGGCCCACGCGTCGCCGCGTCGATTCCCTCGCTGCTGCTGCTGGCGTGGCCCATCATCATCTCGCGCTCCACGCAGGTGGTGGCGGGGCTCGCGGACTCGCTCATGGTGGCCCACCTCGGGGAGGCCTCCCTGGCCTCCGTCACCACGGGCGCCATGAATGCCATGCTGGTGTTCATCCTGCCCATGGGCACGGTGTTCATCGTCGCCACCTTCGCCTCCCAGTACTTCGGGAGCGGGGACGTGGCCGGCGCCCGGCGCTACGCCTTCTACGGCCTCCTCATCGCCGGGCTCGCCCAGCTGCTGTGTCTGGCCCTCATCCCCCTGCTGCCCGCGGGGCTCGAGCTGCTCGGCTACGCCCCCGAGGTGCGTGAGGGCGTGCGGGAGTACCTGCGCATCCGGCTGCTGGCCGGTTTCGTCGTCGTCGGCCTCGAGGCACTCGCCAACTACTACGCCGGGCTGGGCAACACCCGGCTGCCCATGGTGGCCAGCGTGGTGTCCATGGTGGTCAACGTCGTGGGCAACTGGCTGCTCATCGACGGCCACCTCGGGTTTCCCGCGCTCGGCGTCGCGGGCGCGGCCTGGGCGACGGTCGCCTCCTCGGGGATTGGCTTCCTCGGGCTGCTCGCGTGCTTCCTCTTCGAGAAGCGGGGACCGAGGCTGCCCCGCCTGTACGGGCACGAGCTCCTGCGCACGCTGCGCTTCGGCCTGCCCTCGGGCTTCAACTGGTTCTTCGAGTTCCTGGCCTTCACCTTCTTCGTCAACGTGGTGGCGGCGGGGCTGGGCACCACCGCGCTGGCGGCGCTGATGGCCGTCATGCAGCTCAACTCGGTGTCCTTCATGCCGTCGTTCGCCGTGGCGAGCGCGGGCGCCAT
Organism: Archangium sp.; assembly: GCF_036388035.1. Classification (GTDB taxonomy): domain Bacteria; phylum Myxococcota; class Myxococcia; order Myxococcales; family Myxococcaceae; genus Archangium. The sequence continues at coordinate 6,632 of NZ_DASVSO010000773.1, forward strand.
CGTGGTGGGTCAGGCCATCGGCGCGAATGCGAAGGACGAGGTGCCGCACGCCGTGGGGCTCACCTTCCTCCTCGCGGGCGGCTGGCAGGCGGCGGTGGGGGTCTTGTTCCTGGTGGTGCCGGAGCGGGTCTTCGCGCCCTTCACGAGCGGAGAGCCCACGGGCGCGCTCCTCGCCATCGGCGCGCGGATGCTCCGCATCTCCGTGGGGTGGCAGCTCTTCGACGCCGCGGCCACCACCCTGGCCGAGGCCCTGCGCGCCGCGGGCGACACCGCCTTCACCCTCTGGATGCGGCTGCTCCTCGCCTGGTTGCTCTTCGTGCCCGGGGCGTGGATCAGCATCCGCCACTTCGGGGCCGGCGCGGAGGTGGCCATGCTCTGGCTGGTGGTGTGGATCGGGGCGCTCGCCCTGGCCCTGTTCCTGCGCTTCCGGGGTGGCGCCTGGCGACGCTTCAACCTGGTCGAGCCCTAGACGTGAGCGAGGCACCTTCGCGGGAGCTCGTGACGTACTTCGATCCGCAGCCGGCCCCAGACGAGGTGCCGGTGCGGCTCGCGAGTCCCTTCGCTCCGGGCGCCCCGCCGGCCCTGGCGCGCCGGGCCGCGGAGGCGTTGCAGCTGCGCCTGCGCCGTGGCGACCTCCCCGGTGGAGTCGACCTCGGCGCCCTCGATGCGCCGGGCGGCGGCAAGATGTTCGGGGTGCTGGTCGTCTCGGCCCCGGATGGCCGGGTGGGCTACCTGTGTGGGTTCTCGGGCATGCTCGGCGACCGCTGGTACGTCGAGGGGTTCGTGCCGCCGCTCTTCGACCCCGTCGTGCGCGATGCCTTCTGGCCCGCCGGTGAGGCCGATCTGCGCGCGCTCGCCGACCGCCATGCCGAGCTGGTCGGCGGTGCCGAGTCCGTGGCGCTGCGCGCGAGCCTCGCCGAGCTGACCGCGCGGCACCGCGTCGCCGCCGACGAGCTGCGGGCACACCACGATGCGAACCGCCGCCTCCGGCACGATGCGCGTCGGCACCTGACCGACGGGGCAGCGGGAGATGACGAGCGACGTGCGGCGCTCGCGCGGGAGAGCCGTGCGGACGCCGCCGAGCGCGGGCGGTTGGACGAGGCGCACCATCAGGAGCGAGAGGCCCTGGAGTCGGCCCTGCGCGCGCTCGATGCGCGTCGAGCGGAGCTGGAGCACCAGCGCGCCGGGCGTTCACGGCAGCTCTGGCAGCGGATGGCCGACAGCTACGTGCTGCTGAATGCGCGCGGTGAAGCGCGGACCCTGGGCGCGCTGTTCGCGAACGAGGCGCCTCCCGGTGGGGCAGGGGACTGCGCCGCGCCGAAGCTCCTCGGCCACGCCTACCGCCACGGGCTCGAGCCGCTGGCGCTCGCCGAGTTCTGGTGGGGCGCGCCGCCTCTCTCGGGCGGGCGGGACGCGGGCGCGTACTACCCCGCGTGTCAGCACAAGTGCGGCCGGGTCCTCCCGTACATGCTCGAGGGTCTCTCCGTCGAACCGCCGCTCCCGGGTGCGGTGCCACTCGCGGTGGAGGAGCTTCGGCTCGTGTATGAGGACCGGTGGCTGCTCGTCGTGGACAAGCCCCAGGGCCTGCTATCGGTTCCCGGCCGCCATGACCCGCGGCGCGACTCCGTGCTCGTCCGTCTCCAGCGGCGCTTCGCGGACGCAGCGGGGCTTCAAGTCGTCCACCTCCTGGAGCCCGAGGCCTCCGGGCTGCTGCTCGTCGCCAGGGACCCGGACACCTACGCGGCGCTCCAGCGGCAGTTCGCGCGGAGCGAGGCCGAAGAGCGTCAGGTCGCCTGGCTCGACGGCCATGTCGCCGGCGACCACGGTGTCGTCGAGCTGCCGCTGCGCGGCAAGCGGGCCCTCACCGAGTGGCGCGTCATGCAGCGGACCCACGCCCGGACGCGGGTGGCGCTCTGGCCCCGCACGGCTCGCCCCCACCAGCCTCGCGTCCATGCCGCGCACCCCCAGGGCCTGGGCGTCCCCATCGTCGGCGACCGGCTGCACGGCCGGGACGCCACGCGCCTGATGCTCCATGTGGAGGCCCTGGCCTTCCTCCATCCCCACACCGGCGCGCGCGTCGCGTTCGAGTCCCCCGCGCCGTTCTGAGGTCCATGCCCGCGCTTCTGACTCCGTGCGTCATGGCGTTTTTCCACTCGGGGTGCGGCACAAAATGCTTGGAGACCCATCCAGTAGGGCCGCGAGTTGGAGTAGCGTCCAGGGCTTCCCAGGCATCGGGGGGGGAGTCCTTTGACACCGCCCACATCCCTGAACCCAAGGAGCCCGGAGTACATGGCGAACCCCAAGTTCGAGACGCTGGTCGATATCTTTCTGCAGAGCACGGCCCAGTTCGGCCCCCGGAATCTCTTCGGTGAGAAGAAGAACGGGCAGTGGACGTGGATGACGTATGCCCGCTTCGGGCAGATGGTGGATGACCTGCGCGGTGGGCTGGCGCAGCTCGGCGTGATGCCGGGGGACCGCGTGGCGGTCATCTCCAACAACCGGCACGAGTGGGCCGCGGGCGCCTATGCCTGCTACACGCTGGGGGCCTCGTACGTCCCCATGTACGAGCAGCAGCAGGAGAAGGAGTGGCACTACATCCTCAATGACTGTGGCGCCAAGCTGGTGTTCGCCGCCACGGACTCCATCGCCACCAAGCTCAAGGGGCTCAAGGCGGATCTGCCCAAGCTGGAGCACATCATCCGCTTCACCGGCACCGAGAACGAGACGGACAGCATCGCCTGTCTGCTGCGCCGCGGCGCCGAGACGCCCGTCCCCGTCATCTCGCCCAAGCCCGCGGACCTGTGCAGCCTCATCTACACCTCGGGCACCACGGGCAACCCCAAGGGCGTGATGCTCAGCCACAGCAACATGGCGCGCAACGTGGCCGCCATCCACGAGACCTTCCCCATGGCCGCCGAGGACTGCTCCCTGGCGTTCCTGCCCTGGGCGCACGTCTTCGGGCAGACGGTGGAACTGCACGGCCTCTTCTCCATGGGTGCCTCCATGGGCATCGCCGAGGCGGTGGAGAAGATCATCGACAACCTCAACGAGGTGAAGCCCACGCTGCTCTTCTCGGTGCCGCGCATCTTCAACCGCATCTATGACGGGTTGCAGAAGCGCCTGGCCGCCGAGTCCCCCGTCAAGCGCATGCTCTTCATGCGGGGCCTCGAGGTGGCCAAGCAGCGCCGGGAGCTGGCGGACAAGAAGCAGAGCAGCGTGCTGGTGGACGTGCAGCATGCCTTCTTCGACAAGGTCGTCTTCTCCAAGGTGCGGGCGCGCTTCGGCGGCCGGATGAAGTACGCCTTCAGCGGCGGCGCGGCCATCTCGCGCGAGGTGGCGGAGTTCATCGACAACCTTGGCATCACCGTCTACGAGGGCTACGGCCTCACCGAGACGTCGCCCATCGCCACCGCCAACTACCCGGCCAACCGCAAGATTGGCTCGGTGGGCAAGGCCATCCCCGGCACGCGCGTGGAGATCGACACCAGCCAGACGGGCGATGCGAAGCAGGGGGAGATCGTGGTCCACGGCCACAACGTGATGATGGGCTACTACAACCTGCCCGACGAGAACGCGAAGGCCTTCACCGGCGACGGGGGCTACCGGACCGGCGACATGGGCTTCGTGGACGAGGACGGGTACCTGTGGATCACCGGCCGCATCAAGGAGCAGTACAAGCTGGAGAACGGCAAGTACGTGGTGCCGGTGCCCATCGAGCAGGCGCTGCAGCTCTCGCCCTTCATCACCAACGCGATGGTGCACGGGCAGAACAAGCCCTTCAACGTGGCCATCATCGTCCCGGACATGGATTCGCTGAAGAAGTGGGCGACGGAGAAGGGGCTGGACACCACCTCCATCCCCGAGCTGCTCAAGCGCGAAGAGGTGCAGCAGCTCTTCCGGGAGCAGATCACCGAGTACACCAAGAGCGTGAAGGGCTACGAGAAGCCGCAGCGCTTCCTGCTCACCAGCGAGGACTTCTCGGTGGGCAACGACATGCTGACGGCGTCGCTGAAGCTCAAGCGCCGCAGCGTGCTCAAGAAGTACAACGAGGCGGTGGAGGAGCTCTACCGCGAGGCCGAGAAGAGCGGCGAGACGCGCGCCGCCTGAGCCTCGTGAGTTGAACCCGTGGAACCCCCCTCTCCCACGCGGGAGAGGGGAGCGGCTCCGCGGGGCTACTTCGACGCGGGGGCAGCCACCTTGCCGTTCACCGGCCGGTACTTCATGCCCAGCTCGTTGAAGAGGAAGGCGTAGACGTCCACCTCCTCTTCAATCGACTCGGCCAGCGGGGTGCCCATGCCGTGGCCCATGTTGTTGGTGCGCAGCAGCACCGGGCGCTTGGAGCCCGTGGCCTCCTGCAGCCGGGCCACCATCTTGCGCGAGTGGAACGGGTCCACGCGCGGATCGTTCTCGCCCGAGGTGAAGAGCACCGAGGGGTACTTTACCCCGTCCTTCACCTGGTGGTAGGGCGAATAGGCATACATGGCCTGGAACTGCTCGGGGTTCTTCACCGTGCCGTACTCGGTGGTGTTGAACTGGCCGTTGGGCGTGAGCTCCACGCGCAGCATGTCGTAGATGCCCACGTGCGCGAGCACGGTGCGGTACATCTCCGGGTGCTGGGTGAGGGCCGCGCCCATGAGCAGGCCGCCGTTGCTGCCACCCTGGATGGCGAGGCGCTCGGGCTTCGTCCACTTCTTGTCCACCAGCAGCTTCGCGCAGGCGTAGAAGTCATTGAAGACGTTCTGCTTCTTCGTGAGCGAGCCGTTGGCGTGCCACTCCTCGCCGAACTCGGAGCCGCCGCGCAGGTTGGCGATGGCCACCACGCCGCCCTGCTCGATGAAGGCGAAGTTGAGCGGGTTGAGGCCCGGGGAGAGGGAGATGTTGAAGCCACCGTAGCCGGTGAGCAGGGTGGGGTTGTTGCCGTTGAGCTTCGTGCCGCGCGCGTGGAGGATGTTGAGCGGCACCTGGGTGCCGTCCTTGGACGTGCACATGACGCGGTCCACCACCACGTTGCGGGTGTCCACGGGCGAGGTGCGGCCCAGCGCCGTCTTCGCCAGCTTTCCGTCCTTGGCGCCGTATCGGTACACGGAGAGCGGCTCGGTGTAGCTGCTGTTGAAGAGGAGCACGTCGTCACCGCCCAGGGGCACCACGCCGCCCACGGAGGAGACGGGCGGGGTGGGCACCACGCCCAGGTCCTTGCCGTCCAGGCCCACCATGCGCATCTGCGAGGGGCCGCCGAGCTGCTCCTGCACGTAGAGGCGGGTGGCCGTGGGGCGGAAGCTCGCGATGGAGGCCTGGCCCTCGGGGACGAGCACGGTGGCCTTCTCCAGCGACGGCGTGGCGAGCGGAAGGCGCAGCACCTTGCCGCGCGGGGCGTCCTTGCGCGAGAGCGCGTAGAGCGCGCCGTCCTGCCCGAAGGTCGCGCTGGTGAGCTTGTCCTCGAACCTGGAGAGCTGCGTCCAGGTTCCCTGCGGCCCGCGCAGGTGGAGCGCGTACTCGCCGCCGTCGCCGTTGCCCAGGATGGCGAGCACGTGCGTGCCATCATCGGACGTCTTGAGCTGGTAGTTGGCGATGCGCGGGGCGTCCTTGCCCAGCTCGTAGGTGTCCTGGTCCGTCGGCGTGCCGAGCTTGTGGAAGTACACCTGCTGGAAGAAGTCGCGGTCCTCGGCCGGGCGCTCCTCGCCGCGCGGGTAGCGCGTGTAGAAGAAGCCCGAGCCGTCCCCGTTCCACGTGAGGCTGCCGCCCGCCGTGCCGCCGTTCACCCGGGGCACCACCTCGCCGGGCAGCGGCTTGCCGGTGGCCACGTCGTAGACGGTGACGTCACCGCTCTCCGTGCCGTTCTTCGACAGCGACACCGCCACCTTCTTGCCGTCCAGCGAGGGGACGAAGAAGTCGATGGTCGTCTTGCCGCTCGGGTCCACCTCCACCGGGTCCACCAGCACGCGCGCCTTGGAGGGATCCTCCAGCGAGGGCAGCACCACCAGCGTGGACTGCTGCCTGGGCGGCTGGAACTTCATCGCGAAGAAGACGCCGCCCTTCTGCACCATGGCGTAGTGGGCTGGCGACTTGTGGGTCATCAGCGTGGTGAGGCGGGCGCGGATGGCGTCGCGCGAGGGCTGCTTGTCGAGCACCGCGCGCATGTGCGCGGTCTGCCCGTCCACCCACTGGCGGACCTCGGCGTCGTCGATCTTCTTCTCGAGCCACTGGTACGGGTCGTCGACCTTCACGCCGTGGTAGGTGTCCACCACGGCCTTCTTCGCCGCGACGGGCGGCGGAGGCACGGCGCCCTTGGCACCGGCCAGTGACGTCAGCGGCAGCATCAGCGACAGCGCGGCGATGGCCGGCTTCAGGCTCTGTTGCACGGAGTCCCTCGTGTATCGGGTTGAGGGCTCGCAGCCTGCCACGCGTCACCGCCGTCCGCTCGTCCCGGCGCGTCAGTTCCACTTCTGGGACGCCTTCCCATTTCCGGACAGGGCTCACGGACCGCGGAGGCGGGCGGCGAGCTTCGCCAGCTCCCCGTGGTCCCCCGGACTGCCGGCGAGCGGCGGCAGGTCCGCCATGGCGTTGGTGGGGATGAGGTGCACGTGGGCGTGGGGCACCTCGTAGCCGAGGACGATCTCCACCACGCGCTGGCACCCGGTGCGCTCCTTGAGCAACCGCGCCACGGTGCGCACCGCCTGCATCAGCGCGCCATAGGCCTCGGGGTCCATGTCGAAGAGGTAGTCCACCGCCACCTTGGGGATGACGAGCGTGTGCCCGGGCTTCATCGGACGGATGTCCAGGAAGGCCAGGTGCCGGTCGTCCTCCCACACCTTGTGGCAGGGAATCTCGCCTCGGACGATCTTCGAGAAGATTGTATCTGCGGCCACGGTGCTGCCTCCGTTGAAGGAAGAGGCGGCAGGATAGCGACTGCCGCCGCGAAGGGCGCCGGGCTCGTGCGGAAAGTGCGGACCGCTGACAGTCAGGCGCGCCGAGGGGTGCGCTTCTTCGCGGCGGGCTTCTTCGCGGCAGCCGCTTTCTTCTTCTTCGCGGCGGGCTTCTTTTGGGCGGCGCGCAGGGAGGCCTCCACCGCGCGGCGGGCCCACGGCAGCAGCAGGTGGGCGTCGTCGCTCGCGTCCGGCGGAGGCGTCCAGTACGACATGGTGACGGGCTTGCGGCCCTTGCCCGCGTCGTAGACGAAGGGCTCGCCCCCCGCGGACTCGAAGGCGGGGCGCGAGGCGTCGTCCGTCTTCAGGTAGAGCCGGTCCTCGATGATCAGGCCGAACATCCGCCCGCCCAGGTACAGGCCCCAGCCGCCGAACATGGCGCGCGCCAGCACGGAGCCGAGGGGCTCGAGCAGTTCCAGCGTGTACTCCACGAAGCTGTCCATGCGCGCCATGTGTCCCTCCCGCTCACCTCATCATGGGGCCGGCGACGCGTCGGGGGCCACGCTCTTCTTCACCGGCGGAGGCGCGTTCGCCGCCACGGCCGTGCGCTCCAGCCGCAGGTCCAGCTCGCTGCGTGGCAGCCAGTGCCCGCGCACCATCACCCCGGCGACGTCTCGCGTGTGCTTCACGTCCTCCAGCGGGTTGGTGTCCAGCAGCAGCAGGTCCGCGCGCTTGCCCTCGGCCACCGTGCCCCAGGTGTCCGCTTCGCCGAGGTACTCCGCCGCGTTTCGCGTGGCCGCCTCCAGCACGCCGTACGTGGGCACTCCCGCCGCCGCCAGCGCCTCCATCTCCCGGTGCACCGCGAAGCCCGCCACCATGAAGAGCTGCGGCGAGTCCGAGCCCACCAGCAGCTTCGCCCCCGCTGCGTACAGCCCGCGTGTCACCTGCCGCCGCAGCTCGGCGAAGCGGCGCTTGCGCTCCGCTGGCGCCTCGGCCATCTGACGGTCGTTCGACACCATTTGCGTCCAGGCCTTCACCGCCGCTTGCGGCACGTAGCGCAGCTCCGGGCGCGCACGCAGCGGCTCCACGCCCTCGGGGCTCGTCACTGTCTCGAAGAGGGCCAGCGTGGGCGAGCTCCACACGCCCGCCTTCTTCGTGGCCTCCGCCAGCGCGGGGATGCGCGCCGGGTCCATCCGGTCCAGCGCGTCGCCCACCTCCACCTGGCCCACCTCGGCCCGCGCGGCGTCATTCTCCGGAAGCAGCTCGTTGAGGTAGCCGTCCAGGTGTTCGATCTGCTGTCCCGACTCCAGCGCGTGGGCGAGCCCCACCTCCGGCGTGACGTGGCCGCTCACCCGGAGGCCTTGCGCGCGGGCCTCGGCCATCATCACATCGTACGTCTCGCGGCCCAGATAGCCATGAGTCTTCAGCCCGTCATAGCCCGCCGCCTTGTACTCGCGCACCCGCTGGCGCGCCTGCTCCGGGCCCTGCACCGACTTGCCGTGGAGCGAGGGGCCCGCCACGTGCAGCGTGGGCCCGAGCACCTCGCCGCGCGCCACCCGGTCACGCACCTGGAGCGAGGTGTCCTTGGGGCCGCCCAGCGCCCGCGCCGAGGTGACGCCGTTGGCCAGCAGCAGCGCGAGCACCTGGCCCGCGGGGTCCTCGGGCTCGCCCACGCCCGGCACGAGGTGCAGGTGCATGTCCACCAACCCGGGCATGAGGTAGCGGCCCTGGCCCTCGACGCGCACCGCGCCCCACGGCACCGACGTGGAGTCCACCGGCCCCAGCGACACGATGCGACCTCCCCGCACCACCACCGTCTGGTGGGCGAGCAGGCGCTCGGAGTCCATGGGAACCACGTTCACGTCCACGAAGGCCACCGTGTCCCGGGACTCCGCGGAGGTGGGTGTCTCCGGAGCCGTCCGGCAGGCCGTCATCCAGAGTGCCAGGCCCACGGCCACCCACCGCGTCCCTCGAGTTTCTCGCCGCATGTCGTGTGCTCCCCCTCGCCCGGGGCTCCCGAGCGGGGCCGCCAACAGAATGGCTCGGCGGGTTGTTCCCGAAGCCAGCGGGCGAGCAGAGGGGGGAGGGAAGCAGGGGAAAAGAAATGGAATAGTGATGGGGCCTCCCGTCGTTTCCGCGCCGCCCACCCATGATCCTGCCCACGCTCTTCCTTCTCGCTTCCGCTCCGGCAGTCCCCCCCGCCCGCAACACGGTGGCGCCTGAAATGGGCGTCCCCTTCGCCTGTGGCCGTGTGTTCCCGGTGAGCCAAGGCCACGACACGGGCAGCCACCTGCAGAACGACACCTACGCCTGGGACTTCCGCATGCCCGTGGGCACGCCGGTCGTCTCCGCCCAGGACGGCGTGGTGCGCCTGGCCCGCGGCGACAGCAACCAGGGCGCCTGCGATCCGAAGATGGCGCAGTACGCCAACTACGTCGTCGTCGCCCACGACGGGGGCGTCGAGACCCAGTACCTGCACTTCAGCGCCGTGGTGGTGAAGCCCGGCGAGCAGGTGCGCAAGGGGCAGCTCCTGGGCTACTCGGGCAACACCGGCTGGTCCTGCGGCCCCCACCTGCACTTCAAGGTGGCCCGCACGGTGGGCTCGGGGTGGAACAACCCCTCCACGCCCGCCCTCATCGCCGGCTACGGCGACCCGGTGCGCGACACCCTCATCGCCGCGCCCGCGTGCGGCAGCAACCAGGACATGCCCGTCATGGCTACCAACGACGCGGCGCGTGGCCACGAGCCGCTCTCGCCCGTCAGCGCCCTGCCGCAGGAGGGTGAGCAGGCCGCGGGTGGCATCCCGCCCGGGGCGAAGTCCATCCTCGAGGGCGCGCGCAAGCGCGACGAGCGCGATTCGGACGGCGCCGGCGGCTCCCGTCAGGCCGTGCGGACCGAGTAGCGGCCGCGAGTCACGAAAGGCTACCCGGGAGGGCCCCGTGGTAGCCTGCGCCTCGGCGGTGAACTCCCCGACGAGGTGGCCATGCTGTTCTTCGACCTGGAGGCCTATGCGCCTCCGAGCGACCGTGCCACGAGCCTGAGCTCGCTCGTCGTCAATCCGGCGAGGCCGAGCCACCTGCTGCTCGGAGGCTGCTTCTTCAGCAAGCGCTTCGAGGACCCCATCCCGGAGACGCCGGAGGTCCAGGGCCTGTGGCTCTGGAACTTCGAGTCCGAGGCCGCGCTGCTCCGCGCCATCAAGGCGCGTTTCGAGCAGGAGTGGCAGCGGCAGCGGGACGAGGGGGTGCGCATTCTCGGCAAGCCGGCGAAGGATCTGGTCGTCTGTGGCGCGGGCATCGCCAAGTTCGACCTGCCGGCGCTCTACTGCCGCTCCCTCTTCAACGAGATCGCCGATCCGGCCGAGCTCTTCGAGGTCTTCTTCAAGGCCCGGCCGATCGACCTGGCCAACGAGGCGAGCTTCCTCTTCCCCGAGGAGCCCGTCCTCTACCCGAAGACGACGAAGGAGATGGCGGGGCGGCTCGGGCTGCGCGAGCTGAAGGGCTCGAGCAAGGGCGTGTGGGAGCGCTACGAGAGCCGCGACTACGCCGCCATCGAGCAGCGGACCGCGGAGGAGCTCCGGCTGGTGATGGAGCTCTACAAGCGGCTGCAGGCCCGGGTCGTCCGCTCGGGCCGGCACGGCTGAGTCGCCCCGCGTCGGGCGATCACTTGCAGACTCCCTGCCGGCACCGACCGGAGCTGCAATCCGCGTCGCTCCTGCACCCCACGCCCAGCTTGCAATCATAGCCGCTACCGCCGGACATTCCGTTCACCTTGAAGCCCTCCTTCGAGACCGACTCAGTGATGAGTACGTTGCCGGAGATGCCCGACTTGTCGTTCTTGAGCTCCACGACGTTCCAAGACACGGAAGGCACCCTGATAGCGAAGCGGCTAGATTCCCACTGAATGGCCTGCCTGATGGCATCGGCTACCTCGTCCGGATCGTCCGAGGAGTTGATGTCGATGGCAACGTTGCCTGGCTTCGTGATAGCGCCCGTGTTGAACTCGAAGGTCAGCGAGAGTTTGCCGTCACTGATGGTGAGTTCGTCGCCATCTTTGATGTCCTTGCCGGGCAGGGCGATGATGCTGCCAGTCGCGGGCTTTGGCTCCTTCCGCGCTGTGCATCCGGCACCGCAGGTGCCACACGACTCGCCGTTGCCGTCATCGCATACCTCGCCCCGAGTGAGGTTGACGATGCCATCACCGCAGCGTGCCAGCGTGCAGTCGATGTTGCAGCCCGCGGACTCTCCCGTGGCATCACACTCCTCGACGTGCGGGCTCTGCCTGTCGATGAACCCATCGCCGCAGAAGTTCATCTTGCACTGGACGCAATTGTCGTCGTTTTTGTTGTTGCCGTCGTCGCACTCTTCGTCCGCTTCGAGCTGACCGTTACCACAGCCT
>NZ_DASVSO010000774.1:0-4922 GCF_036388035.1 Archangium sp.
AGGCCCGGGTCGCGGGACTCGGCTCCATCATGGATTTTGATGCGGACTGTGAGCGGTTTCTTCGGCTGCCGCACGACAATCCTCACCTATATCCTTACCAGATGATGGCCAATGCAGCCATCGAGCGCGCGCTGGCGGAGCGAAAGCGGCACCTGCTCGTGAAGATGGCACCTGGCACCGGCAAGACCGTCATGATGGTGAACCAGGTTTTCCGGCTCATGAAGGCCGGACTCGTCCGGCGTGCGCTCTTCCTCGTCAATAATCTGGCCTTGGCGGACCAATGGGCGTCTGCGTTCTCATCATTCGAGGTAGAGCCCGGTAGGAAGTTCACTGAGATCTACGAACTCCTCAACCCGCAGACCAGCACATTGCCCGGGCATGTCTTTGTCTACGTTTGCACGGTCCAGCGCATGGTGGCCTCCGTGCTTGGCGACAAGGGCCATTCCGATCCCGATAAGGCATATAGCGAGGCAGGCGTTGGTCGGCTCGGCCTCTCTCGCCGGACCTTCGATCTGATTGTCGCTGATGACTGCTTGCTCGGTTCCACGTCAGGAGAGGTCTCAGCCTGGCAATCGGTACTGGAGTACTTCGATGCCATCCAGATCGGGCTCACCGCAACACAGCAACCCGGTACGGCGGCGTACTTCCAGCATACGGCCTTCGAGTACACCCATGCACAGGCTGTAGCCGACGGGGTTCTCGTCGACTATGACATGGTCAAGTCCCGCTCCAAGGGCCGGAAGAACAACGTCCTCACCCGTGAAGGCAATCTCGTCGAGGTCATCGATCCCAGGGCCCACCACTCGCGACATCAATCACTCGAAGATGGGCGGCGATTCGACACCAAGCAGTTCAATGCGAACCTCACGTCCCCGAAGCTAGCTCGGTGCATCCTCGAAGAAATAAAGACATACGCGGATGAGCACGAACGGGAATACGGTCGCTTTCCGAAGACGCTCATCTTTGCGGCGAACGATCTCGCCGGCAGGTCGCATGCGGATCAACTCACGGCGATCGCACGCGAGGTTTTCGGCCGTGGGGACGACTTCGTCTACAAAATCACCAGCCGCGTCGAAAAGTGGCAGGAGTACCTCCGCCGTTTCCGCCACGAAATGGTCCCTGGCGTAGTGGTCACCGTGGAACTCCTCCTGAAAGGCGTCGATCTCCCGGATGTTGAGTTCCTCGTGATTCTGCGACCCGTGAAGAGCCAGGCTGTCTTCGAGCAGCTCATCGGGCGTGGCATGCGGAGGGGAGTGCTCTACCCCGACAAGGATCACTTCAAGGTCTTCGACTTCTTCGACAAGAGGCTTTTGGTTGAGGAGGACAGCGAACCGCCGGACCGATCGGGCCCTGGTTATGGAGCGTTCCTCCTGCGAAGAACGATGCGGCGGATTGTCGAGTGGATTGCCAGGTTCCCTGCCGGACTTGGGGAACTGGACTGGCCTGAGCTCGAGAGGATGCTCCGCGAGATCTTCGAGGAGCTGGGCTTCGAGACGCGGCATACACCCCTGGCGCGGGACGGGGGATTCGACCTGGAACTTGCCTGCACGGAGAACGACAAGCGCGCCATCTTCCTCGTCGAGGTCAAGCATTGGACTGCCCCGTCCTGTCCCGGAACGAAAGAGCTGAAGAGCTTCTTCGATGTGGTGGTCAGGAACCCTGTGGAGGCAGGGCTCTTTCTCTCGAGCTCCGGGTTCAAGGCCAAAGCCATCGTCGGAAGAACCGCGGTTGAACGCCAGAAGGTCCGATTGGGGGACCGCTCCAAGATCATCACCTTGTGCCGACAATTCGTCCGGCGCGACACAGGGGACTGGATCGAGTCTCGCTCACTGCCAGATATCCTGTTCGACGATACGCTCTAGCCCTTCTCAATCACATTCCAAGCCCGGAGGTGGTGTCTGAGACTCGTAGGGCGACTCGTGGAGCGCGAGGTCTCGGGAACGAGTCCTTTGACACCTACGCCGGGCCTTCGCCGCTGCCTCAGGCACGGGGCTCGCCTCTTGTGGCTTCGGCTCTGCCCCCGTTTGAGAGAGCAAAGCCAAGGGTTCCATTGCTTAGTTAGCCTGCTTGTCCTTCAGAAGACCTCTGTAGCGGTTTGCGAAGTAGGAATCCGTGATTGAAACGAACTGCGATACGGCGTCCGTGTAACGGGCGACCCGATCCTGCGTGAGCTGGATGGGCTCACCAGGTGCCAATCCGAACTGTGGATGCCTACGGCAGAAATCCAACGTTACCAGTCCAGCTCGGTGGATGATAACGTGACGTATCCCCCACAGTTCCTCCAACTGCTCGGCCAACTCCTTCGGGTATGAAGAAGCACCCATCCGCTGCAGTCTGTTGATCCATAGGGCGGGCCCCCCTTTATCCACCCAGCTCCGCGCCCACCTGATCCGCAATTGCTCCGCAAGATCATCCAGCGAACGCGAAGCCTGGATATCACCATAACTCGCCTTCTGCTCGGAGTCATTCAGTAACTGCGTGTCTAAACCCGAGAAAAAGACCAGGACATCCTGCAGGTACGTCTCAGCAAAGGTCACCAGCATAGCGCAGTGCCATTCGAACACAAACGCGAGATTGGCGTTCCGTCTGGCCACACGCCGTTCAAGCGCCGAGATCCTTTGCGAGTCCCCCGTCGCCTTGGAGCGTACCAACTCGGCGTCAAGCTCCTTGCTGTCTACCCGGAGTGCTTTGAGTAGCCCCTTCAGCCTGGAAAGGTTGCTGATGAATGTCGTGTTGGCAGGCGAATGAACTTCCGTTTCCATGCTTCGCAATTTAGCCCTCTGCATGGCATTTGATCTACGGTTCCTGGCAGTCGCCTAAAGGTCCAAGCCGTTCCTACGCTTGCCGGAAAGGTGTCAGACGACTCGTAGGGCGACTCGTGGAGCGCGAGCTGTCGGAACGAGTCACGGAGAGTGGTGCATGGCGGGGATCATGCAGAGCAGGGGCCCGTCAGCTCTGCCTTCATTATGATGGCGGCACTGAAATTTAATTTCTCTTATTCCAACCAATACGTGTTTTTGTTATGGTTTGGGGAATAACCGTAACGGAGGCCGCATGCGACTGAGCTTTGTTGGTGGTCTGTTGGCGACGGCGCTGATGGTGGGTTGTGGTGCCCCCCTGGAGCCGGAAGAGGGAACCGAGCTGTCCACGCAGGAAGCTCAGCTGCCCGACTGCTCCGCCAGCGCTGACACCCTGTACACGTACTACCGCGACGCGAGCTACACCCAGATGATCGGCCAGCGGGGTTGCTCGTGTGGCATGTGGATGAGCTGGGGCACGACGTCGACCTACCGCCAGTTCTCCCCGGAGTGCTAGGCCTTCCGCTGCGGTAGAGGCCTCGTCCTCCGGGGCGTTCCCTCCCGGAGGACGAGCGCGGCCGCTCTGACACCCTTCTCGGCACCCCAAGGGCTTCATCCGCACCCGGGTGCTCGACACGGAGGGCCCTGAGTCAGAGGGTCTCTTCGTTGTGGAGTGGGTGGGCTTGTTCGCCACGGGCCACATCCCGTATGCAGCCGTTCGCTTGCCTCGCACTCTTCTCGTGGCCTTCGTCCTGCTGCTCTCCACCGCCCCCGCCTCCGCGCTCGCCGCCGAGAGCTCCACCTGGGGCACCACCTTCCCCGCGGATGCCCTGGCGACGCACCTTGGCGACGCGCCGGCCCGCTACCTGCTGGTGCCCGCCGGGATTGCCTCGCCGGAGCTCGCCCAGGCGGAGCTGGCCCTGGCCTCGGCGCTGCGGGCCAGCGGCAAGGCCCTGCTGGTCATGAATGCCCAGGCGCTCGGTCAGGTGGCACAGCTGGATGATGCCTCCATCGCCCAGCGTGGCGCGGGCTTCCCCGTGGATCGCGTGATGGTGCTGCGGCTCTTCCCGGATGCCTCCGGCGCGCTGACCCAGGCGGTGGTGACCCTGTACGACACGACAGGCCAGTCACATGGCTCCTTCTCCGCGGTAGCGGGGACGGCGCTCTCCGCCAGGACCCAGGCGCCCCAGCAGCAGCAGGCCGCCACGCCCGCGCCGAGGGCGCCCGCGCCGCCGACCGTGCCAAATGCGAATCCGACGGAGCAATACGAGCAGCAGTACATCGGCTTCGACGAGGTCGTCGCCGTGAACGCGGGGACTGGCTCCGTGTTGTCCAAGTGGACCATGCCCTTCGTCGGCAAATTCAAGAAGCCGCTCGAGGGCGATGCCCTCTACAAGCTGGTGGGCCGTGACGACCTGGCGCAGGTCTACCAGGACAAGATGATCACCAAGACGGTCGTGAGCGTCCTGGGCGGGGCGGCCCTCCTGGGCGGAGGCATCCTCTCCGTCACCGCCATCACCGCCAAGAGAGAGGAGTGTAATGTCTTCTCGCCCGGCTTCGACGCCTGCTTTGAGCGCAACCGTCAGAGCTTCGACGAGAAGAGGACGACGGTCCTGATGGGCATCGGCATTTCGGGGGTGGGCATTGGCGTCCTGTCGTGGGGCCTGCTGATGAGCCCCCACCCCGTCACCCCCAGCGAGGCACGCGAGCTGGCCGACGGCTACAACAAGAAGCTCAAGGGGAAGCTGGGGCTTTCCGAAGAGGGGACGCCCGTCACGCCCGCGCCCACCACCTCCTCCATCCAGGCCCGCCTCTCCCCGGTGCTGGGCCCCAACGGTGCCGGGCTTCGGTTGAGCGGGACGTTCTGAGGCAACCCGCTCACTTCCGACCGAGAGGAAAGAAAAAGGGGTGCACGCCCATGAGCGTGCACCCCGTGAAGTGAAGCGGAGCCGGGCCGATCAGGCGGCGGCGCGGAGCAGGTCGGCGACCTTGAAGGCCGCGAACTGGCTCAGGTTGTACTTGTCGCCCTGCGCGGCGGGAGACGTGTCGTTCTTGCGCGAGCTCATCAGGCCCTTGACGAGGTCCAGGACGCCGCCCGTGCTGTTGGCCTGCGAGCCCAGGCCG
>NZ_DASVSO010000775.1:0-3706 GCF_036388035.1 Archangium sp.
CAGCAGGCGCGCGAGGGCCGCCAGCCGTTGCCGTCCGAAGGTGCGCACCACCGCGGGCGTGCTGCCCTGGTACTTCGGCCCGTGGCACTCCAGCACCAGCTCCCACGGCTCCACCACCAGCCGGGGCTGCGCGCCGGGGACGAGCTCGAAGCGCAGCGCGCGCGGGGCCTTCTTCGCCTGCCGGGTGCGCAGCGCGACGAGCAGGTTGTACAAATCAATCGGCGCCAGCGTGCAGGTGCTCGCCGGCAGGGTGGCGGCGGACTGCACCTGGAGGAAGCCGCGCAGCCACGCGTGGGGCACCTCCACGTTGCGCGGGGCGCGGGACTCGGCGGTGCGCGCGGGCAGGGCCACGTGGGCCTCCAGCGACACCGGTACGTAGGTGCGCAGCCGGTCCACCTTGGCCAGCAGGTCCCCCGGCACGTCCAGGAAGGTGGAGCCGTGCGCGGCCTCGCGGCCCTCGAAGAGCGCGTTGTCGAAGGACAGGCGCGCATAGGCGCTCTCGTCGCGGGAGAACACCTCCAGCGACACCTGGTCCGGGTCCACGGTGAGCACGGGGTCCAGCACCGCGTCCGCCTTCTGCTCGCCCTCCAGGGACTGGTCCAGGAAGGCCTTCTGCGCCTCCCAGATTTGAGCGGTGGCGCGCTTGCCCTGCTTCATCAGGTAGGCGAGGTAGGCGGTGCGGTCCTTGCCCCGGTAGCGCAAGTCGCTGGCGAGGATGCCGAGCATGGCGGCGAGCGAGTCCCGGAAGAGCGCGGGCTCGCGCACCCGGCCTCGCACGCCCACGGTGCCCCGAGAGCCCTCCAGGGCCAGCAGGACGCGCGAGGCGTTGGCGCCAGCGTCCACGTCACTCGTGGTGGCGTAGCGCAGCTCGACGGCGTGGTGGGTGGCGGTGCTCACGGCTGGCTCCCTTCCTTCCGGGCGCGCTCGGCGGCACGGAGGGCTCGTTTGTGGGCGCGGTAGGCGGCCTTCCGCAGCTCCACGGATTGCGTCTTGTCGAAGGCCTGGGCGCGCAGCACCTCGGCGGCCTCGGCGCCCCCGAGCCGGCCCAGCGCGGCCCACACATCCTGCCGCACCGTCTCGTCCTTGTGCGTGGCGAGCGGGCGCAGCGGCTCCAGCTGCTTGTCCGCCAGCAGCGAGGGCAGCGCCAGGCGGCGGGCCTCGTCCGTGGCGAGCTGCTTCGGCGTGCGCACCGCCGCGCCCGTGGCGCCCGTGGCCACCGGGTCGAACGGCTGCACCGCCAGGGCCCAGTCCGCGGCGCGCTCGGGGGCGAGGCGGGCCAGGGCGGTGGCGGCGGCCTCCCGTACCCGCGCATCCGGGTCCGACAGCGCGTGGCGCAGGGGCTCGGGGGTGGCGTTGAGCCGGTCCAGCGCGCGCGCCGCTTCGAGGCGCACGCCAGCCGGTGCCTTGGCCTCACCTCCCTGGAGGCTGTCCTTGGCGGCCTTGGCCAGCTCCGCGACACCCAGGCGTGAGCCCGCCCACAGCAGGCGCTCCCAGGCGTTGGCCACGGAGACGCGCTTGGGGCCGTGCGTGGAGGCCCACTCGGAGGCGGTGCGCCGCTCGGCGGTGGTGAGGGAGCGGCCCAGCGTGGCGCGATCCTCCGCGGACCAGCCTCGGGAGGACTCCTCCTCACCGGTGCGTGCGCCCACCAGCCAGGCCGCCTCCTCGCGCGCGGCGGGCTTCTCGTGGCCGAGCAGCATCGCCAGTGCCCCGGCGGGCAGCGACGCGCGCCGCACCAGCCCGCGACGCAGCCGCTGCCGCAGCTCCTCCGACTCCAGCGTGGCCAGCCGCGGCAGGAGCTGCATCGGGTCCGCCTCGGTGGCGAGGTAGCTCGCGGCCGGCTCGGAGATGTCCTCGTGCTCGCTGTTCACCGCGAGCAGCTCCACCCGGATGCGCTCCTGGGGGAAGAGCGCGTCGAGCGCCTTGCGCGCCTCGGTGCGCAGCGCCTCGTCCCAGTCGCCCAGCGCGAGCGCCAGCGCGCCCTCGGCCGCCGTGTCCCCGAGCTTGCCCAGCTCCCGCGCCGCGGTGATGCGCACCGCGTTGTCGGTGCCATCGTCGCGCAGCAGCGTCTCCAGCCGCGAGCGCGCCCGCTCGCCGCCGATGGAGCGCAGGCCCCGGACGCCGGCCTGTTGCAGCGCGGTCTCCTTGCCCTCCAGCGCGGCGAGCTCCACCTTCTCCTCGGCGCGGCGGCGATCCTCGCCCTCGGGCAGCTTCGCGGCGAGCCGGCCCAGGCCCTCGAGCGCGGCGGCCACCATGCTCTCCTCCACCGGGGCCTCGGGTGTGCCCCCGGCGGCCACCTGCTCCAGCTCGGACAGGGCGCGCGCGTCACCCAGCGTGCCCAGGGCCAGCAGCGCCCGCTCGCGGTCTCCCTCCTCGCCCGCGCGCACGTACAGCAGCAGCGGGCGCAGGGCGCTCGTCAGGCCCCGCGAGGCCACGCCCTCGGCGGCCGGCAGCATCAGCTCGCGAGCTCCACCGCGCAGCACCTCCTCCAGCGGCTCCACCTTCGCGCGCTTGTGGATGACGCGCGAGGCGTAGCGGGCCACCGACTCCATGCGCACCGTCACGTCCCGGTCCGCGAAGAGGCCGGCGAGCAGCTCGTCCTGGCCCACGTCGTCGCCCTGCTCCAGCTCGGTGGCGGCGGCCTTGCGCACCATGGGGTCCGGGTTGCGCACGGCCTCGCGGAGGAAGCGCACCGCCAGGGCCGCGTCGCGCTTGCGCTCGCCCTTCTCGTCCTTTTCGGGCGGGGTGGCCACGTCCATGGCGGCGCCCACGCACGCATACCGCACGGTGGCGGCCTCGTCGTCGAGCTGCCGCGCCAGGGCCTCCAGCGCCTCGGGCCGGCGGGTGCGGCCGAGGGCCTTCACCAGGGCGAGGCGCTCGGTCAGCTCCGTCGCGGTGCGCAGCCGGGCGGCGAGCGCCCCCACGGCGGCCCCGGAGTCGAGCCGGGCCAGGGCCTCCAGCGCGCGCTTCACGACGGCGGCGTTCTCCGAGCGCAGGAAGGCGGAGAGCACCTCCACGGCCCGGTCATCTCCGCGCATGGCCAGCAGCTCGGCGGCACGCAGGCGCAGGTCCTCATGCTCGCTGCCCATGGCGCGGCCGAGGGCCTCGGTGACGCGCGAGTCATTGGCACCGGCGAGCCGCTCGATGACGCCCACGCGCAGATCCGCGTGCTCGCTGCCGAGCGCGGCCAGCAGGGGCTCCAGGCTGCCCGGCGGGCTGAGGCGCTCCAGCAGCTCGAAGGCGTACTTGCGCACGTCGGCCAGGGGCGAGTTGAGCGCGGCGGTGATGCGCCCCTTGGCGGACTCTCCCCGGGTGGCCAGCTCGTCCAGCGCGACACGGGCCACGTCCGGGGAGAGCGAGGCGAGGGCGAGCGCCAGCGGCCCATCGGAGCCGGCGGGGTAGAGCTCCTTGAGGCCGGCGAGGGCCGCCTTGCGCACCAGTTGGTGCGGATCCTCCAGGGCGCGCAGCAGGGCGGCCACGGCGGCGGGCGTGCCGGCATGGCCCTCCTGGGTGAGCTTCACCACGCGATCCACGGCGTCGCGGCGCACGCGGTGGCCCTCGTCATCTCCCGAGGACACCTGCCGCAGCAGGCCCACGTAGGCGCCGAAGGCGAGCCGGCGCAGGTGCTGCTTCTCGGCGGAGACGAGCGCCTCTGGCGAGGGCTCGGCGGTGGCGGCCTTGCCCGTGCCAGTGGAGAAGAGGCGGCGCA
>NZ_DASVSO010000776.1:0-4199 GCF_036388035.1 Archangium sp.
GCCGAGCTTCGCCGAGCTGGAGCTGCTCGACGCGGCCATCGACGAGAGCATCGTGCGCGCCGTCAGCAGCTACGGGAAGGTGCGCGAGCGGATGCTGCGAGCGCTGGAGCGCGTGTCCCGGGCGGCACTGGAGAGCGAGGACGTGGACACCTTCCTGCCCAAGCTGCTCCAGGTGCTGGTGGAGGCGGCGGTGGCGGTGGACGCGGCCTCCATCCTGCTGCGGGAGGGAGAGCGGCTGCGGGTGCGCGCGGCCGTGGGGCTCGGCGCGAAGGAGGCCCTGGCGGACGACTCCAGCATCCCCATCGGCGAGGGCATCTCCGGCCGGGTCGCCGCCGAGCGCCGCCCCATCCTCACGCGCTCGGTGTCCACGGATCCGCGGCTGGCGTACGACGTCATCCGCGAGCTCGGCATCCGCGCGAGCTACAGCGTCCCACTGCTGCACGGCGACGAGCTGGTGGGCGTGGCGCACATGAGCTCGCGGAGCGCCTTCGACTTCAGCGAGTCGGACAAGCTGCTCTTCCGCGCCATGGTCACCCGCGCCACCAGCTTCATCGTGCAGGCGGAGCTGGCCCGGCGCGAGCGCCAGGCCCGCACCGAGGCCCAGCGCACGCTGGCCCTGCTCGACACGCTGTTGGAGGCCGCCCCGGTGGGGATCGGCTTCGTGGACCGGGAGCTGCGCTACCTGCGCATCAACGAGGCCCTGGCGAAGCTCATCGGCCAACCGGTGGCCTTCCTGCTGGGAAAGACGTTCCGCGAGGTGGTGCCCGGGTGGGTCGCCGACAGCTACGAGCCCCTCTACCGCCGCGTGCTGGAGACGGGCGAGCCGGTGCCGCACCACGAGTTCGTCAGCCGCCCCCCCGACGGCATCGGCCCCGAGCGCCACTGGCTGGGCAACTACTACCCGGTGCGCTCCGAGAGCGGCGAGGTGCTGGGGCTGGGCTGCGTGGTGGTGGAGATCACCCAGCAGAAGGAGGTGGAGGCCGAGCTGCGCCGCTCCGGCGAGCTGCGCGAGCGGCTCATCGGGGTGCTGGGGCATGACCTGCGCAACCCGCTCAACGCCATCAGCGCCTCGGCCTTCCTGCTGCAGAGGACCGAGGAGCTGAGTGATGGGGCCCAGCGCGCGGTGGAGCGCATCCGCAACAGCGCGGCGAGGATGGCGCGGATGCTCAGCGACATCCTGGACTTCGCGCGCACCAGCATGGGCGGCGGCCTGCCCGTACACCGCACGTGGGTGAGTCTGCACGACATCAGCCGCACGATGTTGGAGGAGATCCAGGTGGCCAATCCGGACCGGCGGCTGGAGCTGGAGGTGCGGGGGGACGGCCAGGGCTGGTGGGACGCGGACCGGCTGGCCCAGGTGGTGGGCAACCTGTTGACCAATGCCCTGCATCACGGACGGCCGGACACGCCCGTGCGCGTGACGGTCCACGACGCCGGCCCCGAGGTCCACCTCTCCGTCCACAACGAAGGCGCGCCCATCCCGCCCGAGCTCCGCCGGGTGCTCTTCCAACCCTTCCGCCACGGCGCCACGGGCAAGGCCACCGCCCGCAGCGTGGGGTTGGGGCTCTACATCGTGTGTCAGGTGGCGCACGCGCACGGGGGCGTGGTGACGGTCCACTCCACCGAGAGCGACGGCACCACCTTCACGGTGTGCCTGCCGCGCGGAGCCCCCGGGTCCGACACGCTCCCGAACGGAGAGCCCAGGTGACGCCCCCTCCGGCCGCGCGGCGCACAAACCTGTCCGACAGTCGGACAGGTTTCTGAAAAGTCCGCCCGGGAGGCCTCCCCCTGCCGGCCACGCAGCGCGCGAACTTGTCCACTAAGTGTACAGGTTGCTCGAGTCCGCGCCCGGGAGGTCTCCCGTCAGCTCGCGCTCCGTCGGCACGAGGGCCCGGCTCACTTCGTCGGCGGCGTGAGGGCCAGGGTGTGGAGGGCCTCGGCGACCATGCGGGTGGTGGCGTCGAGGTTGTCGAGCAGCGTGGTGACGAGTGGCCCCGAGGTGTCCGCCACATGCGGGTCCCCCACATAGCGGCCGCCCTCGCCCCCCTTGGCCTCCTTCAACTCCTTCACCCCGCCCGCGGAGTCCTGCGTGAGCTGTGCCGCGGCGGCATCGAGCGAGGCGTTGAAGGCAGCCGAGTCCCTGCCCTGGGGCCGCGAGGAGGCGGGAGCCCAGCGTGCCCCCGTCTATAGCAGGGCCTCCCGCGTGCCCCCGGCAGTGTGTTAACGCTCCGGGCGCCCATGGGAATCGCGTCCGCCCTGCTCTCCCGTCGCGCCCTGCTCGTCCTCGCCGGATGGGCGGTGGCCCTGCTCCTCGCGCACCACCCCGTCTTCCTCTCCGGGCTGCGGCTCGTCCAGGGAGATGAGGGGGACGTGCGCTTCGTCCACTACGTCCTGGAGCACGGGTGGAGGCACGTCTCCGGCGAGCCCTTGCACGCGAGCTTCTGGAACCCGCCCATGTTCCACCCGGAGCCCAACACCGCCGCGTACTCGGACGTGCTGCTCGGGGTGGCGCCCTTCTATTGGGTCTGGCGTGCGCTCGGGCTCGAGGCGGACCTCGCCTTGCAGGCCTGGGTGCTCACCATGGCGTCGCTCAACTTCCTGGCGGCGGTGTGGCTGTTCACGCGCGGGCTCGGCCTGCGACTCGGCCCGGCGGTGGTGGGGGCCCTCCTCTTCACCGCGGGGGCTCCCCGCCTCAACCACGCCAACCACCCTCAGCTGGAGGGACAGTTCTTCGCCCTGTTGGCCCTCGGGGCGGTGCTCATGCTGCTGCGCCCGGAGACGGACCGGCGGCGAGGCATGGCCTGGGCGGGCCTGCTCGTGGGCGCGGGCGTGGCCCAGCTCTATGCGGGCTTCTACTGGGGCTGGTTCCTCTTCTTCTTCCTGCTGGTGGCCGGCGTGGCGGCGCTCGCCTCCCGGGAGCTGCGGCCCCGGTTGTTCGCCGCGCTGCGCACGCACGGGCCGGCGCTCGTGCTCTTCGGCGTGGTGGGGCTGGCGGTGCTCGCGCCCCTCGTCCTCCACTCGCGGCAGGCCATCCAGAGCGTGGGGCTGCGCAGCTTCTCCGAGGCCGAGGGCATGGTGCCGCGCTTCTGGAGCTGGTTCTACCTCGGCCCGACGAGCTGGCTGTACGGGTGGACGAACCCGTTCCACTCCTTCCAGCGGCTCCCCGTGCCCTGGGAGCATCAGCTCGGGTTGGGACTGGTCACCACGGGGGTGGCGGGGCTGGGGCTGTGGCACGCGCGCGGCCAGCCCGCGGTGCGCCTGATGCTGGTGGTGACGCTCGTCACCGTGCTGCTCTCGACTCGCTACACCGGGGGCCACACGCCCTGGTTCCTCGTCTTCAAGGGCGTGCCCGGCGCGGCCGCCATCCGCGCGGTGGCTCGCGTGGGCGTGTGGCTGCTGCTGCCCGCCGGGGTGGGCCTGGCCCTCTTCCTCCAGCGGCAGCTCACCGCGGGCCGCACGGCGCTGGCGGTGGGGCTCGGCGCGTTTTGTCTGTTGGAGCAGGGCCTGAGCGGCCCCACCTACGACCGGCTCGAGGCGAGGGCGGACGTGCGCGCCGTCGCGGAGCGCGTCCGCCCCGACTGCGGCGGCTTCTTCTACGCTCCCACCGCGGGGGACTTCCCCGACTTCAAGTACCAGCTCGACGCCACCTGGGCCGCGATGGAGGCCGGGGTGCCCACCGTGAACGGGTACTCGGGCAATGCACCCCGGGGCTGGGCCCTCCACGACAATCGCCGCTTCGACGCGGCGACGGCCGCTCGCCTGGACACCGAGCTGGCGGCCTGGGCGCGCTCGCGAGGGCTGCCCCTGGAGCGCGTCTGCCGCCTGGAGATGCCGGCGCGGCGGTAGGGCTCAGCGCCCGTTGCGGCGGTGGTGGCGCACGGGCACCGGCACCGGCTGTAAGTGGCCGCCGGAGGGGCCGTCCTCGTCCCGCACGCCCGCGCGCGCGAGGTGCTTGGACAGCCGCCCGACGAGCATCAGGCCCGCCATGCGGAAGTCGGAGAAGAGGGACCAGAACGGGTACTTGAAGGTCGCCGGCTGGTTCCTCTCGAGGAGGAAGTGGCTCACCCAGGCCAAGCCGTAGCCGGACACCAGGGCGGCGGGGAGGAGGGACGCATCGCCCTTGAGCGCGGCGGTGATGCCCAGACCCACCGCGATGGAGGTCCCTACGAAGTGCAACCAGCGTGTGACGGGCAGAGCGT
>NZ_DASVSO010000777.1:0-7740 GCF_036388035.1 Archangium sp.
TGGCTGGACGGCCCCGGCTCCGGGCAGATGGAGCTGAAGGTGGACGGCAGCGCCGTGCCTCCCGAGCCGGCGCCGCCCGAGCCCTTCACCGTGCCCACGGTGCGCATCCGCTCCTTCCCCGTCACCGGCCCCGCCCATGAGGTGGAGGTGCTCAACACGGGAGGCGGCGCCCTCACCGTGCTGGGCGCGGCGTTGGACCTGGAGCAGCCCGGGGTGGCCTACGACGCGGTGGGCCTGCCGGGCTCCACCGCCTCCACCCTGGCCAGCATGGAGCCCCAGGCGCTCGCCGCGCAGATTTCGTCGCGCAAGCCCCAGCTCCTCGTCTTCTGGTACGGCACCAACGAGAGCGGCCAAGCGGACCTGGACGCGGCGAAGCTGCGCACCGAGTACGGCGCCCTCATCGCCCGTCTGAAGAAGGACGCGGGCGGCTCCGAGTGCCTCCTCATCGGCACCACCGACCGGCTGCAGCAGCGCGCGGACGGCGGGTGGGAGCTGGCCCCCGGGCTCGCCAAGGTGGCGAAGGCGCTACCCGAGGTGGCGCGCGAGCAGGGCTGCGCGTACTGGTCCGCGCGCTCGGCCATGGGCGGGGACAACAGCATGTCGCGCTGGCAGCGCGACGGGCTCGCCCACACCGACGGCATCCACCTGTCGCCCGAGGGCTACGAGAAGCTCGCGGGCCTGTTCCTCTCCGACCTGCTCGCGGCGTACGAGGCCTCCAAGGCCCAGCCGTCGGCGCTCGCGGCGGAGGGCCGCTGACGTGTACTTCCACAGCCTCCAGTTCATCTTCTTCCTCACCGTCACCTTCGCCCTGTACTGGGCCCTGCACCGCCACAAGTGGGCGCGGCTGGGTGTGTTGATGGTGGCGAGCGTCCTCTTCTATTCGATGTGGACGCCACTCCCGCTGCTGCTCTTCTTCGGGGCCACGGGCATCAACCACCTGTGCATCAAGGGCTTCCGGCGCTCGCAGTCGCCGGGGGTGCGCAAGGCGCTGGTGACGGTGTCCATCGTCAGCACGCTCGGGGTGCTGTGCGCCTTCAAGTACGCGGACCTGTTCCGCGAGACGGCGGTGGCGCTGCTCGGCCCGCTGGGCATCCACGTGCGCACCGAGCCCTTCGGGCTGCTGCTGCCGGTGGGCCTGTCCTTCTTCACCTTCCAGGCCATCAGCTACGTGGTGGACCAGTACCGGGGGGAAATCCAGAAGGAGCACACCTTCTTCGAGCACCTGCTCTACCTGCTCTTCTTCCCGCACCTGGTGGCGGGCCCCATCGTGCGCGCCTCGCACCTCATCGAGCGCTTCGACGACACGCCCCGGCTGACGTCCGAGGAGGGGGGCCGCGGCCTGTACCGCATCGCGGTGGGCATGGTGAAGAAGCTGGTCATCGCGGACGTGCTGGGCTCGGGCCTGGTGGACCCCGTCTTCGCCTCGCCGGAGGCATACACCTCGGCCGAGTGCTTCGTGGCGGCGGTGGCCTACAGCTTCGAGCTCTACTTCGACTTCTCGGCGTACTCGGACATCGCCATCGGCACGGCGGCGCTCTTCGGCTTCAAGTTCGAGGAGAACTTCAACCGCCCGTACCTCGCGACGAACCTCTTCGACTTCTGGAGCCGCTGGCACATCAGCCTCTCCACGTGGCTGCGCGACTACCTCTACCGGCCGCTGGGCGGCAACCGGGTCTCCAAGCCCCGGGCGCTCCTCAACCTGATGATCACCATGGGGCTGGGCGGCCTGTGGCACGGAGCGGACTGGCGCTTCGCCATCTGGGGCCTCGCGCACGGAGCGATGGAGTGCGGCATCCGCGTGTGGTGGTGGGTGACGGGCAAGCCGCCGAAGGAAGGTCCCATGGCGTGGGTGCGCGCGGGGCTGGGCCTGGTGATGACCTTCACCGTGGTGGTGCTCACGCGCGTCGTCTTCCGCTCACCGACGCTGGCGCACGCGGGGGAGATGTACGCGCGGCTCTTCGAGGGCAGCATGGGCTTCGCCAACGTGAGCACCATCGTCTGGGCGATGCTGACGGTGGCGGCGGTGAGCCACGTGGTGCCGCTGCGCTTCTTCTTCCAGGCGGGCGACCTCTTCGTGAAGCTGCCCGTGCCGGTGCGCGCGATGGTGCTGGTGGCCATCGGCCTGGGCGTGCGCCACCTGTCCTCGGTGGAAACCCGCCCGTACGTCTACTTCCAGTTCTGAGTCACCCGGTCAGCCTCTGGACCGGGCTTGCTCGAGCGCGGCGATGAGCTTCTCGGGATGCTGCGAGCCCACCAGGAGCTTGCGTCCGTCACGGAACTCCAACTGGACGCCACGATTGCCGGACACGGTGTAGGCCCAGCCGCCACGCCCCCGCCGGATGCCCCAGCCTCCGTAGTCGGAGAGGGGCCGGAAGTCGCACACTTCCCAGCGGGAGACGTCCTGAAGGGGATAGTGCTTCCGGAGGAACGGAACGAACCGGATCGACAGGCTCCCTCCCTCCACACGCACCACGAGCTTCATATAGGCGAAGAGGGCCAGCGGCAGAAGCCCGAGGACGAGTACCCCAGCGAAGACCCCGGCGAGCTCCGCATCACGTTCGACGACGAGCTGCATCCCGATGCTCAGGAGGGGAATGAGCATGGAGCAGACCAGCAGCACCCAGATCCACGGCTGGCGGAAACGCTGTGTTTCTTCGTAGAGGATTTTGTCGGTCATCCGCACGGGCCTTCATTCCGCCAGAGCGTTCATTCTTTCAATCGGCTGCGCAGTGTTTGTGCTTCCTTCCGTGCGACTGCAGCGCCAACACTATCTCCGATAACATCTCGTATAATTGCGACGTTTTTTAGGGATGTAGCAAGATCCTCAATGGCCTGAGGGATGTCGCCCATTCGTTCATAGAGCTGGCGAGCAAGGATAAGGACCTCCTCGTAGGCGGCTCTGGCCGCTGGGAGGTTGCCCAAACGATTCTGCACGTTGCCCACCCTGTCGAGGGTCACGCCAAGGTCACGGAGAGCCTCAGGAATATCACCCAAAACGGCTCGAAGCTGACGGGTGAGAACAAGGGACTCCTCGTAAGCGGCTCTAGCCGCCGAGAGATTGCCCAGGAGTTGTCGCACGTCGCCCACGTTGTTGAGGGAAATTGATATTCCTCGGAGGATCGCGGGCGTGTTACCCAATGCATCACGGATCTGCCGTCGAAGGGCGAGGGACTCCTCGTAGGCAACATTGGCAGCTGAGAGGTCGCCCAAGTCTTCCTGCACATTGCCCACCCTATCGAGAGAAATAGAGAGGTCGTGAAGGACCTCGGGCTTATCGCCTAGGGCAGCGCGGAGCTGACGGCGAAGAGAGAGGGACTCTTCAAAGGCAGTGCTGGCAGCATGACGGTGTCCTAGGCTTCGCTGCACGTCGCCTACCCTTTCGAGAGAGATGGAGAGGTTGCGAAGGACCTCGGGCTTATCGCCCACGGCAGCGCGGAGTTGACGACGAAGGGTGAGGGACTCCTCGTAAGCAGCGCTGACGGCCGGGATGTGCCCCAGGCTTTGCTGAACGTCGCCCACTTTGCCGAGGGCTACGGAGAGTTCGTGGAGGACACTGGGTGTATCGCCCAAGGCAGTGCGGATTTGGCGACGGAGGTTGAGCGACTCTTCGTAGGCGGCTCTGGCTACCGAGAGTTGGCCTAAGCGTAGCTGCACGTCGCCCACTTTGTTGAGTGAAACGGAGAGTTCATGAAGTGCCTCGGGAGCATCACCCAGGGCAGCTCGGAACTGGCGGTCGAGAGCGAGGGACTCCTCGTAGGCGGCTAGGGCCGACGCGAGTTCGCCTAGCTCAAGAGCGATATTTGCCAGTTCACTCAACAGTCCGGAGCGATATCGATTGTCAAAGCTCCCCAGAACCTTTACCGCCTGCGCCAAGTGCTCTTCGGCTGCAGCCAAATCTCCATAGGCTTTCTCGGCCAGGGCAAGTTTATGGAGCGTCATCGCTTGCAGGCGAGGCTCTGCCCGCGATTGCTCAATCGCAAGCTCTCGTGCTCTGCGAGCTGCCTCGACAGCCTCACCCGTTCGTCCCGATGAAAGCAGCGCATCCACCCGACGTAGCAGAACCTCTATTAGGTGTGGGTCATCGATAGTCGCCTTCGCCATGAGTCGCTCTGATTCGGCGAGCGCAAACTCCGTCAGTGCGTCAGCTTCGGAGGCTTGTCCGCTCACAGACCGCTCCGAAAAGGATGCCGTATTCAGGTGAGACTCACGCGGCAAGCCTTCCGCCACCAAGGGGAGTTCGACCACCAACGCACGAATAGACCAGAGGTCCGAAGCTGCCTCCCGAATGGGCAGCTTCATTTCTGGAGGAGCAACGAGCACGAGGCCACCCTGCATGTGTCGGCGCAGGGCATCGCGCCGCTCGTTCATGCGAGAGACCAGTTCCAGCCATGCCTCCCGCCAGGGTTGTTCCGTTCCATCGCCTAGGTCGAGGTGCAAGGCTTCCACCCAGGCGCACCCAGCACTCGCGACATCAAGGGTGAACAGCGAGGGCAGCAGGCCCTTCAAGGCCGCAGGGCTGTCGGGTTGGAAGGACTCCAACCGGCGCGTCTGTCCACGCAGCAGACGCTCAGTACGGCGGCGTAGCACACCCGAGGACAGGGGTGATGGCGAGAAGATGAACCCCAGCCAGAACCCTTCAGCCAGTTCCACCTGACGCCGCAATCTCTGCCACTCCGCTTCGCCTCCAGGGCCGATATCCTCTTCGGTGACAGGCTTCATGGCTCCCTGTCATGGCTCCTTCGCCGAGCGCTTGCTGACTGCCTCTACCTGATCCTTCACAACGTCGCGCACAAGAGGGTGCACGTCGTACCACTCGTGACCGTTCCGGTAGTAAAGCGCGAGGTGTGTATCGAGGTAGCGCGCGAGATCATGCAGTACCTTGATGTCTGGCAGCGCTACGCCATGCGTGGTGGCGATCAGATGCAGCCACTTCGCATCCGCATCGGCGATGGGAAGGAACTCGGAGCGGACCTGCGCAATGGCGGCATCCACCGTCGCTTGTGGCACCGGAAGACGATCGGCGCGACGGATGATCTCGGAGAACAACCGCAGGAAGTCGCGCAGGTGCCCGCCGGACAGGAGGCTCAACGCATCGAGCGTCCCACGTTCGGGGCCGAGCAGTGCTCGCCAATCCCCTCGCGCGGAGATGAGTCGTTCCAGCAGGTCGAGGCCCGGCTGGAAGACGCTCCCGGAGCTGTCGCGCACCTTCAGGGCCGGAAGAACCTGGACACCGCCTGGGGAGTAGAGCGTTCCAAGGTTCGGGTACAGCACCTTCAGATACGGGGGAATCGTATAGACGACGTGCAGGTGGTTGAACTGAAGCTTCTCGCTGTGGCTGGTGAACAGGTTCACCACCGAGTCCTGCACGGCCGTCGCATTGGTCGACGTCCCACGGATGTGCTCCATCGAGTCCAGCAGGAGCACGACCTCCGTATCGGGTCCATACCGGTCCTTGACCCTCTTCACACAGCCCGCGACGTAGGCGCGCACGTCCTCGACCAACGCTCCGAGGTGCCCCGCCATCCGCTTTTGGAGCGTCTCCCGGAACGAGGGGTCGCTCTTGAGCGCGACCTTGATGCCCACCGAGGACAGGTCCGAGAGATTGAGGTGGGTGCTCTTCAGGAAGGTGGAGAAGCGAGCCCAGTAGCCTTCCTTCGCAGGGTCACCAGTGAGGAATCCCTCTTTGTGGAGCGCATCCCCAAAGGCACCGGCCACCGCCAGGAGGAAGTCGACGATGTCGACGCCCTGCGACAGGTTGATGTAGTCCTCGATGTCGCAGAGCACGACCTTGTAGTCACCGTGCTCGCTCAGGTGCTTGCGCAGACGGTGCAGCTCGGTGCTCTTTCCACTCCCACGGAAACCCGAGAAGAGCTGCACGCTCTGCCCGAGGGCGAACTCGATGGGACGCGCCAGCAGCTTGACCGGGTCATGTGGGGCCAGCTCCGGGGTGTCGTACAGCGGCACGTAGCGATTCGTGTCGCTCCCGTTGAACTCGATGGGCTGATCGGTGACCGCGCGGAAGAAGTTGCGAAGGAACGCCAGGTCTTTGGTTTCCATGCGCGTTGTTTCAGCTCCTGAAGGGCCCTTGGATGCGCCTGCAACTACATGCGCTCCTAACAGATGCACCGGAAGCTGGCGAGATGCTGGACCGCTTGCTGGCCCACTCGCTGTACTGTTCAAGGACCTACCTACCCCGCCGCTGCCAGGGACGAGGCGCGCTCCCCCGCCCTTGAGCGCTTACGCCGCCCAGCGGCGCACGATGCGATCCGTCACCTCGGCCCGCACCGAATCGGCGCGGACGTCCATGCCCATGCCCCGGGCGCTGAAGCGGTGCATCGTGCCCTTCTTGGGAGCCGAGCCCGAGCGCACCTCGTCCGCCTGCCACAGCTCGCCACCACTGGCGAGCACGGCCTGCCGCAGGCGCACGTCGAACTCCGTCTCGGACAGCAGCCGCATGTGCTCCACCAGCAGCTCCACCGTCGCGTCCGCATCGGGCCGCTGCGCCTCCGGGCCGGCGAGGCTGCGGAAGATCTCCGCGTGGCGGTGGGCCGGGAGGAAGGCGGCGTAACCGGGCCGCAGCACCGCCACCCCGGGCTCCGCCCGCTGGCCGGAGCGCACGGACTCCGGCAGGCGACTGGCCGGGAGCACGGACACCTCGGCCACCTGCCGCGAGCCATCCACCGCCCCCAGGAAGGGCGAGCGGCGGTGAAGGTCGAGCAACGCGGCCAGTCGGCCGGCGTGGCCCGCGTGGCGCACGGTGAGCGAGCGGCTGCCCTCGACGCGCACCTCGCCCCAGGCCGGCAGGGAGGAGATGCCACCGGGTGCGATCGACTCCAGCGACACCTGCACCGGCTCGCCGAAGCGCGGCTGCCACATCAACCGCTTCGCGGTGAGCCAGAACCGGCCCGAGCACCGCAGGTGGAAGTAGAGGAAGAGCGCGCCACCCGCGATGAGCAGGGGGCCGGGGTGGCCGACCCGCGCCATCCAGTGGCGGTTGGTGAGGGTGAGCAGCGCGAACACCCACGAGCCGGGCCACGCGAGCAGGTGACGCCACCCCTGGGTGCCCTGGAGCAGCACGGGCTCGTCCTGCCCGGGGGGCTGGGGCACGGGCTCGCGCACCAGGGCCTCCAGCGCGCCGAGCACCTCGCCCAGGGACGCCCCACTCCGCCGGGTGAAGTGGGTCAGCCGCTTGCGCGCGAGCACCTCCAGCCGGGAGCGCCGCTGGCGCAACGTCCGGAGGGACTCGCCCTCCTCACCCAGGGCCAACAGCTCGAGGACGGGCGCCTCCAACGCCCCCGCCTCCCGCAGCCGCTCCGCGTGCGCGCGCAGCAGGCGCTTCCAGCGGGGCGAGCGCATCATTCGCGAGAGCTCGGCGTAGCACGCGAGGGCCGGGTCCATCGCCCAGTGGGCGCCGCGAGCCTCGGACGCGAGGCGCGTCTCCGTTGGGGAAGCGCCAGAGCCAGGGTGGGGGAAAGCCAGCGTCATGGCGGGAATCCTCTCGCGAAGGGTCCCCTCCCAAACGGCCGGCCCCCGGCGTTTGAATCCAAGTCACGAATTCCTGCCGGGGGTGGACGGCTGGAGGAGGCACGAGCGAGCATACCCCTGCTCCCCCGCTCCCCGCCAACCCGGTTCGCTCCAGGTCACCTCAGACCCGGCGTCGCCGCATGCCTCCGTCCGTGGACGGCTCGTACTGGAGGAGCGGCGGCGCGCGCGGCAGGTAGAGGATGAAGCCGGTGCCCT
>NZ_DASVSO010000778.1:0-28900 GCF_036388035.1 Archangium sp.
CTCCTCCATGACGTCACCCGCCGGCTGGCGGAGCGGCTCGGGATTGGTCGCGCCGCGCTGGTGATGCTGGACCGGGACAACGAGGGTGCCCGCGTGGTGGCCGCTAGCGACGCGCCCACGCTCGAGGACATCCGCATCGACCTGGATCGCTACCCGGAGATCCGCGAGGCGGCGCGCACGGGCAAGCCCGTCATCGTGGAGGACGCCTCGCACCACCCGCTGCTGCTGGGGGTGCAGAACGAGGTGGCCGCGCGAGGCATCCACGCCATCGCGGCGCTGCCGCTGCCCATCCGGGGCGAGGTGCGCGGCGTGCTGCTGCTGCGCGCCTCGGGGGCGGACCGGCGCACCTTCGCGCCACATGAGATTGAATTCCTCAACACGGTGGCGCTCGCCACGGCGGTGGCGCTGCGCAACGCCTCGCTGCTGCAGACGGTGCGTGGGCAGACCGAGCGCGAGATGACGGCGCGCATCGCCGCCGAGGCCAAGGCCGCGTCCCTGGAGACGTACCACCTCTTCTTCGCCAACGTGCGCGAGGGGGTGGCCATCCTCGACGACAAGGCGTGCGTGCTCAGCCTCAACCCCGCGGGCGAGACCATCCTGGAGACGCCCTCCGAGCACGCCTACGGCCGCCATCTGGTGGATGTGTGCCAGCCGCTGGACGAGTCGGTGCTGATGGAGCTGGTGACGGCGGCCCGGCGCGGTGAGTCGCGCTCGGATGTGGACCTGATGGTGCGCACGCCGGGAGAGCGGCGCCTCACGCTGAGCTTCTCCGCGGCCCCGTTGGAGGACGGCCGCCGGGCCATCATCCTCTCCTTCCGCGACGTGACGCAGGCGCGCCTGCTGGCCGACGAGCTGCGCCACACCAAGGACTTCCTCGAGCGGCTCATCGACTCCTCGGTGGACGCCATCGTCGCCTCGGACATGCAGGGCCGCATCATCCTCTTCAACAAGGGAGCCGAGGCCCTCAGCGGCTACACCGCGCAGCAGGCCCTGGGAGGGCTGCACGTGAGCCAGCTCTACCCGCCCGGGGTGGCCCAGCGCATCATGACGCTGCTGCGCAGCCCGGAGCATGGCGGGCGCGGCCGGCTCTCGTTGTGCCGGCAGGACGTCGTCCACCGCACCGGGCAGATCATGCCGGTGAACATGACGGCCTCCATCGTCTACGAGGGCAGCCGCGAGGTGGCCAGCGTGGGCATCTTCACGGACCTGCGCGACCGCATGGAGCTGGAGCGCAAGCTGTCGGACGTGGAGACGCGGCTGGAGGAGAGCGAGAAGAACGCCGTCATCGTCGCGCTCGCCGGTACCGCCGCCCACGAGCTCAACCAGCCGCTCACCTCGGTGATGGGCTACGCGGAGCTGCTCAAGCGCAGGCTCAAGGAGGAGGACACCTCCTACAAGCCGGTGGACATCATCTACCGCGAGGCCGAGCGCATGGCGGAGATCGTCCGGAAGATTGGCCGTATCACCCGCTACGAGACGAAAGCCTATATGGGGTCCCAGCAAATCCTGGACCTCGACAAAGCCAGCTCCCATGACGACTGAGTCCGGTCGCCTGCGCGCGCCGGAGGCCCCCACCGCGGAGGACTTCCGGACCTTCTTCGAGACGTTGGAGCAGCCGGCGGCGCTCTGCGACACGGGGCTGCGGCTGTTGACGGCCAACCCCGCCTTCGCGCGCTTCTGCTTCGAGCACGGCGCGACGGTGGAGCAGATGATGGAGGCGCTGGCGGGGATGCGGGTGCCCGAGGACGGGGCCTCGTGCGACGTGGAGGTGTCGCTGCCCGAGGGGCGCGTGGTGATGGGGCTGGTGCGCCGGGGCGAGTCGGTGTCGGTGGTGGGCAGGCGCGAGCCGGAGCTGATGCGCGGCCAGCTGGTGGTGGTGGAGCAGGCGCTGCTGGAGCAGGCGCGCACCGAGGGCGTGCTGCTGGACCTGGGGCGCAGCGTGGCCGAGGCGGGCAGCGAGGAGGAGCTGGTGGCGGCGGTGGCCCGCGGGGTGAAGGAGCTGTTCCCCGGGCGCACCTTCTGCATCCGCGTCATCGACGCGCACACCGGCGTGCTGACGAGCCTCTACGCGGAGGGGCGGCTGCGGGAGGGCACGCGCGAGCCGCTGGTGCTCAAGCGCAGCGCCGTGGAGAAGCTGCACCTGTCGCCGCGGGCCATTCCGGCGGGCCGGGTGGTGGTGGCCGCGCAGGTGCCGCTGCTCTTCGAGGGCAGCACGGGTGGGGTGAGCGCGCCGCTGGTGGCCAGCGGGCAGCTCTACGGCGTCGTCAACCTGGAGTACCCTGCCTCGCTCGAGGAGGAGGTGGAGCTCTTCCAGGACGAGCGCGTGCTGGTGCAGCTCGCCAACCAGGTGGCGGTGGCGGTGAAGAACGCCAAGCTCATCGACGAGCTGACGTTCGTGCGCAAGTACCTGGAGGAGCTGCTGGAGAAGGCCAACGCGCTCATCCTCGTGGCCAACCGGGACAAGAAGGTCGTCGTCTTCAACCAGGCCATCAGCCGCCTCACCGGCTTCCGCAAGGAGGAGGTGCTGGGGCGGGACGTATTCTCGCTCGTCCCCGAGGACGAGCACCTGCGGCTCTCCTCGCTGCTGTCGGCGGCCATGCGGGGCGAGCCGGTGCCCAACTTCGAGCTGCGGCTGCTCACGCGCTCGGGCGAGGCACGCGTGGCCTTCGCCACCTCCTCGGCGCTCACCTCGCAGGGCGAGGTGGAGGGCGTCATGGCCATCGGGCAGGACGTCACGGTGGTGACGCAGCTGGAGCAGCGCGTCATCCAGGCGGAGAAGCTGGCCTCGCTGGGGCAGCTCGCCGCGAGCGTGGCGCACGAAATCAACAACCCGATGACGGCCGTGGTGACGTACGCGGACGCGATGCTGCAGCGCTCGGTGCTGGGGGGCGGCGCGGGGGCCGCGGACGCGGAGAAGCTGCGGAAGATATTGGAGAGCGGCCACCGCATCCTGCGCTTCACCCGGGACCTGACGTCCTACGCGCGGCCGGCCAAGGAGCGGCCGGAGCCGGTGCAGCTCAACGCGGTGCTGGAGCTGGCGGTGGGCTACTGCGAGCACGTGGTGGCGCAGGCGCGGGTGGTGGTGCGGCGCGACTACGGGGAGCTGCCGCCCCTGTCGGCGGTGCGGGCCAACCTGGTGCAGGTGTTCGTCAACCTCATCACCAACGCGTGCCACGCGATGGGGCCCGGCGGACAGGTGTCCCTGCGGACGCGGCAGGAGGGACGCGAGGCGGTGGTGTGCGTGCAGGACACGGGCAGCGGCATCTCGCCCGAGCACCTGTCGCGCATCTTCGAGCCCTTCTTCACCACGAAGGCGGAAGGGAAGGGCACGGGCCTGGGGCTCTCCATCGCGCAGCGCATCGTGGAGAAGCACGGGGGCCGGCTGAGCGTGCGCAGCGAGCTGGGCCAGGGCACCACCTTCACCGTGCACCTACCGCTCGGGGACTGAGCCCCTACGGGCCGTCCCCGCCGGACTCGTCGTCCAGCTCCCGGGTGAACTCCTCCTTCGTGAGGAGCCCCTTGCGCGCCATGATGCGCATGAGCGCCCAGAACTTGCGCTCCAGCTCCTCCACGGGGTCCAGCGGCGCGGCGGGCGCGGGCACCACGTCCCCGAACAGCGAGTCCAGGTCGGCGCTGATGTCCCCGGCCCGTTTGGCCTGGGCGGGCGTCGTCTGACCGCGTTTGCGCCGCCGCTGCTGCTCGCGCTGCTGGATGAGCTCCTCGAGCGAGACGCGGCGGGTGTTCTCCCCGGGGGGCAGCTCCTCGCCGACGATGATCTCCTCGACGTCGTCCTCCCGCGCCTCGGGGACGGGCTCCGGGGCCGCCCGGCGGGCCGGAGCGGGGGCCTCGGTGCCCGGCGCCCGGTGGTAGTAGCGCAGGATGGCGGCGCGCACGGCGGACAGGGGCGCCACCCGGGCACTCACCTTCAACCCGGTGGTGAACTCCATCTCCTGCACGGCCGTGGTGTCGAGCGGGTCGGCCATGGCCACCACCAGCAGCCGGCGCCCGCCCACGCTCTCCAGGGCCACGGGGAACAGCTCGTGCTGCTCGCAGAAGCGCGCCCGCAGCAGGTGGATGGCGCTCCAGTCCGGGGTCCGGGCCGTCAGGTCCATCACTGGCACGCCGAGTGCTTCGCTCAGCGCGTGCGCCAGGGTCTTCTCGGTGATGGCGCCCTGCGCCACGAGCGCGGCGCCCAGGCGCTGGTGGGTCTGCTGTTGCGCCTGGAGCGCGGCCTCCAGCTGGACCTGTGTGATCGCCCCTCGCTCCAGGAGCAGCTCGCCGATCCGCTTTCTGGCCATAGGCGGCCGCCCTTAGTCCCGCGTCTGGGCGTCGTCAAGCAGGCGACGCAGCGCGTAATACGGCGTCCGTTCGCCATCAAACCAGCCTGGCAGCCGGTGTCAGATCGCAAAATTCCCGTGAGATTTCAGCAACTAAGAGCACTGGGTGTGCCTTGACACTATCGGAGTGCCGTTCTTAAAGTCCGGCGTCCATTCATGCCATTCCCAGCCGGCGAACCGTGTGGGAGGCCGCACGGAAGCTGGGTGGATGTGGCGCAGCCCGCCATGCCGGGCACGCCCCTCTCTTTGGAGGCCATAAGCAATGAACCTGGGGTTTCTGACGAATCTGACCGTCCTCGCCAACGCTGGCGGTTCCGACCGCTCTTTGTTCGAGGAAATCGCCAAGCGCTGGGAGGCGGGTCAGTGGGGTATGTACCCCATCGCCGTCTGCCTGGTGTTCGCGCTGGCCATCATGATCGAGCGCGGCATCGTGCTGTTCGGCAAGGCGTCCATCAACAAGGACGCCTTCCTGCGCGGGCTCAAGAAGCACATCTACGCCGGTGACCTGGACAAGGCCATCAACTACGTGGCCGGCCAGAAGCAGACGCCGCTCACCCAGGTCATCAAGGCCGGCCTGATGAACGTGCCCAAGGGCGAGGAGGAGGTCCAGGCCGCCCTCGATGAGGCCAGCCTGCGCGAGACCCCGAAGATCGAGGCCCGCACCGGCTACCTCGCCATGCTCGGCAACGCGGCCATGCTCGCGGGGCTGCTCGGAACGGTGTCCGGTCTGATCGCCTGCTTCGAGGCCGTGGCCAACGTGAACCCGGCCGACAAGGCGACCATTCTCGCCAACGGCATCTCGGAAGCCATGAACTGCACCGGCTTCGGGCTGCTCACGGCCATCCCCGCCGTCGTCGCGTTCTCGATTCTCTCGGGCCGCGCCGCCGCCATCGTCAGCGACATCAACGAGACGAGCGTCTCCGTCCTCAACCTCATCGTCAACAACCGGGACAAGTTCAAGAACGCCACGGTCTCCGCGGCGGCGGTTCGTCAGGAAGAGGAGTAGTCCTTCCTCCCCTCGGGGAACCTGGAAACGGGGCGCGTTGTCGGTGGGTATGACGCGCGCCCCTCTTCATTGAACGTTGTACCCAGTGTGGGCGGAAGGAGAGTTCGATGGCCGGCGGAATGGACCTCGGGGGAGGGAAAGGCAAGAAGTCGCTCGACGTTGCCATCAACCTCACCCCGTTCATCGATCTGATGGCGGTGACCATCAGCTTCCTCATCATGACGGCGGTCTGGACCCAGATTGGCCGTCTGCAGGTGGCACAGGCCGGAGGCCCGTCCACCGAGGAAGAGCAGAAGCAGGAGGAGCAGACCAAGACGGTCCAGCTCACCCTGTTCGTCACGCCCACCGAGCTGCGGCTGGTGGCGGACCAGAGCGAGTTCCCGGCCATCGAGGCCAAGCGCGGCGCCAACGGCAAGCTGGAGCTGGAGCCGTTGCTGCTGCGCTTCAAGGAGCTCAAGGGCCAGTTCCCGGACCAGTCGGCCATCACGCTGCAGACCGAAGACAAGGTCCGCTACGAGGACCTGGTCCGCATCATCGACCAGTGCATCGGCGCCGGCCTGCCCCAGGTCTCGGTGTCCGCCATCATGGGTTAGGCAAGGCATCCACCATGGCCATCAAGGTTCCCGGCAAGCGGTACGGCAAGCGGCTCCAGCACTCCAAGGTGTTCGGTCACGGCGCGGCGCACGGCAAGCATGGCGGCAACGCGGACGTGCTCATCACCCCGCTGGTCGACATGTTCGTCATCATCGTGCTCTTCCTCATCGCCAACTTCTCGGCGACGGGCGAGGTGCTGATGATGACCAAGGACATCCAGCTGCCCGAGGCGGTCAACGTCAAGGAAGTGGAGATGCACCCCGTCGTCATGGTGTCCGGAGACGAGGTCTCCATCTCCGGCAACGTCGTGGGGCGGGTGCAGGACCTGGTGAAGGAGGAGTACCTCAACATCCCCGCGCTGGAGGAGAAGCTGCGGGACATGAAGAAGCAGTTCGAGGACCTCCACGCCATGGCCGATGGCAACACCAACGCCTTCAAGGGTGACGTGAACATCCAGGCCCACAAGGACGTGGAGTTCTCCATCATCAAGCGGGTGATGTTCAGCTGCGCCAGCGCCGGCTACAACAACATCAACTTCGCCACCCTCCAGAAGGGTGACCCCGGCTCGGGCGAGCCCACGGCCGCCAAGACGGAGTAGGCCTCCTCCCCAGGCGGCCTCCCACCCGCGCCCCGCGCCTCGGACTTGTCCGGGCCGGGGCGTTGGTGTTTCTAGCGGTATGCACCTGCGCGCCGCTCTCTTCGACCTGGATGGGACGCTGCTGGACTCGCTGCACGACATCGGTGCGGCGATGAACCACGCGCTCGCCCACCATGGCCTGCCCGTCCACCCGCTCGCCGACTACCGCCGCTTCGTGGGCGAGGGCGTGCGGATGTTGGTGTCCCGCGCCGTCCCCGCCCACCGCGAGGAGGCCCACGAGGCGGTACTGGCCACCTACCGCGCCTTCTACGCCGAGCACATGCTCGACCACACCCGCCCCTACCCCGGTGTGCGCGAGGTGCTCGCCCGGCTGGCGGACGAGGGAGTGAAGCTGGCGGTGTTGAGCAACAAGACGGACGCGGTCACCCGCGAGATGGTGGCGGCCCTGCTGCCGGACGTGCGCTTTGGCGCCGTCTACGGCGAGCGGGTGGGGGTGCCTCGGAAACCGGACCCCACGGCGGCCCTCGGCATCGCGGCCGAGCTGGGCGTGGCGCCCGGGGACTGCGCCTTCATCGGCGACACGGCGGTGGACATGGACACCGCTCGGGCCGCGGGCATGTACAGCGT
Organism: Archangium sp.; assembly: GCF_036388035.1. Taxonomy (GTDB): domain Bacteria; phylum Myxococcota; class Myxococcia; order Myxococcales; family Myxococcaceae; genus Archangium. Next base: position 7,163 of record NZ_DASVSO010000778.1, read on the forward strand.
GGGGGTGACCTGGGGCTTCCGCGAGGTGGAGGAGCTCCAGGCCCATGGGGCCCGGGCGCTCGCCCAGACGGCGGACGAGCTGCTCCAGGCCCTCCTCGGCGCGCCCCGCGCCGCTACACGACCCTGACGCGGACGCCCTTTTCCTGCTCCGCGGCCCGGCTGTGCGCGGTGGCCGCGGCGATGAAGTGGCACACCCAGCCGAGGCAGCCGCCGGTGCCCAGCCAGAAGCCCGGCGTGATGATGAGCCAGAAGAGACCCCGAAGGATGTCCCCGTTGTAGATTTGACCCAGTCCGGGGATGAAGAACGACAGCACGGCGGCGATACCAGCACGGGACATTGTCTCGACGACCTCCTTGCCCTTCCTTACGCAGTCCCCCCGGATCCATTGCGGCCCCCAGATGGAGGGTGAAATCCGACTCGCTCATTTGTCAGGTGGGTAGACAGGCGACCGGGGGGGACGTTTCTCGCCCGGGCCGAGCGCGTTAGCATGGTGGCTCACGCTCGCGGGGTTGACTGGCGGGCGTGCGGGGGGACACCACCATTTCGTCGCAGCCACAGCGCCTGGACCGTTCAGCCTGGTATGGCCCACGGGGTCTCTCCGAGATACTCGCGCTGGGGGTCGTGTATTTCGTCGTGGCCTGGTGGGGGCTGACGAAGGCCACCATCGCCGGTACGGCGGGCCCGGTGTGGCCCGCCACCGGGGTGGCGCTGGCGGCGCTGTACTTCCTCGGGGTGTCGCGCTGGCCGGGCGTCTTCGTGGGCGCCTTCCTGGCCAACCTGCTGCTGAGCACCGTGCCGCTGAGCGCCTCGGTGCTCATGGGCGTCGGCAACACGCTGGAGGCGGTGCTGGGGGTGTGGCTGCTGCGGCGCCTCGGCTTCTCCCCCCTGCTGGCTCGCACCCAGGACGTGCTGGTGCTCACCGCCGTGGCGGCCCTGTGCACGCTGGCCAGTGTCCTCACGGGGGTGGGGGGGCTCGTGCTGAGCGGGGAGGTGTCCTGGAGTGGTGTCGCCACCCCGGCGTGGGTGTGGTGGCTGGGCAATGCCATGGGGGCGCTGGTGGTGGGCTCGGCGTTGATGGTGCTCGCCCGGCCCCGCCCGGAGCCGCGCTGGCGCGAGGCCCTGGGACTGGGGGCGCTCCTCGTCGCGGTGAGCCTGTGGTCCTTCCGGAGCGATGAAGTGGCTCCCCTGGCCTATGCCCAGGTGTTCCTCCTCTTCCCCCTGGGCGTCTGGGCGGCGCAGCGCTTCGGGGCGCAGGGCGCGGTCGTCTCCACGCTCCTCGTCGCGGGCATCTCCATCTGGGGCACCGCCTCGAGCCATGGCCCCTTCTTCGCGAAGGAGGACGGGCCGACGGTGGACCTGCTGGAGCTGCAGCTCTTCCTGGCCGTCATCGCCTTCACCGGGCTGCTGCTGGCGGCGGCCCGCGCCGAGCGCGGCGGGGCCCACGCGCGGCGGGAGCTGCTGGCCACCACCGTGCGCAGCGTGCGCGATGGCGTGCTCATCAGCGAGCTGCACCCGGGCGAGGGGTTTCGCGTGGTGTACGCCAACGAGTCCTTCTGCCAGCTGGTGGGCTGGCGGCAGGAGGAGCTGGTGGGCCGCTCGCCCAAGACGCTGTCGGGTGGCGAGGTGGAGCCGGAGTCGACACAGCGCATGGAGGCGGCGCTGCGCGAGGGCGGCTCCTTCCGGGGCGAAGTCCTCCTCCTCCACAAGGACGGCTCGCGGGTCCACAGTGAGATGCAGCTCTCGCCTGTGCGCGACGCGGACGGCCAGGTGACGCACGTCGTGGCCACCCACCGCGACGTCACCGCGCAGAAGCAGCTCCAGGCGAAGCTGGTGGCCGCCGAGCGCATCGCCGCGGTGGGCACGCTGGCCGCGGGCGTGGGGCATGAAATCAACAACCCGCTCGCCTACCTGATGCTCAACCTCGAGGGGTTGGCCCAGAGCCTGGCGCGGGGGAGCGAGGGAGTGGCGGACGCCCACTCCCAGCTCGAGGGGGCCCGAGAGGGCGCCGAGCGCATCCGCGTCATCGTGCGGGACTTGAAGGTGTTCAGCCGGCAGGAAGGGGAGGAGCGGGCGATGCTGGACGTCAATTCGGTGGTGGTTCCCGCGCTGCGCATGGCGGCCCATGCGGTGCGCCCCCGGGCGCGTCTGGTGGAGGAGTTCGGCCACCCGCCCCGGGTGATGGGCAGCGAGGCGCGGCTCGGGCAGGTGATGCTCAACCTGCTCGTCAACGCGCTGCAGGCCATCCCCGAGGGGAACCCGGAGCGCCACGAGGTGCGCGTGCGCACCGGCCGGGACGACACGGGCCGGGCCCTGGTGGAGGTGTCCGACACCGGCTGCGGCATGTCCCCCACCGTGCTGGCGCGCATCTTCGACCCGTTCTTCACCACCAAGTCATCCGAGGGTACCGGATTGGGACTTCCCATCTGCCAGCAGATCGTCCAGGCCCACGGGGGCGAGCTGCGGGTGCACAGCGAGGAGGGCCGGGGCTCCGTCTTCACCCTCCTGCTGCCCGCCGCCGAAGGCGCGCCCGCCGAGGCTCCCGAGCCCGAGGACTCCGCCGCGCTCGAGGCCGTTCCCCGCCGGCGCATCCTCATCATCGACGACGAGGTCCGCCTGGCCCAGTCCATGCGCATGCTCATCGAGCCCTCGCACGACGTGGTCGTCACCACACGCGGCGCCGAGGCCCTCGCATGGGTGCGCGAGGGGCAGCACTTCGACCTGGTGCTGTGTGATTTGCAGATGCCGGGGACGACGGGGATGGACGTCTACTCGCACCTGCGCGCGCATGCGCCGGAGATGGCCGAGCGGCTCGTCTTCATCTCCGGCGGGGCCTACACCCAGGCCACGCGCGACTTCGTGCGCTCGGTGCGCAACCGCATCCTCGAGAAGCCGGTGCGCCCCGACGAGCTGCTGGCCACCATCGACGAGGCGCTGGCCACCGTGCACGCCTGAGGCGCGCGCCTCGGGGCCCGGCTCAGACGCGCAGCCACTTGCGGGCGGTGGGCCCGAAGAAGCGCATCACGCCCGACACCAGGAAGAAGCGCACCGAGCGGCCCAGCACCGCCGCCAGGAAGAAGCGGTCCAGCGGCACGCCCACCATGCCGCTGCCGATGGCCACCACCTTGAAGGGCGTGGGCAGCACCGAGCACAGCAGCGCGAGCGCCCAGAAGTTCTGCCCCAGCAGCTCGCCCAGCGAGGCGTCGATGCCGAAGCGTTGGATGCGCATGTTCAGGTCGATGTGCAGGAAGCTGACGGCCCCCTGGCGCAGCAGGTCGCCCAGGTAGTACCCGATGAAGCCACCCACGAGGCTGGCCACCGTGCCCATCAGCGCGTACTGGAGCCACTTGCGCGGCTGGGCGAGCACCATCGGCACCAGCAGCGCGAAGGGCGGAATGGGGAACACCGAGCCGTCCACCACGGACACCAGCAGCATGGCGGCCAGGGCGTGCTTCGTGGAGGAGAGCGCCTCCACGCGCAGGTAGAGCCGGCGGTACCAGGAGAGCTTTTCCGGAGAGGTGGCCACGGGAGCGGAGTCGGTCATGCGGTCGCGCACCCTATCGGAACGTGGGCACATTGCCAGCGCCGCGTCCCCGGGCGGACGCCTGCCTGCCGGCTGGGGGATGCGCCACCTTCGCCCGGCCGCTATTACCGGATTACGGTGCTCCTCCCATGACGACGGCCCTCGAACGTATCGAGCGTTCCACCCAGGCGCTCAAGGTCTTCCCGCTCCCGTCCGCGGTCCTCTTTCCGCACGCGGCGCTCCCCCTGCACATCTTCGAGCCGCGCTACCGGGCCCTGGTGCGCGACGCGCTCGAGGGAGACAAGGTGCTGGCGCTCGCCCAGCTGGAGCCTGGCTGGGAGGGCCAGTACGGTGAGCGTCCCCCCATGCAGCCCATGCTGTGCGCCGGCCTCATCATCTGGCACGAGGAGCTGGCGGACGGGCGCTACAACATCCTCCTGCAAGGGGTGGCGCGTGCCCGCCTCCTCTCCGAGCTGACCTCCGAGAAGCTCTACCGCGAGGTGCGGGTGCAGCTCCTGCCGGACGCCGAGTACCAGGGGCCCGAGGAGGAGCGGCTGCGCCAGGCCGTCTTCGAGCTGGCCGGCCGTGTGCCCGCCTCGTTCGCGGAGAACCTGCTGCCCGTGGTGGCCCGCTCCACCGGGGGCGCCCTGGCGGACGTGGTGGCCGCCGCCGTCGTCCCGGAGCCCGAGCGGCGCCAGGAGCTGCTGTGCGAACTGGACGTGCGCAAGCGGCTGGAGGCGGTGCTGGACGACGTGGGCGAGCTCATCGCCCGCCTCAGCCCGGTCAAGCCCGTGGGCCCGCTCAATTGAGCGGCCTCCCCTCGGAAGTCCTTGCGCGGCGGCCCCTCGGGGACGTCTGCTAGCGAGACTTCTTTCCGAGGAGGAACACCTTCCATGCGGCTCGTGAAGATTGGGCTCGCCAGCGTCAACACCACCGTGGGCGCCTTCGGGCGCAACGTGGACAAGGCGCTCGAAGTGGCACGCCGGATGGCCGCCGAGGACGTCACCGTCGGTGTCTTCCAGGAGCAGCTCATCAGCGGCTACCCGCCCGAGGACCTGGTGCAGTGGCAGGGCTTCGTCGAGCACCAGTGGCCCCAGCTCGAGCGCTTCGCCCGGGAGACGGCCTCGCTGCGCACCCTGTTCGTCGTGGGCGTGGCGGTGAACCACCAGGGCCTGCGCTACAACTGCGCCGCGCTCGTGGCCGGTGGGAAGGTGCTCGGCCTGGTGCCCAAGGAGAAGCTGCCCACCTACAACATCTTCTACGAGGGGCGCACCTTCTCCCGCGGCTTCCCCGGCATGCGCGAGGAGTACCGGGGCATCCCCTTCGGCGACTACCTCTTCCGCTTCGACTTCGGCCTCGTCGCCCCCGAGGTGTGCGAGGACATCTGGAGCCCGGAGGCCCCCTTGCGCCGGCGCACCTACTCGGGTGCCGAGCTGGTGGTGAACGTGTCCGCCTCGCCCTTCCGTCTGGGCCACGGGGACACCCGGCGCGAGCTGCTCGCCACCCGCGCGTCGGACCACCAGTGCACCATCGCCTACTCCAACGCGCTGGGCAGCAACGACGGCATCATTTTCGACGGCGGTGGCTTCATCAACCAGAACGGCAAGCCCGTGCTGGAGGAGCCGCGCTTCCAGGAGGGCTTCGCCGCGGCGGTGGTGGACCTGGACCGCACCCTGCGCCTGCGCGCGGAGAACACCACGTGGCGCAGCGACCGGGAGGCCTGGCTGCGCGAGGGCGCCGAGCTGGTGCCCACCATCGACTGCACCGGCGCCTTCACCAGCCAGCGTGAGAAGCTGCGCTACCCGGTGCCCGCGCACCGCAGCTTCTTCCTCCCGGCCCCCGACACGCGCCGCTCCGCCCGCGAAGCCCTGTGCGAAGACATCCTCGACGCGCTCGCCCTGGGCATCGGCGACTACTTCGAGAAGACGCGCGCCTTCAAGGTCATCGGCATCGCGCTCTCGGGCGGGCGGGACTCGCTGCTCACCCTGCTCATCGCCCACCGCTATGCGAAGCGCGTGCGGCCGGAGAATCCTGGCAGCCTGCTGCGCGCCTTCTACATGCCCAGCCGCTACTCCAGCGACGCCACCCGCGAGGCCGCGGAGACGATCGCCCGCGAGCTGGGCGTGTCCTTCCAGGTGGTCCCCATCGAGGAGGCCTTCGAGCGCGAGCTGGCGGTGGCGCACGGCATGCTGGCCGGCGGCGAGGTAACGCCCATCACCGAGCAGAACATCCAGGCCCGCCTGCGCGCGCAGCGCATGTGGAACTGGTCCAACTCCAGCGGAGGCCTCTTCCTCCAGACGGGCAACATGAGCGAGCGCGCCGTGGGCTACACCACCACGGGCGGAGACCTCATGGGCGCGCTGGCCGTCATCGCCAACGTGCCCAAGACGGTCGTCATGTACCTCCTGGACTACCTGCAGGAGCAGACGAACTACGAGGGCATCCGCAAGGTGCTCGCCAAGCCGGCGGGGCCGGAGCTGGCGCACAACCAGGTGGGAGAGGAGGAGCTGATGCCCTTCCCCATCCTGGATGCCTGCTTCTACCTCTTCGCCGGCGAGAAGCTGGTGCCCGCGGAGATGATGGTCGCGCTGGAGTCCATGTTCCCCGAGGTGGAGCGCACGCGGCTGCAGGGCTACGTGGAGAAGTTCATCAAGCTCTTCCTCCAGTCCATCTACAAGTGGGTGCAGGCGCCGCTGTCACTGCACATCGGCAACCTGGACCTGGACCGCGAGCGCGCCCTGCAACTGCCCGTCGTCACGAGCAGCGACTGGACGCGCGGCTGAGTCGCTTTGAGGCAGTGCTCAGCGTAAAGCGCACTGCTTCGCGAACTCGTATGAATGGGTCTCGGGCTCGTTCCTCCGCTCCGAGACCCTGATTCCAGTACGGTTATTCCGTGGGGCAGAAGCTCCCCTGTGGAGCATCGCAAACGCATTGGTTGCCGTTGCAGACCTCTCTGCTGGAGCAGAGGTAGGTGCCTCTGCAGAAACCGGATTCGCAGCTGTCGTCACCGGTGCAGCCGTTGCCATCATCGCAGAGGGTACCAGTAGGTTTGACTGGGTACACGCATTCGCCCGTAGTCGTTTTGCAGCTGCCAGCGGACTCGTGACACTGGTCCGGCTGATCGCAGAGCTTGGCATTGCCGCTTACGCACTGGCCAGCACCATTGCACCGGTCCGACTCGGTGCATTTGTTGCCGTCGTCGCAGGCGGTAGTGTTGGGCAGGGGTGCGTATTCACACCTGTCCGTCACTCCGCTGCAGGTGCCGGTGCTCGCGTAACATGGGGTCGGCGGTGTGGTGCAAGGCATGGGCGTGCCAGAGGCACACTTCCCGCTGCCATCGCATTTATCGTTGAGGGTGCAGGCCTTGCCATCGTCGCAGGCGGGGGTGTTGGGCAGCGGCGCGTACTGGCAGGTGCCAGTGGCGCAGGTGCCGGTGGCCGCAATGCACTGGCCTTGCGGGGTGGTGCAGGCGGAGGTGCTGCAGCAGGAGCCATCCACGCAGAATCCAGACTCGCACACCCGGTTCTCGGAGCAGGTCGTTCCGAGTCCCTTCTTGGGAAGGCACTGGTCTCCCTCTTTGTAGTGACTGTTCACGCAGGCTTCACCACACCCGCCTTGCACGCAGGTGCGTCCCTTCGTGGTGCACTCCTCGCAACTCACCCCACAGGACAGCCCCTCGTCCGCGGCGCCGTCGCAGTTGTCGTCCAGGCCGTTGCACAACTCATCCTTGGGCAGCACCGGCCCCGTGCAGGGCCCGTATCGGCCATCCTCGCCACAGGTGCGCGTGCCCGGTTTGCACTCGCCCTTGTCCTTGCCGCAGGCCACCGAAGTGCCGGGCCGGCATTCCGTGCCCTCTTCGGGTTGGCAGTGGCCCTCCACGCAGGCGTAGCCCGGCAGACACAGGTTTGCGGCGTCGCAGAGGCGCGCATTCTCCTGGTTGAACTCGTCGAACGTCGGCACCAGGCAGGCCGCCAGCAGCAGCCCCAGCAGGGCCGTCCCTTTCCAGAGCATCCTCATCGCGCAGCCTCCTCGTTCGGGACTTCTTCACCGCCGGACATCAGCCAGGTGACCACTGCGCCCGTGGCCAGCAGCCCGGCCGTGCCGAAGAGCACGTTGGCCGCTCGCGCGCTGCCCACGGCCTCGTCGCGACGGTGGGCCAGCTCCTGCTGGTAGCTCGTGCCGCGTGCATCCTCGAGCTGGCCGCGAGACTTCAGCCCGAAGAAGCCGCCCACCCCTCCCGCCACGACTCCAGCCCCCAGCATTGCCAAGGAGTGCGTGGGCACGGACGTACTCCCCATCCGCACCGAAGAGGGCAGCCACGGCGGCGACTCCGTCTTGGGCACTGGGGGGTCCACTTGGGTCGTCACCGGACGGTCCGTCGGTCCGGTTGGTTTCGTGACGACCTCTGGCGGCCTGGCCTTGGGGTCCTCTCGCGGCTTGCACCCCTGGAGCCCCAGTTCCTTGCATACCCGGCTCCGGACCTCCTCGAATTCCTGCTCCACCTTCGGAGCGGCGCGTACCGGGAGCCGAGCTTTCGGATCCAGCAGCAGGCCCGTCTTGAAGGCCACGCGCGCATCCCCACGCTTTCCCATGTCCGCGAAGATGAGCCCCTCGAAGAGCGCGATGGTCACGTCCTCGTCGAGGCTCCGGGGCAGACGCCGCGCCTGGGCCAGCTGCTCCAGGGCGCGCTCGTATTCGAGTGCCTCGTACAGCCGCTCGGCGGCCTTGATGTAGCGAGCGGCTTCGTCCTGGGTGCGCGCGGGTTGTCTGGCGCGAGCCTTCTGGGCGTGTGCCGGGTACAGCGGCGCGAGCACCATCAAGAGGCCGCACACGGCAGCGGATAGGCGACGGCGAGCATCGGTCCTCATGGAGCGGCACGATAGAATGGGGACACGCTCGTCGCAGGAACCCGCTCGGGCGAGGCGCGCGACACTGTCCGTTACTGTCCGCTCCGGATGCGTCGCTTCACGAGGGCGCTGAGGGGGTTCCAACGGGTGGGCCGCCTCTGCTCGCCGAGGGAGTTCCTCCACCCGTGAGCCCGCTTCACTCCAAGGAAAGGAGGACGCCGAGCCACCCTCTAGAGTAGTCACACGCCGCGTCCGTACCGTTCTTCCCAACACGCCTGGCCGAGTGCTTCCCGAGCGAGGTTCCGACGGCTCCCTTCGAGGCGATCCGCGCCTTGCCGCGGATGTTCCCGGTTACGAACTTCTCGTCAGCCACCCGACGTACGGAGGTACGGATGAAAGCGAAGATTCTGGTTGGCGCCATTGCGGCGCTCATCTACGGCAACGTGGCGCTGGCGCAGGACGACTCCACCACGCAGACCCAGGGACAGCAGTCCCCGGACAACATCGGCGGTTCTGGACTGGATGACACCAACAACAGCGATCTCCTCATCCTCGACCAGGAGGACGTCGCTCCGGTGACGCCCGACATGGGGATGCAGGACGAAGGCGTGGGCGGCTCCGGGGACATGGGCCTCGACCAGGGCCTCGGCGGCTCGGGCCAGCAGGGCCAGAGCCTCTCGCAGCCCAAGTCCAGCAGCATCCCCATGCAGGGCCAGGGCGGCGTGACGCTCTACTGCACCCCAGTGCCGCAGGGGGCTACCGGCGGCAGCGGTGACCTCTCGGGCCTCGACAACGGGCAGTCCTCGCTGGGCGGCTCCGACGTCGACGTGGGCTCGGTGCCCATCGCCTCGGACGACGCGGCCTTCGGCGGCTCCGGCTACGAGGACATGGACAAGAACAAGGAGTCCAAGGCCGACATGCGTGGCCTCACGGTGCTCATCGGCGGCGGCGTCGAGGGCTACACCGGTGAGCTCGCTCCCAGCATCAACCCGGGTCCGTCCGTGGGTGTGACCGCCGCCCTCAGGCCCAGCAAGACCTTCGGTCTCGAGCTCGGCTACAGCGGCGCGGTGAACAACCTGGACGCGGACGTGGGCGGCAGTGGCCCGGACCTCGTGCGCAATGGTGCCTCGGCGGCCGTCACCCTCGGCCTGACCGCCGCCCCCGTGCAGCCCTACCTGCTCGGCGGCTTCGGCATGAACTGGTACAACGTCAATAACGGCGAGGGGCTCGGCTTCCGCGACGACACCAACTCGCGCATCCCCGTGGGCGTGGGTCTGCGCACTCACATCGGCAACATCACCGCCGATGCGCGCGTCAACTACAACGTCCTGCTCAGCGAGGACTTCGCCCCCGGCGTGGACACCGGCGACCTCACCACCGGTAGCTACAACGGCACCATCAACCTCGGCGGTACCTTCTAAGCTGACGGTGTGATGGCGGCATGACAGTCAGCCGGCGCGGGGCCTCTTCCAGAGGTCACCGCGCCGCGCTTTTTTGACTCCCTGGCAGCGCGCGCGGAGGCAGCGCGTTAAGGTGAGGGCTTTCACGGAGACTGTCCATGAGCTTGAAGGTGGAAGACCTGAAGGTGGGTACGGGCGCCGAGGCGACCCCGGGAAAGACGGTGACGGTCCACTACGTGGGCACCCTCACCAGCGGCTCGAAGTTCGACAGCAGCAGGGACCGCAACGAGGGCTTCACGTTCCAGCTCGGCGCCGGCCGCGTCATCCAGGGCTGGGACCAGGGCGTGGCGGGCATGAAGGTGGGCGGCCTGCGCAAGCTCACCATCCCCCCGGAGCTGGGCTACGGCGCGCGCGGCTTCCCGCCGGTGATTCCTCCCAACTCCACCCTCGTCTTCGAAGTGGAACTGCTGCAGGTTCGTTAAAGGAGGCCCGCCATGGCCACGCAGGAAATCAGCAAGGAGAACTTCGAGGCCACGGTGTCCAAGCCGGGCATCGTCATGCTCGACTGGTGGGCGGCCTGGTGCGGCCCCTGCCGTGCGTTCGCTCCCGTCTACGAGAAGGCGTCCGAGGCGCACAAGGACGTCACCTTCGGGAAGATCGACACCGAGGCGCAGCCGGAGCTGTCCGGCATGTTCCAGATTCGCTCCATCCCCACGTTGATGATCTTCCGCGACGGCATCCTGCTCTTCGAGCAGGCCGGGGCGCTCCCGGCGCCGGTGCTGGAGGAGCTCATCGGCAAGGTGCGCGCGCTGGACATGGACGAGGTGCGCCGGGAGATTGAGGCGCGCAAGAAGGCCAAGGAGCCGCAGGCCTGAGATGTCCCCGAGCGCCGTCCTCTTCGACATGGATGGCGTCCTCGTGCGCAGCGAGGAGGCCTGGCTGCGGGTGTTGGAGGACGCGGGACGGCGCTTCCGGGGCAGTCCGGTGACGCGCGAGGAGTTCGCGCCCACCTTCGGGCAGGGCACCGCCGAGGACGTGCGTGTCTTCGGCCTGCGCTGCTCCCCCGCCGAGCTGGATGCCTTCTATGTGGAGCACCTGCCGCGCTACGCGGGCGAGGTGTGGGTGAACCCGGACGCGCGGGGTCTGCTGGAGGCCCTGGTCGCGCGGGGCCTGCGTCGGGCCGTGGTGACCAACTCGGTGTCCGCGCTGGCGCGCACGCTGCTCGGGGCCGCGGGCCTGTTGGACTTCTTCGACGTGCTCGCGTGCGCGGACCTGGTGGTGAACGCGAAGCCGGCGCCGGACCTGGTGCTGTACGCGCTCGGCCGATTGGGCGTGGCGCCCGAGGCGGCGGTGATGGTGGGTGATTCGCGCTTCGACCGGGGCGCGGCCCAGGCCGCGGGCGTGCGCTTCGTGGGGCTCGGGCTGGACGGGGACGCCCGCATCGAGCGGCTCGGCGAGCTGCTGCCCCTCACAGGGGGCCCGGCGTCTCCTGGAGCGCGTTGAGGTAGTCCACGATGGCGTCCACCTCCTCGTCGCTGAGCATCTGCTCGGTGAAGGCGGGCATGGCGCCCACGCCCTTGCGAATCTGCGTGCGCATGGCGAAGCCGGGCAGGGGCTTGTTGGCGATGCCCGGGCCGAGGCCTCCCGCCGCTCCCGGGTGACAGCCATTGCACTCGCGCATGAAGAGCACCTGCCCCCGCTGCTGGCGCTCGGTGAGTTGCAGGGGCGGGCCGAAGGGGACGCCTCGGCGCGCGGGGCCGCAGCCCGTGGCCAGGACGGTGGCAAGTGCGAGCAGCCCGACGGTGGCCTTCATGGCGCCTCCTTCTTCGGCTCGGGAGTGATGCGCCACAGCACGCCCGTCTCCTTGTAGGGCTGGATGCCCTTCTCGGTGACGGTCATCACCCCGAAGTCGACGACGTAGAGCGCGGCGTTGTCCGGGTCGAAGCGCACGGAGAGGGGGCGCTCGAGCCCGCCGGTGCGCAGGTGGGTGGCTGGGCCTCCGCTGCCCTTGTCCTTGTTGGCCGCGAAGTCCTGGATGACGCCCGTGGCGACGTCCACCCGCACCACCTTGTAGCCCACGGGCGACATCACCTTGCCCGTGTCCGGGGACTGGTCGCCGAACTGCGCGACGAAGGCCTGTCCGCCGTAGCCGAAGGTGCCGCCTCGCGAGAAGTCGAAGCCATTCGAGGACGAGTGCACGCCGAAGAAGGCCACCGGCTTGGGGGGCGGGGAGGGGTGCTCGGCGAGGAGGAATTGGGGCGGCTGGTCCTGCTCGGGCGGCTTGAACCACTCCTGGTTGACGGGGCGGCCTCCCACGAAGTCCGGGTAGCCATACCAGCGGCCGGGCTCCACCGCCCAGAGGTAGTCTCCGGCGCCGAAGATGGGGCGGCTGCCGCGCACGTCCTGGCCATTCTCCGTCACGTACAGCCGGCCCTCCGGCGAGAAGCCGAGGCCATACGGGTTGCGGAAGCCCCAGGCCACCAGCTCGGGCGCGGTGGCTCCGGGCGCGAGTCGGAAGATGGCCCCGCTGCACGGCACCTGGCCGCGGATGACCTGGTCCGGCTTCGTGGCAGTGCCGAAGGGGACGAAGGCACCGGTGGTGGCCTCGTCGTTCGGGTCCGGCGTGAGCGGGTTGGGGGTGGTGAAGTTGAGGCCGCGCAGGATGACGTCGCGGCAGGGGATGTCGTGGAAGTCGGTGGCGCGCGGCAGCCAGCCCATCTCCGCGTTGTCCGGCCCCACCACGCCCGCGTTCGTCGCGGTGCCCACGCTGAAGTAGAGCGCGCCGTCCGGGCCAATCGCCGGCCCGTTGGTGTGGTGATCGCCCAGGCTGGGGAGGTGGGAGATGAGCGGGGTGAGCGTGCCGTCCGGGGTGACGCGGACGATGCGGCCCCCGCCCTCGGTGCCTCCCTCGGCGACGTAGAAGGCGCCCTGGTGGAAGACGACGCCCGTCCACGGCGCATGCCCGCCCTTGGCCACCACGGTGTGGCTGCCGTCCGGGTTGATGCGCAGCAGGCGCGGCTCGGTGAAGTCCTCGCCGTAGGAGTAGCCGGACTCGGTGACGTAGGGGGTGCCCTGGGCGTCGAAGGCCACCGCGGTGGGGTAGGTGAGGCCGGTGGCGATGGGCTCGATGCGGTAGCCGACGGGCACCGCGATGGCGGCCGCGTCGAGGCGCCGGGGCGGCTTGAACTCCTCGCGAGTCTTGTCGCTCGCGGTGAGGTGGAAGCAGCCGGAGGAGAGCACCGCGCAGGTCACGAGGGCGGATCGGAAGCGCATGGGATGTGCGCAACGCTAGAGAGCCCCTCCTGGGACGGACAGGACATTTCGTGACGGAGGTTGCGTGTGGAACGTTTCTCCGAGTGAAACCGTGACATGGCACAAGCTGAACAAGCAGGATTCCCAGACTACCGCCGTGGGGCCATTCTGAGGCAGGCTCGAGGCCATGGCGTTGGAACGGGTCCAGTCGTGGTGGCGGGGCGAGACATCACAGCCGCTGCGTCCGCTGGTGGAGTGGCTGGGCCGCTCCCCGCTGCTGCTCGTGCTCCAGGCGCTGCCGGTGAGCATCGTCTGGGGCGCGTTCGACGCGATGGGGCTGCCGCGCCTCTTCTTCCATGACGTGCCCCGGGTGACGTTCGTCGCGGCCTTCATGGCGGCGATGCTGCTGGGGCAGTTGTGCTTCATCGGCTACCTGCTGGACGCGGACGAGGACTGGGCGCTGGCGCCCCGGCGAGGCAAGGCAGGTGGGGTGCCGCCCACCATCCGCTGGTACCTCTTCCGCACGGGCACCTATCCGGCGTGGCTGGTGGCGCTCAGCGTGCCGAGCCTCATCGACCGGCACTTCGCCTTCCTCTTCGGCGTGCTGGCGGCGGTGGGGATGATGCTGCTGCTCACGCGCGGCGCCGAGCGGCTGCAGCAGTGGTACGAGTCGGACCGGAAGCGCCACCGCTGGCTGCGGTGGATCGAGGTGACGCTCTTCCGCAAGCGCTCGACGCACGTGGTGGTGCTGCACGTGCTGCAGGGCGGGCTGCTGGCTGTCTTCGTCCTGGGCTACCTGCTGGTGGCCGTGCACGTGGCGATCTCCGGCAACCACGGGTGGGTGTCCCCCGCCGTGGTCATCTGCGTGGCGATCGGGCTGTGCGGCGCCGTCTACGGGGCCGTCCGCTTCTTCTTCCCCGAGCGGCACATGGGGGCGCTCGTCCTCGCGGGCGTGCTGGTGGTGTTCGGCGGGCGCGGGTGCGCGGATCTCTCCTTCTATGACGAGCTGTCCCTGCCCCAGCCGCCGAAGTACGCGGGGACGAGCCTCGCGTCCCCGAGCGACGCGGGGCTGCTGGGCGACGGCGAGGCGCTGAACGCGTGGCTGGCGCGGATGCGGGCGGAGCCTCCGCCGGGCGTGACGTGGCCCACCGAGGGAGAGACCCAGCTCGCGGCGGGACATGCGGCGATGCGCTGCGGGCCGGGGCCGAGGCCTCGGCTGGCGCTGGTGGCGACGAGTGGAGGCGGCATCCGCGCCGCGGCGTGGACGGCGCACGTGCTCTCGAAGCTGGAGGGCTCGGAGGGCATCCCGGGCTTCCACCGCTACGTGCGCCTCGTCACCGGGGCCTCGGGCGGCATGGTGGGGGCGGGGACGTGGGTGGCGGGGCTGGAGCCCTCGGGCACGCCGCGCGAGCGGGTGTCGCTCGCCACGATGATGCAGCAGGACAGCCTGTCGCCGGCGGCCATCGCCCTGCTGCTTCCCTTCGGGGAGAGCCGCGGACGGGCACTGGAGCACGCCTGGGGGCTGCACACGGGCGGGCTGATGTCGCGCACCTTCGCCTCCCTGCGCGAGGGCGAGTCCCGAGGCTGGCTGCCCTCGCTGGTGTACTCGCCCATGCTGGTGGAGGACGGGCGGCGGCTGCTGGTGAGCAACCTGGACCTGTCGGCGCTCACGTCGTCGCGGGCGAGCACGCTGGTGATGGAAGGCCACGGAGACGAGCCGGTGGAGGGCCCCAAGGCGCGGCTGTCCGTCTCGGGGGTGCAGCTCTTCCAGCTCTTCCCCCGCAAGCAGTCGGCGTTCGCGGTGGCGGCGGCGGCGCGGATGAGCGCGTCGTTCCCCTACATGAGCCCGGCGAGCGCGCTGCCCACCTCGCCCCCGGTGCGGGTGGTGGACGCCGGCTACTACGACAACTACGGGGTGGATCTGGCGGCGCTGTGGCTGCACTCACACCGCGACTGGGTGCGCGAGTGCACCTCGGGGGTGGTGCTCATCCAGATTCGTGACCACCTGGGCAATGGCCGGCGCACGAAGCTCCAGGCGGCGAACGGGGCGGGGGCGCCGCTGGGCGGGCTGACGTCTCCGGTGGAGGCGGTGCTGCGGGCGCGCGAGTCGAGCATGTCGTTCCGCAACGACGAGCTGCTGAGCCTGGTGCAGGACGAGCTGAACGCGGGTGAGTCGTGCTTCTTCACCACGGCCATCTTCGAGTTCAGCGAGACGGCGCCGTTGAGCTGGGCGCTGTCGGCACAGGACACGGCGCGACTGGAGCACGCGGCGAGCAGCCCGGTGATGCAGGCGCGGGTGGACGCGGTGCGCGAGTGGCTCACCGCGGGCGCGGACGCCCAGGGCCGGGCGCGCAAGCTCGGCATGTGTCCCGGGCGGCGCGAGCTGGTGCCCTGACGTCCGGTCCGCTCAGAGCGGGAAGGCCGGGAGGATGGGCCGCAGGGCCGCCACGGGCGCCTCCTCCGTCAGTCCCACGCCGTGCGTCACCCACGTCCGGGACTCCACGCCGCCCCGGAGCAGCCGCGTGCCGTTCTCGGGATCGAACGACCATTCGGGGACGTCTCCCACCAGATCCTCCACCCCCCATGGGGACGCGCACCGCTCCCCGTCCCGCTGCGACAGGTTCCCCCACGGGTGGCGCCGCCCATCCGGTCCCCGTGCCGCCATCTCCCACTCGTCCGCCGTGGGCGGCCGGAGGGGGATTTTCTCAATTCGTGAGAGCTTTTCGCACAGCCGCTGGGCCTCCTCGAACGAGCCGAGCCATGTCCGCTCCCGGTCGGGAACGACACGGATGGGTAGCGGATTACCCATCCAGGTAGCCAGGGCGCAGTCCACTGGAAAACGGGCCACGAAGAAGCCCTCGGAGCGCACCCGGCGAGGGGTGTGGGCGCCCAGCCAGTGGTCGATCGGAGCGACCCACTGCAGCGGCAGTCCCGAGCGGCGCAGCTGGAATTGCCCGTTCTGCTCGATGACTCCCGAGGGAAGAACGTTCGGTCGCCGACCCAGCGCCAGGGGCGTGGTGAGCGAGTGGAGCAGCAACGACGTCGCGTCCGTCACCTCCACGGCGCCAGCGAGCAGCTCGCGCAGCGGCCGCAGCGGATCCCTCCCGGGCACCAGGACGCTGGGAAGCTGGCGCTCCTGGAGGTACCGGATGACCCCCTTCCAGAGCTGCTCGAGGGCGCGGCGCTCCCGGGGATCCTCGAGTTCCCGGAGCAGGCTGGGAAGGGGCAGCGCGTGGAGCGCCGGCAGCACCTCGCGGGCCCGCAGCCGCGCCGCCACCAGCACCGCCGTCACCCGCACCTCCGCGTCCGAATCGCGCAGGCCCGCCCGGAGCACCTCGTCGACGGAGGGGTAGGCGAGGGCGTCGTCACGCATGAGCCAGCGCAGGGCCTGCCGCCGCTGCTCGGGCGCGAGATGCTCCGCCGTGCCGCGCTGGCCGATGTACCCGACAGAAGTGGTGAACACGCGTGCTCCTGGTGGGGCGGGTGGGCCGGAACTCCCGGCGACTGCTCCGGTTTCCCATGCACACCACATGCCAGGGCTGTATCCCTCCCGCGAGTCGGTGTCTTCCGACAGACACGCGATAAAGCTTCATCCAGACGCTCAGGGCGGCGATGTCCGACAGGGACCAGAAGTCGAGTCGACATGTCGAGGGCGAAACGGAGCGCGGGCCTGGCTACCGCGTCACCACCCGGTCCCGTCCGGCCTGCTTCGCCCGCCCGCACGTGGCCTCCGCCGCGTCGAGCAGGTTGCCGTAGGGCTCGCCGGGGCGCAGTCCCGCCACGCCCACGGAGACGGTGAGGTGGAAGTCGCCGGAGGGGGAGCGGAAGGTGCGCGCCGCGAGCCGGCGACGCAGCCCCTCCGCCATCCGCTCGCCCATGTACGGCGCCACCGCGTAGAGGGACACCGCGAATGCGTCGCCCTCCATGCGGCCGATGGGCCCGCGCCCATCCAGCTCCGCCCCGAGCTCGTCCACCAGCGCGCTCAGCGCGGCGTCCATCGCCTCGCGCCCGTACGCGTCGTTGCCTTCCTGCGTCTCGTCCGCGTCCACCCACAGCAGCGTGAGCGGCATGCGCGCCTGGTTCGCGTCCGCCACGGCCCTGGCCACCAGTGACTCGAAGTAGGGGCGCAGGTAGGCCCCCGTCTTCGGACAGACCTGTCGGGCGTGCTCGGTCACTCAGCTCGCCTTGCGCGAGGAGGCCTGCTTCGTCTTCGCGTGCGCCTTGTCGAAGCCCTCGTAGAAGCGCACCGCGTGGTCTCCCACCTTCTGGATGTGCTGGTTGTTGAGGTACGCCGTCACCGGCGCCGCCACCAGGGGCATCGCCCGTCCCAGCACCTGCATGCCGCCCTTCTTCAGCAGCACCTCGGCCACCTTCCCCAGCACCCGGGGCCCCGAGCGCTGCAGCGGGCCCACTCCCGTCGCGTAGCCGTACAGGTCCAGCAGCTCGTTGCGCGCCCGCTCGCTCTTCAGGTTCGCCTTGTAGAGCGTGGCCAGGTCCACCAGCAGCGTGAGCTGGAGCCACGCCATCACCGTCAGGTCCGCCGGCAGCCCCAGCAGCCCGAAGACGCCGGAGATGCCGCCCACCATGCTCGCGACGTGCTTCTTCTCGTCGATGAGCCGCTGCGCCCGCTCCCTCAGCCCGGCCGACGGGTAGCGCTGCTCCAGGTCCGCCACCCGCTTGCGCGAGCGCGGCACTTCCTGCTGCACCAGGTCCGCCAGCTTCGCGTCCGCCAGCTTCTTCAGCTCCGCGGGGGTGAGCATCTTCACCTTGTCCCCAATGGGGTCATAGAAGGCCATGCGTGTCTCCTCCCCTCAGTAACCCCGCTCGGAGAGGTAAAGGTCCACCAGGGCCCCTTCCTCGTACCAGGCGTGGCGCATCTCCGCGTTGTACCAGCGTGAGTCCGGCTTCGCCGTGCGCACTTCGAGCTTGATCTGGTTGGGCGCCGTGTCGATGACAGCCGCCCGGGCCTTGCACGTGGGCCCCGGCTCATCTCCGTAACCGCCCTCGAGGCACACCTCGTCCCCCACCGACAGCCGCCGCGTGTACTCGGTGCCCAGGTAGCGGGCCTCGTCGCAGTTGCCCCGCATCGAGGAGCTGCCGTGCTGCACGCACCGGTCCAGCCGCGGCGAGCGCACCACCGGCACGGAGCCCACGAGCGGATCATCGTCGTTGGGGTTGGGCCGGAAGGACTCCTTGGAGGTGCCACAGCCCGCCAGCATCAACAGCAGGCCTCCACACGCCCACGTCCACTTCATTGCTTCCTCGCCTCCGGGACCCTGACGGTCCCTTCACTCGCACGGAATGGACGCACGAGCATGGCAAGCCCGCGCGGGAGGGTAAAGCAGTTGACGCTTGGAGCGTCCGGCGTCGTTCAGGCGATACGGCGCGCCGGGCCGGGAATCTCCTCCGTCCGGCCGGGCACAATCCGGTTCTTCTCGTCCACGAAGACGACCGTGGGCTTCCACTGGGTCGCCTCGTGCTCCTCCACCTCGGCGAAGGTGGCCAGGATGACGAGGTCCCCCGGCTTGTTGAGGTGGGCCGCCGCGCCGTTGATGCAGATGACGCCGCTGCCCGCCTCGCCCTCCAGGGCGTAGGTCTCCAGGCGGGTGCCGCGCGTCACGTTCCACACCGCCACCTTCTCGAAGGGGAGGATGTCGGCGGCGCGCAGCAGGTCTCGGTCGATGGTGACCGAGCCCTCGTAATCCAGGTCGGCCTGGGTGACGGTCGCGCGGTGGATCTTGGACTTGAAGAGGATGCGGCGCATGAGGGGGGCCCGGAAGAACGCGGCGCAACCGTAACGGGTGGAGTGCCGGGGAACAACCTTCATACGCTGGCCCGGTCGCTCGCCCCCTCGCCGAGCCGCTAGCGCCGGAAATTCAGGAGCTGCGCGACATCCAGGGGCACGTTCTGGCCGCCCGAGAGGAGCTGGCCATCCAGCTTCACCTGGGCATTGCCGCCCGAGCGCAGGGCATTGGCCGCGGCGGCGGCGCTCAGGAAGTTGATCTTGAGGGGCAGGGAGAGCTGGCGGGTGCTGCCGGGCTCCAGCAGGCCGAGGTCCCCCGTGGAGAGGTTGCCCACGCTGCTGCCGGCCACCTTGAGGGCGCCGCTGATGCCGCCCACCGGGAGGGGGAAGCTGTTGCGGTTCTTCACCGTGAGGGGGAACTCCACGGTGGCGCCCTGGAGGGTGACGTTGGTGATGCGGGGGGACTCGAACTGGACCTGGGGGACCTTGGGGACCTCGAAGGTGCCCTCGTGCTCCAGGGGGAAGCGCAGCACGCCGAGGGGCGTCTGGATGCCCACGCTGCCCTGGGCCTTGTACTGGGCGGTGTCCTTGTTGAGGAACGTCTGCACCACGGGGGCGATGTCCGCGAACTTCACGTTGGCGGGGAAGACGAGCTCGGACTTGCCCCGGGCGGCGATGGTGAGGCCCTTGGGCGGCGTGCCGGCCACCACCTGCTTGCCCTCGACGAAGAAGGCGTAGTCGATGGAGGCGAGGTTGAGCCCGAGCGGGTTGGGGTTCTCCAACTGGTAGACGAGGTCGACGGTGGCGTCGGCGAGCGAGGCCTTCTGCAGGCGGGCCTGCTTGAAGGTGAGGCGAGGCTTCTGGAAGGCGCCCTTGGCCAGGCGCTTGAGCGAGGCGCAGCCGGCGAGCAGGACGAGGCCAAGGGTCGCGAGGACGAGGAGCGAGCGGTTCTTCATGGGCATGGGCTTACCAGGGGACGGGCCATGCTACCGGGCAATTCAAACGGACGCTCGGGTTGCGCCCGGCCGCTGGGAAGGTGGGAGTGCGTGGCCGCGGCCGGGGGTGATAAGGCTGGAGCCCGTGAGAACGCCCTCCACCTCCCGGCTGCTGCCCGCCCTGCTCTGTGCCCTGCTGTCGCTCACCTCCTGCACGCGCGGTGCGGGCGCGTCGGGGCCCTCGCGGAAGGCCGTCCTCAAACCGTGCCGGCTGGAGGTCGCGGGCCGGCAGGCCCTGTGTGGCACCCATGAGGTGTGGGAGGACCGCGCCGCGAAGCAGGGGCGCAAGGTGCCGCTGAAGGTGGTGGTGGTGCCGGCGCTCGCGTCCTCGCCGGAGCCGGATCCGGTGGTGCTGCTGGCCGGAGGCCCGGGGCAGGGCGCCGCGAAGCTGGCCGGGCACATGGTGCCCGTGCTGGAGCGCCTGCACCGCAACCGGGACCTGGTCTTCGTGGACCAGCGGGGCACCGGGGACTCGCGGCCGCTCGAATGCGAGCCGGTGCCGCACGACGCGCCCCTGGCCGAGCAGTTCGACGATACCTACCGCGAGGAGGCCTACCGCAAGTGCCTCGCCGGCTATGACGCGGACGTGCGCCTCTACACCACGCCCATCGCCATGGACGACCTGGACGAGGTGCGCGAGGCGCTCGGCTACGAGAAGCTCAACCTGTACGGCGTCTCCTACGGCACGCGCGCCGCGCTGGTGTACCTGCGCCAGCACCCGGAGCGCGTGCGCACCGTCATGCTCGAGGGCGTGGCGCCGATGTCCCTGCTGCTGCCCCTCAATGTCGCGCGCGACAGCCAGCGGGCCCTGGACCTGCTCTTCACCCACTGCGAGCAGGACGCGGCGTGCGCGAAGCGCTACCCGGAGCTGCGGGGCCGCTTCGCCTCCCTGCTGGCGCAGCTCCTCGAGGAGCCAGTGCGCACCCGGGTGGAGAACCCGCTGACGGGCGTGCCCGAGGAGATCACCCTCAGCCACACCACCTTCGTGGCGGTGCTGCGCGGGGTGCTCTACATGCCCGAGGCGACGTCGCTGGTGCCGCTGGTGCTGGACCGGGCCACGCAGGGCGACTGGCGGCCGCTCGTGGCCATTCAGCAGAACCTGAGCGGGGGCGCCAATCCCAACATGAGCCAGGGCATGTTCCTCTCGGTGGTATGCACGGAGGACGCGCCGCTCATCTCGGACGAGGCCATCACCCGGGAGTCGAAGGGCTCGTGGCTGGGCGAGACGATGCTGCGCACCATGCTCAAGCCGTGCGGCTTCTGGCCGCGCGGCGAGCTGCCCAAGGACTACCGCGAGCCGGTGAAGTCGGACGTGCCGGTGCTGCTGCTGTCGGGCGAGCTGGATCCGGTGACGCCGCCCTCGTGGGCCGAGGAGGCGAAGCGCACGCTGACGAACAGCCGGCACGTGGTGCTGCCCGGAGTGGGGCACGGGACGAGCAGCATCGGCTGCGTGCGCGCGATGATGGCGGACTTCGTGGACCGCGCCAGCGTGGAGGGGCTCGAGTCGAAGTGCGGCGAGGGCCTCAAGCGTCCCCCCTTCTTCACCTCTTTCGCCGGCCCGGTGCCCTGATGCAGATGGGCCGTGTGTCGTCGCTGGCGAGCCTGTCGGCGCTGACCTTGTCGGGGATGGCGGTCGCGATGGCTGGAACGCCTGGCGGCGACAAGAAGTGGGTGGGGCCGGTGGTGGGGAGCCCCGCGGGTGGCCAAGTCCAGACGACCATCTATTACGGCCCGTGGAAGTGCAGTCAGGCCTGGATGGATCGGTGCCAGAAAAAGTGTGGCTCAGAGGGCCACGCGCTCATGGGGTGCATCTGGCTGGCCGACATCAAAGCGGACTGGCAGACGCGGTTCGTGCTCCTGCCCGTGTATGGAGGTGGGAGGCTCGCCATCACGCACTGCTGTTGCAACTACCCGAAGGCTTCGGATGCGAAGTCACGGCGTGCGAAATGGGAAGCGGTGATGCGCGCCTTCCGCAAGAAG
>NZ_DASVSO010000779.1:0-6575 GCF_036388035.1 Archangium sp.
GCTCACGAAAGCCCGCCGCCTTGTTCTTGCGACCCTGGAGCACGGCGGAGAGGCCCAACTCGCGGCCGCGCACCTCGACGATGGACGAGCTGCGCGCGGTGAGGATGGCGGTACGCAGGCCCGCCAGCCTCGCCATTACCAGCCCGTGGCCGTCCTTGACGTCGAAGCGCTTCATCACCTCGCCACCATCGCCGTAGAAGAGGCCACCGTCCGAGAGCACCCCGTCCACGTCGAAGACGAGCAGACGCACGCGCGATGCGCGCACGGTCAGCTCGTCCTTGCTCGGCTTGGGCGGCAGCTCCGTCATGTCGTGCCCCTTGGACTCCCCTCCCACGACTTCGGTTCACTTCGACCGCGACTACGCCGGCTCGTGCCCCAACGCACGCCGGATGGCGAGCACCTGACGTAGCACGTCCTCGAACATCTGGGGATTAAGCGAACACGGACCGTCACACAGGGCACGATCCGGGTCCTCATGCACTTCCGTGAAGAGTGCGTCTATTCCAGCGGCGGCGGCGGAGCGCGCGAGCAGCGACACGAACTTGCGCTCCCCGCCCGTCTGCCCATCTCCGGAGGAGGGCAGCTGCACGGAGTGGGTGGCGTCGAAGCACACGACGAGCCCCGCCTCGCGCATTTGCGCGAAGCCCCGCATGTCCACCACGAGGTTGTTGTAGCCGAAGGTGGCGCCGCGCTCGGTGACGAGCACGTTGGGGTTGCCCGTCTCCACGGCCTTGCGCGCCGAGTGGACGATGTCCTTGGGCGCCACGAACTGGCCCTTCTTCAGGTTGACGCCCTTGCCCGTGCGCGCCACCGCCTCCACCAGGTCCGTCTGACGGCAGAGGAAGGCGGGAATCTGGATGATGTCCACCACCTCGGCGGCGGGGCCCACGTGGCTCGTCTCGTGGACGTCCGTGAGGACGGGCACGCCCACCTCGCGCTTGATGCGCTCGAGGATGCGCAGGCCCTCCTTCAGCCCCGGCCCCCGGAAGGACTTGCCGCTGGTGCGGTTGGCCTTGTCGTAGGAGCACTTGAAGGCATAGGGCACGCCCAGCCGGCCCGTCAGCTCCTTGAGGAGCTTCGCGTGCCGCAGCGCCATCTCCTCGGACTCGATGCTGTCCGGGCCGGCGATGACGAAGAGCTTCTGGCCCGGGCCGACCTTGTAGCCGCACAGGTTGATGCTCGGGGTGCTCATGCCTGCGTCCTCCCCGCGTCACGCTGGGAGACGGCCGCGCCGATGAAGCCCGAGAAGAGCGGGTGGGGCGCGAAGGGCTTGCTCTTGAACTCGGGATGGAACTGGCAGCCCACGAAGTAGGGGTGGTCCGGCAGCTCGATCATCTCCACGAGGTTGAGCTCGGGGTTGTGGCCGGACACCACGAGGCCCGCCTCCTGCAGCCGGCCGCGGTAGGCGTTGTTCACCTCGTACCGGTGGCGGTGCCGCTCGTTGATGGTGTCCTCCCCGTACAGCTTGCGCGCCAGCGAGCCGGGCTTGAGCGCGCAGGCGTAGCTGCCCAGGCGCATGGTCCCGCCCTTGTCCTGGACCTTCACCTGACTCTCCATGAGCGTCACCACCGGGTGCGGGGTGTGCTCATTGAACTCGAGCGAGTTGGCCCCACCGAGCCCCAGCACGTTGCGGCTGAACTCCACCACCGCCATCTGCAGGCCCAGGCAGATGCCGAAGAAGGGCACGCGCTTCTCGCGGGCGTAGCGCACCGCGGCGATCTTCCCCTCGGTGCCGCGCACGCCGAAGCCGCCGGGCACCAGGATGGCGTCCACCCCGGAGAGCATCGCCTCGGCGCCCTTCTCCTCCACGTCCTGCGAGTCCACGAACTGCAGGTCCACCTTCACGTCGTTGGCGATGCCACCGTGGAGCAGCGACTCATTGAGGCTCTTGTAGCTCTCCTTGAGGTCCACGTACTTGCCGACGATGCCCACCTTCACCTCGCCGCGGCTGGGCGAGTACACCTTGCGGATGATGTCCTCCCAGCGGTCCAGCCGGGCGGCGCGCGTCCAGATGTTGAGCGTCTCGGCCAGCCGCTCGTCGATGCCCTGCCGGTGCAGCTCCAGCGGCAGCTCGTAGATGCTCTTCACGTCCGGCGAGGTGAACACGTTGCCGTTGTCCACGTTGCAGAACATGGCGATCTTGTCCTTGAGCTCGCGCGAGATCTCCCGGTCGGTGCGGCAGATGAGGAAGTCCGGCTGGATGCCGATCTCCCGCAGCTTCATCACCGAGTGCTGGGTGGGCTTGGTCTTCACCTCGCCGGCCGCGCCGATGTAGGGCAGCAGCGTGAGGTGCATGTAGACGGCGTTGCCGCTGCCCACGTCGTAGCGCATCTGGCGGATGGCCTCGAGGAAGGGCAGCGACTCGATGTCGCCCACGGTGCCGCCCACCTCGACGATGACCGCGTCCATGCCCTGGGCGGCCTGACGGATGTTGGACTTGATCTCATCCGTGATGTGCGGAATCACCTGCACCGTCTTGCCCAGGTACTCGCCCCGGCGCTCCTTCTGGATGACGGCGTGGTAGATGCGCCCGGAGGTGAAGTTGTTGAGCCGGGACATCCGAGCATTGGTGAAGCGCTCGTAGTGACCCAGGTCCATGTCGGTCTCGCCACCGTCGTCGGTGACGAAGACCTCCCCATGCTGGAACGGGCTCATCGTGCCCGGGTCGATGTTGATGTAGGGGTCGAGCTTCAACAGGGTGATGTCGAGCCCGCGGTTCTCGAGCAGGGCGCCAATGGATGCAGAGGCGAGCCCCTTGCCCAGCGAGCTGACGACGCCGCCGGTCACGAAGATGAACTTGGTCTTCTTGGAGCGCATGACCCTTCCTGCCAAGAGACCCCGGGGGCGTCAATCATTCTTCCAGCGCGGCCGGACGGTCGCCTGGTCCCGGAAGTCCAGCAAGGGAAGGATCTCAGTCCTGCCCCTGGCTCCGGGGGCGGGAGACGGCGTAGTCGCGGGCCCTCGGCTCGCTGTCGCGCTGCTCGCGCAGCGGGCAGTGCCGGCAACTCCAGCCGTCCCACCCGCGCTTCACCGCGAGGTGCAGGCAGGCGTCATAGTTGAAGCAGAAGAGGTTTCGCTGGGAGTCCACCACCGACTCGTCACGCAGGGCGGACGGCAGCGGGCTCGGGCAAGGTGTAATGGACAAGGTCAGGGCCTCCGGCGGCTCAATGGGCCTTTTCCCCCCGGCGGCTGCAACAGGGATGTCGCGCCGCCATTCCCGAGGGGTGGGCAAAAAAAGACCCGCCCGCCCCACGGCCCCGCTCTGGGGTGCGTAGGACGGGCGGGCCCGTACTCTTCGGCGTCACTCCCCGCCGGATGAGGGCTTGCTCAGCGCGTCATCCCGGCGGAGGTGGACGCCTGACTCATGCTATCAGTCAAGGCATCACCTCCTTTCGTCTGCGGCGGCTTAAGTAATGCCGGCATTTTCACCGCGCCACTGCCGACGACACGCGCGGCGAGACCGCCTGTAGAGCAGACGACAGGCCGGGCGCGCCTCAGGCCGCCACGAACTGCCGCTCCACCAGCCGGCGGTAGAGGCCGTCCTGGCCCATGAGCGCCGCATGGTTGCCGCTCTGCACCACCTTGCCGCCCTCCAGCACCAGCACGCGGTCCGCGCCAATCACCGTGGACAGGCGGTGGGCGATGATGAGCGTGGTGCGGCCCTTCATCAGCCGATCCAGCGCCTCCTGCACCAGGTGCTCGCTCTCGGCGTCCAGCGCGCTGGTGGCCTCGTCGAGCACCAGCAGGCGCGGGTCCTTGAGCACGGCCCGGGCAATGGCGATGCGCTGCTTCTGGCCACCGGAGAGCTGCACCCCGCGCTCGCCCACCAGGGTGCGGTAGCCCTCGGGGAAGCGGGAGATGAACTCGTGCGCGTTGGCGGCGCGCGCGGCGGCCTCCACCTCGGCGTCCGTGGCGTCCATGCGGCCGTAGCGGATGTTGTCCGCGATGGAGGAGGCGAAGAGCATCGGCTCCTGCGCCACCGTGCCAATCTGCTGCCGCAGCCACTCGGGGTCCAACGCGCGCAGCTCCTTGCCGTCCAGCAGCAGGCGCCCGTCCTGCGGGTCGTACATGCGCGCCAGCAGGCCGGCGATGGTGGACTTGCCCGCGCCCGAGGGGCCGACGATGGCCACCACCTCGCCCGGGGCGAGCTTCAGGTCGATGCCCTGCAGCACCGGCACGTCCAGGCGCGTGGGGTAGGCGAAGCGCACCTCCTGGAACTCGACGCGGCCCTGGACGGACGCCAGGCGCTCGCCGCCCGTGGCGGGGATGGCGGGCGTGCGGTCGATGAGCTCGAAGACGCGCTCGGCGGCGCCCGAGGCCCGCATGAAGTCCGCCCACAGGTCCGCCAGGGCGCCCAGCGACACGGCCACCATCAGCGAGTAGATGAGGAAGGAGGTGAGGCCGCCCACCGTCAT
Organism: Archangium sp.; assembly: GCF_036388035.1. Classification (GTDB taxonomy): domain Bacteria; phylum Myxococcota; class Myxococcia; order Myxococcales; family Myxococcaceae; genus Archangium. The sequence goes on from NZ_DASVSO010000779.1 coordinate 4,416, forward strand.
CTTCCCATCCAGCACCAGCCGGCCGCCGTACCAGAGCACCACCGCGGAGGCCAGGTAGCCGGCGGAGGAGGCCCCGGCCAGGAAGAAGGAGGACTGCCGCGCCCGGTGACGCGCGATGTCATAGGCGCGCTCCATGGCGGAGCGGTAGCGGGCCACCTCATGCCGCTCGGCGGCGAAGGAGCGCACGGTGCGGATACCGGAGAGGCTCTCCTCGGCCACCTCGTTGGCGGCGGCGAGCGCGTCCTGCGTCTGCTTGGAGAGCCCGCGCACCTTGCGGCCATACGTCACGGCCCCCACCGCCACCACGGGCACGATGGCCAGCATCAGCCCGGTGAGCACCGGGGAGGTGTAGAAGAGCAGCGCGATGCCGCCCAGGGCCTGCGCCGCGTTGCGCAGGGCCATGGAGATGTTCACGCTCACCGTGTTCTGCAGCACCGTGGTGTCCGAGGACAGCCGGTTGGTGAGCTCTCCCGTCTTGCGCTCGTCGAAGAAGCCCACGTCCTGGGCCATGAGGCTGCCGAAGAGGTCCTGCCGCAGCCGGGTCACCACGCGCTCGCCCGCGGTGGTGAAGAGGTAGTAGCGCATCGCCATGGCCATGCCCTGCAGCAGGAACACGACCACCATGCCCAGGGCGATGTTGTCGATGCGGGCGCGGTCTCCCGCCTTGAGCGCCTGGTCGATGATGTCGCCGATGACCTTCGGGTACACCAGACCCAGGGCGCTGGCGATGAGCAGGAAGACGGTACCGGCGAGGAGCCTGCGCGCCTGGGGGCGGGCGAGGCTCATGATGCGCCGGAACGTCACACGGGAGAACTTCGGCTTCGGAGAGGCGTCGGGCTTCTTGGCGGCGTCGGACACGCGCGCAGACTAACCCGGGGCGTGCCGCGCCGCATGTCTACCTGAAGGGCGAGGAGGCGGCCTCAGCCGCGCAGCAGCGCCTCCACCCGGGCCACGTCCTCGGGCACGTCCACCGCCACCGAGCGCCCGGCTACCTTGCCGCAGCGGATGCGCAGGCCGTGCTCCAGCGCTCGGAGCTGCTCCAACTTCTCCGCCTGCTCCAGCGGGGTGGCGCTCAGGCCCGCCAGTTGCCGCAGCGTCTCGCGCCTGTAGCCGTACAGCCCCAGGTGCGCCCAGCGCTGGACGGCGCCCGCCTCGGCCGGCTCGCGGATGAAGGGCACGGTGCTGCGGCTGAAGTAGAGCGCGTCCCCGTTCAGGGCCAGCACCGCTTTCACCACATGGGGGCTGTCCGCCTCGGCCGCCTCCAGCGGGCGCACCAGCGTGCCCATCCGCACGGCCGGGTCCACGAAGAGGCCCGCCAGCACCCGCAGTGAATCCGGGTCCACCAGCGGCTCGTCTCCCTGCACGTTCACCCACACGTCCACGTCCGGGCGCAACCAGGCCACCTGGGCCACCCGGTCCGTCCCCGTGGCGCAGTCCGGCGACGTCATCACCGCCGTGCCACCGAAGCGCAGCACCGTCTCCTGGATGCGGGTGTCGTCGGTGGCCACCAGCACCTCGTCGAAGACGCGCGCTTGCTGACAGCGGGTCCACACATGCTCAATCATCGGGCGGCCGGCGATGAGGGCGAGCGGCTTGCCGGGAAAGCGCGTGCTGGCGTAGCGGGCGGGGATGACGGCGACGGTGCGTGGGGCGGACATGAGCGCTCTCTCTATCAGATTCAGGACGCTGAGATGCGCCCCGGGACATGTGCCCCTAGGCGCAACCGGGCCCGTGCCTAGCTTCCCCGCCAATATGAAGAAGGTTCTCCATATCGTCGGGGCGCGTCCCAATTTCATGAAGGTGGCGCCCATCCACCGGGCCATCTCCGAGCGCGGCGCGCTCACTCAGCGACTGGTCCACACCGGCCAACACTATGACGTGAAGATGAGCGACGTCTTCTTCACCGACCTGGGCATGCCCGCCCCGGACATCCACCTGGGCATCGGCGGGGGCAGCCACACCGAGCAGACGGCCAAGGTGATGCTGGAGCTGGAGAAGGTGTTCTCCAGCGAGAAGCCGGACCTCGTCTCCGTGGTGGGCGACGTCAACAGCACCCTGTCCGCCGCGCTCGTGGCGGTGAAGATGGGCATCCCCATCGCCCACGTGGAGGCGGGGCTGCGCAGCTTCGATCGCAACATGCCCGAGGAGATCAACCGCATC
>NZ_DASVSO010000780.1:0-26983 GCF_036388035.1 Archangium sp.
ATCCCGGCGCTGAATCGGAAAGAGAAGCCACTGCTGCTCTTCCCCGTCGGAGATTGGGGCGAGGACCCAGAGCAGTTCCTCACTTTCGAGGGATGCGTGCCGATTCCGACGAAGGGGTCTGGCCACGCTCGCCGAAGAGCACAGGTCTGCATTGATCTCCTCGAGTTGGATACGCGGGGACGGCTGCTGTCCGATCGTGCGCAAGCGCTGGTCTTGCTCTGGCCACACCTCGAAAAGCGGCGCAAGGGCTCGAAAACGCAACGAGCGAGAGCACAGCACTGGCTGGACGCACTGACTGCCGATGACATGCCTCACGCGGGCTGCGCGCGTGCCTTCGTCCGGCTGTATCAGACTGACCTCGCCAGAGCGCGCGAGCATCACGAGGCCGCCTGCGAGCTTTTCAAGGGGAAAGAACCCAAGCTCTACGCGGAGCTGTTCAGGAAAGCGAAAGCCTGAGCCCTCGAGAGGCACCGCGGAAATCCGCGAGGCTGCCATACTGCGCGCCTCTCCAGTCCGTGAGCCCTCCGTGATCGAGTCCGAGGCCGTCCTCCCCGCGGCCGCCCCTGAGAAGCGTTGGTCCTGGCCCCCGCTGTTCGGCCTGCTCGAGGTCCAGTTCGGCGCCGCCGTCGGCTTCCTGCAGACGGCCGTGCCCTACTGGCTGGCGAAGGACGGCATGCCGCTCGCCGAGATCGGCCTGCTGTCCGGCACCGCCTTCTCCCCCCATGCCTGGAAGCTGTTGTGGGTGCCGCTCATCGACCTCGGCCCGTGGCGGCGCATCTGGTACGGCGTCTCCACGCTGCTCACCGCGCTGCTCCTCCTGGCGTGCGCGCTGCTGCCCGACCCATCGCGCAACCTCGGGGTCTACACGCTGCTGCTCACCGCCCTGCAGGCGACGGCGTCGACGGCGCACGCCGCGCTCAACGGCCTGATGGCCATCTCCACGCGCATCGAGGACAAGGGCCGCACCGGCGGCTGGCAGATGGCCGGCAACGTGGGCGCCACCAGTCTGCTCGGCGCCCTCACCATCGGGCTCGCCAGTGCCTTCTCCCGGCAGGTCGCCGGCATCGTGCTGGCCACCCTCGTGCTCGTGAGTGGAGTGGGCATCTTCTGGATCGTCGAGCACCAGGGCCCCAAGACCGAGCGGGCCCCCGTGCTGCGCGCCGCCTGGGAGCGCGTGAAGAGCATCGTGTCCGACCTCTTGCGCACCGCCCTCAGCCGGGACGGGCTCATCCTGCTGGTGCTGTGCCTCATGCCGGTGAGCTGCGGCGCGCTCACCAACCTCTTCAGCGCGATGGCGGGCGACTACCAGGTGTCCGAGCGCGTGGTGGAGCTGGTGAACGGCCTGGGCATGGGCATCACCGGCGCGCTCGGCTCGCTCGCGGGCGGCTGGATGTCGGACCGCATGAACCGCAAGCTCAACTACGCGCTCATGGGCGGCGCCACGGGGCTGTGTGCCCTCGCCATGGCGGCCGCGCCGATGACCCCGACGACCTACGTCTGGGGCACGCTCGCCTACAGCTTCGCCAATGGCGCGTCCTACGCGGCCTTCGCCGGCATGGTGCTGGAGATGGTCAGCGAGGGAGCGGCGGTGACCACCAAGTACACGCTCTTCGTGGCGGCCTCGAACCTCGCCATCAGCTACGTCACCGCGCTCGATGGCAACGCGTCGAACTTCCGGGGCATTGGCACCCGCGCGAGCGTCGCGTTCGACGGCATCATCACCTTCGTGGGCATCCTGGGCGTGGGGATCATCTTCCTGCTCTTCCTGCGCAAGAAGTCCCCGCCCGCGACCGCTTGAGGGCCACACTCCACGGCCAGCGGGCCCATCCGCTTCCCATACGCTCCGTGCGGCTGGTGTGGCGCTCCCGCGGGAAGCGACGCTGACGGGCCTGGAGGGGTGCGCTACCATCGGAGCGTCCCGCACCCGGAGAAGGAGCACCGTGGCCGAGCTGCTGAAGGGAAACGTGTTGCTGGTGGATGACGATCCCGCCGTGGCCAAGGTGCTCGGCGCGCTGCTGGGCCAGGCGGGGCTCACCGTGCACACGGCCACCCAGGGACAGGAGGCGCTCGCCCTGCTGGCCCGCAAGCCCATCGACGTGGTGGTGAGCGACGTGCGCATGCCGGGCATGAGCGGCATGGAGCTGCTCGCCGAGGTGGGGCGCTCCTGGCCGGACGTGCCCGTCATCCTCCTCACCGCCCATGGCACCGTGCCGCTGGCCGTGGAGGCCATGAAGGCCGGCGCCGCGGACTTCGCCCTCAAGCCCTTCGACCGGGAGGAGATCCTCTTCAGCATCCGCAAGGCGCTCCTGCGCGCGCAGCAACAGCAGGAGGGCGCGCGCCCGCTGGTGAAGGACGCCAGCACCTTCGTGGGCCGCAGCTCCGCCCTGGCCGAGGTGCAGGCGCTGTTGGGACGGGCGGCCTCGGGCACGGCCACCGTGCTGCTGCGTGGAGAGTCCGGCACGGGCAAGGAGCTGGCCGCCAAGGCGGTCCACGACGCCAGTCCCCGGCGCGGTGGCCCCTTCGTGAAGCTGCACTGCGCGGCGCTGCCGGACACGCTGCTGGAGAGCGAGCTGTTCGGCTACGAGAAGGGCGCCTTCACCGGAGCGGCCACCCGCAAGCCGGGCCGCGTGGAGCTGGCCAACGGGGGCACGCTCTTCCTCGACGAGATTGGCGACATCACCCTCCAGGTGCAGGTGAAGCTGCTGCGGCTGCTACAGGAGCGCGAGTTCGAGCGGCTCGGCGGCACGCAGACGCTGAAGGTGGACGTGCGCTTCGTGGCGGCCACGCACCGCAACCTCGAGGAGATGGTGCGCAAGGGCGAGTTCCGCGAGGACCTCTTCTACCGGCTCAACGTGGTGCCAGTGTGGCTGCCCCCGCTGCGCGCCCGGCCCGAGGACACCGAGCCGCTCGTGCGCCACTTCCTCGACGTCCACGCGAAGGCCAACGGCAAGCCACCCTTCACCCTGACGCCCGAGGGGCTCGCCGCGCTCCAGGCCCAGCCGTGGCCCGGCAACGTGCGCCAGTTGCAGAACTTCATCGAGCGCCTGGTGGTGCTCTCCGACGGGCCCGTCATCACCGGCGACGACGTGAACCGCGAGGTCTTCCGGCAGCCGGGCATCGTCCCCTCGGCGCCCGCGCCCGTGCCCACCAGCACCGCCCCGAGCGCCCCCGCCCTCCCCGTGATGGGAAGCAGTGGCGGCGAGGGGCGCACCCTGGAGTCGCAGCGCAAGGAGATGGAGCGGCAGGCCCTGGTGGATGCGCTCGAGCGTGCCGGGGACAACCGCACCCTCGCCGCGCGCCTGCTCGGCATCAGCCGGCGCACCCTCTACAACAAGCTCGAGGAGTACGGGCTGGTATGAAGGCGGGCTGAGCCCCTCCCCCACCGCGTCACTCACCGTCGTCCGACGAGCCGCCGCAGGAGGATGGGAGCGACGAGGAAGACGAGGAGGAGCCGCCCCACCTGGACGGCGAGCACCAGGGAGAGGCTGGCGCGGGTGTCGAGCGCGATGGCGAGCACCGAGTCGGCCCCACCCGGCGAGGTGGCGAAGTAGGTGGTGAGCAGCTCCACCCCGCCCACGGTCGACCAGACCCAGGCGAGGAGCAGGCAGCTCGCCACCATGGCCACCGCCGCCCCGAGGGCCCCGAGGGCGACGCGCTTCAACTCATGGACGGCCGTCTCGTCGAAGCGGCTGCCCACGCGCGAGCCGAGGACCCACAACGAGACGAGGAGCACGCCCGGAGGCCACGCGCCCACGGGAAGGCCGAGGGCCGTGAGGGGAATGCCCAGCACGAGCGGCCCGAGGAACGCCCCCGCCGGCAGCTTCAGCCGCGTTCCCAAGACGCAGCCGACGGTGGCGACGAGGGCCGTCATCCCCCAGGCCTCCAGGGGAGAGGGAGCCCCGGGCAGCGCCGCCACCGTGGCCACCGGCATGTCCGGGCCCCCGCCCGACCACCGGCCCACGGCCGCCGCCACGAGGATGACGACGCCCAGGCGCAGGTATTGGAAGAGCGTCACCAGACGCGCATCGGCGCCGAGCTCCTCGCTCAAGGCCACCATGGCCGAGGCGCCTCCTGGCATCAGTCCGAGGGTGGCGGTGCGGACATCCACCCCACTCCACCGGCTGAAGACGCGCGCCACCCCGAGGCCGATGCCCACCACGCCCACCACGTTGATGAGCGCGATGGGCCAGTTCTCGGCGAGCGCGGCCCATGCGGAGGGCTTGAAGGAGGAACAGATGGCGGCCCCCAGCACGGCTTGCGCGCCCAGCAGCGGGAGCCGGGGCACGGGGACGTGGACCGACAGGGTGAGAGCGGCCACGAGCGACACCAGCATGCCACCGAGGAGCGCACCGGCGGGCACACGGGCCCATTCGGCGAGGGCCGCGCCCAGCAGGGTTGCCGCCGTCACCGCCCAGACGCGGGAGCGCGACCGACCATCGGGCCTGGAGTCCTTCGCCATGGGGCGGCGGAGGGTAGCGCACGCGGGCACCTCCGGCGCACGCAATCCCAGCGCGCCAGCCGCGGAACCGGTGCCTGCCATAAACCCTCCCGCCTGCTCACCGACCCGGCATGCGGGCACCTTCTCCTCATGGGATCCCGGCTGCCGCCCCATGACCAGGAAGTAAGAGAGAGAGGTACACCGCCGCGGAGATGGGCATAGTCTGGACGCTGAATGAGCATGGATGAGCGTGCATTGGAGAAGCTCGGCTGGGGGTCCCCCTTCCAGGAGGGCTGGCACTCCCACGAGAGCGAGGGCGTGGAGCCCGCGCGCATCGCCGCCGACTACGGCGTCGACTACATGCTCTATTCAGCCCACGGAAACCTCCGGGCGACGGTGCCGGGGCGGCTCCGGATGGCCATCCGCAAGGGCGAGTCCATCCGCCCGGTCGTTGGAGACTGGGTCGCCGTCGAGCCTCGTATCCAGGAGGGCACCTCCGTCATCCAGGCCGTGCTCCCCCGGCGCACCCAGCTCGTCCGCAAGGCAGCCGGCCGGACGGATGAGGAGCAGGTGGTGGCCGCCAACCTGGACGTGGTCTTCCTCGTGTCCGCGCTGACGCGGGACCTGAACCCGCGGCGGCTCGAGCGCTACCTGACGGTCGCCTGGGACAGCGGAGCCCAGCCCGTGGTGGTGCTCACCAAGGCGGACCTCTGCGAGGACGTGGTGGCGGCCCGCGAGCGCATCGCCGAGCTGGCCCCGGACGTCCCCCTCCACGTCGTCAGCAGCGTCACCGGCGAGGGGCTGGACGTGCTCTGGCAGTACATTGGAGGCAACCGGACGGTGGCGCTCATCGGCTCGTCGGGCGTGGGCAAGTCCACGCTCATCAACCGGCTGATAGGCGCGGCGCGCATGGAGGTGGGCGAGGTGCGCGAGGACGACAAGGGCCGGCACACCACCACCCACCGCGAGCTGTTCGTGCTGCCGCAGGGGGGCCTCGTCATCGACACGCCCGGGATGCGGGAGCTCGGGTTGATGGAGAACGAGGAGGGCCTGCGCACGGCCTTCGTGGACATCGAGGAGCTGGGGGCCGGGTGCCGCTTCAACGACTGCCGCCACGAGAACGAGCCCGGCTGCGCCGTGCTGGAGGCGAGCCGCGATGGGAGACTCGCCCCGGAGCGCCTGGAGAACTACCGGAAGCTCAACCTGGAAGTGACGCGCCTGGAGCGCCAGCGAGACGCCCAGGCCCAGGCCCGCACCAAGCAGGAGACGAAGAAGAGCACGCGCGCCTACAACACCTTCCAGAAGAAGCGCGGCCGGTAAGGCCTCATGGAAGTCAGTGAAGGGGGCGGGTGTGCCCCGCTTCCTTCACCGCGTCGGCCAGGGAGTCGAGCTCCGCCTCGAAGTCCTCGATGAGCGCGTGCGGCTCCGGTACCAGGCCCGCGTCCGCCGCCACGCCCAGCGTCACGTGGCCCGCGTAGCTGAAGATGCTCAGGCCCAGCCCCAGCCTTCCCGCCATGGGCACCCAGAACATCACCCCCGCCAGCCTCGCCCCCGCCAGGAACACCGGCCGCCTCGGCCCCGGCACGTTCGTCAGCACCAGCGAGGCCTTCTTCCGCATCACCTCCACCGCCGCCCGCTCCACCGCGGACGGCGCCAGCCCCGCCGCCGTCAGCATCCCGAACATCACCGCGGCCTCCGGCGAGCGCTTCAGCTTGTCCATCCGCCGCTTCAGCTCCCACAGCCGCTCCACCGGATCCTCCACCCCGAGCGGCAGCGGCAGGAACACCATCCCGAAGCGGTTGCCCAGCTCTCGCGGAAGGGGCTCGCTCAACGGCCGCAGGTTCACCGGCACCACCGCCCGCAGATCCTCCGGCGGCTGTCCGCGTGCCGCCACGTAGCGGCGCAGCATCCCCGCCACCACCGCCATCACCACGTCATTCACCGTGCTGCCCGTGCCGTGGCCAATCTCCCTCACCTTCTCCACGGGCACCGGGCTCGACCAGGCCACGCGCTTGTCCGGGCCCAGCCCTCCCCGGAAGGGCGAGGGCGGATCCTGCTGCAGCGTCATCAGCCGGCTCAGCGCCGAGGCCCCCCGCGCGCCCTCCACCGCCAGGTCCATGAGCTGGATGGGCTCGGCGAGCAGCTCCGCGCCGCGCTTCCACGCCGCCCGCGTCGAGCCCACCACCGTCCGCGCGCCCCGCAGCAGCCGTGACAGCGTCCCTGGCGGCGCCTCCGCTTCCTCGAGCGCCTCGGGCCCGCCTCCTCCGCCCGCGCGCTCGTCCGTCAGCGACAGCAGCACCCGTGCCAGCGAGATGCCATCCGCGATGCAGTGGTGCACGCGCATCAGCAGCGCGCTCCCCGTCTCGTACCCCTCGATGAGGTGCAGCTCCCACAGCGGCCGCGAGGCGTCCAGGGCCGTGCCCATGGACTCGCCCACCTGGTGCTCCAGCGCGGCGCGGCCTCCGGGGGCCCGCAGCCTCGTGCGCCGCAGGTGGGCCGCCAGCCGGAAGGCCGGGTCATCCTCCCAGCGGTGCGTCCCCAGCAGCCCTGCCGACACCACCCGCTGCCGGAAGCGCGGGTAGCGCTCCACCAGCCGCTCGCGCACCACCTCCGTCAGCCGCTCCCAGTCCAGCGGCTCGTCGAACCAGAGCACCGAGGTGATGACCATGAGGCTCGTGGGCTCCTCCATCTGGAGCCACGCCGCGTCGACTGGGGTCATCCGTTCCGACATGCGCCCTACTTAGCCTCTTCTGGAGGGGCCTCTTCCGGTTTCTGTCGGCTGAACTGGAACGTCTGCTTGGAAGGCGTCTTCGCGGTGAGGGTGAGCGTGTCCTTCTCCACGTCGTACGCGTAGGCGGGCCACTGCAGGAAGCGCCCCTTGGACAGCCCGATGACGCGCGGCTTGCCGCACACCGGGCCCACCGCCTGAGCGGACTTCGGCGACACCTCCACCGTCTTGTCCTTCTCGTTCACCCGGAAGGTGCCCCAGGTGCGGACCTCCAGCTCGTTGCCCTTGCCCAGCGTGGCGTCCTCCAGCCGCGTGCGCAGCAGGAAGCAGCCCCCGGGCGTCACCTCCAGCGTCCGGTCGTAGTCCGGGCGGGGCTTCACGTCCTGGCCCTCGCCCGCGAGCTGCTCCTTCTCCTCCGGCTTCACGCTCGCCGCATCCAGCCGCCAGAGCCCCACCACCTTCTTGGGGACCTCGCCCGCCCCCGCCGAGGCCTCCGCGCACGGGTCCACCGTCTCCTGCGCGGGGCTGGGCGGCGCGGGCTCGAAGGTGCGCTCGCACTGCTTGTCACACGCGCGCGCCACGCAGGCCGAGTCATCCGGGCCGCAGCCGGACTTCGTGGCGCACTGCCGGAGCGCCGCCAGCGACGCCTCGCACCCCCTGGCCAGACACCGCTCCACGCACGACACGTCGATGCACTGGGACACGCACACCCAGTTGGCCGCGCCGCACCGCCCGGCCAGGGTGCGCGGCTTGCTCGCGGCGGGCGGGCCCTCGGGAGCCTGCGCCCCGGCGGGCGCGGTCAACAGCAGCAGGAGCAGGAGGAAGCGGGAAGCAGGCAGGCGGGTACCCTCACTCGAAGCGCCACCGCCATGTGGTGACGTCCGAGGGTTCCGGCAACGACAGCTCCAGGCGGACCGTCTCGTAGCGGGCAAACTCCCGGGGGTCCACGCGCAGCAGCAGCACCGGAGCGCACGCCAGTGGGCGCTCGGGGAAGGTGTCGAAGGACAGCTCCGAGTCGAAGCTGGAGCGGTAGAAGAGGCCCAGGCCGTCCATGCGCCCCTCGCGCACCACGGGCCGCTCCAGGCGCAGGCGCTTGGGCAGCGAGCCGGCGCGCAGCGTCTCCAGGTCGAAGGCGAAGGCGGGCTCCGGGTCACACAGCCGCCGCTCCACGTCCTGCGGCCGGATGAGCCGGGAGAAGTACGCGGGGTGCAGCGTGTCCCGCAGCACCTGCAGGCAGCCGTAGTCCACGTTGGGCAGGCGCTGGCTCCACAGGAAGGGCAGGCGCGCCTCCTCGCGCAGCTGCACCGGCTCGAGGAAGACCTCGAAGCGGTTGGGCAGGATGCGGCCCCCGCGCACCAGCACCCTGTCTCGCAAGTCCAACAGCCGAGGCACCAGCCCGGTGTCGAAGAGCGCGTCCCCCACCTGCTCGTGCAGCAGGACGTCCACCTTCTCCGACGGGCGGAAGCGGGCGCTGTCCGAGCGGATGAAGTCAATCTCCGAGAGCCCGTTGCGGCGGGCCACCCAGCGCGCCATGTCGAGGTTGCGCGAGGCATCCACCGCGTACAGCTTGCGCGGGCCGCGCGCCGCCGCGAGGAAGGCCCTCGGGCCGTTGCCCGTGCCCACGTCCACCACCACCTGGCCGGGCTTCACGTAGCGCTCGATGGCGCGCCGGTACGTCTCCACCCGCTCCGCGTCCACCAGGCCCGAGTCCCGGGGCAGGGGGCTCGTCAGCTCGGGCGCGTCCACGAGCAGGTTGCGCAGCGTCCCCACCAGCGGCAGGTGACGCACCCTCGACCGCAGGTCCCCCCAGGCCTGAAGCGGCAGGTCTCTCAGCTTCGCCATATGTCCCCCCAGGCGCGTGGCGCCGGACGCTCCGGCCCTCTCGGACCGGAACACCGGGATACCCGGAATCCAGGGAAGCGGGAAGAGCCCGCCCCCTGGCCGCCCCTCGGGGGCTGGGGCGAACTTCCACCGATGAACACTCCGCGGAGGCGACGGCCGCTAGCGGGAGAGGGGAAGCCGGAGGCTGAAGGTGGAGCCCTCCCCGAGCGTCGACTGCACCCCGAGCGAGCCCCCGTGGAGCCGCGCGAGCGCCCCGGCGATGTACAGGCCGAGTCCATGCCCGCTCCCCCCGGCGACGTCCGCGCGGTGGAAGCGCTCGAAGACGTTGGGCAGCTCCGAGGCGGCGATGCCCACGCCCCAGTCCCGCACCTGGACGACGGCCAGCCCGGGCGTGAGGAAGAACGACACCTCGACGCGCCGCACCTCTCCGCCGTACTTCACCGCGTTGGAGAGCAGGTTGTTGAGGATGTAGCGCACGCGCTCGGCATCGAAGGGGAGCTCAACCTGCCGCTCCGTCTCCTTCAGGGTGAAGTCCACCTGCGGCTGGAGCTCGCGCCAGTCCTGGAGCACCTCGTGGAGGAACGCCGTGAAGTCCCCGCGCTCCATCCTCAGCGCCACCTTGCCCTCGGCGAGGCGCGCCGCATCGAGGATGGAGGTGACGAGGGTGTTCATCCGGTCGAGCTGCCGGAGGATGGTCTCGGTGCACTTCCTCTCGTCGGAAGAGACGCGCTCCCCCAGCTTGCGCAGCAGCAGCTGGGCATTGAGCCGCGCCGAGCTCAAGGGCGTCTTGATCTCATGGGCGACCCAGTTGAGCATCTCCTCGCGCACGGTGCCGCTGGAGCGGTCGGCGCGGGCGCCCGCGGACTGTGCCTCCTGCCCGGGCTCCGGAGCGGGGCGCGTGCCCAGCACCTTCTGCACCGCCTCCTCGAAGGTATCGAGCTCCACGGGTTTGGAGAGAAAGACATCGGCCTCCTCCAGGCCCTGGGGGCGCGCGGCGCTCAGGAGCAGGAAGGGGACCGTCTTGAGACGAGCATCGGCCCGCAGCGTCCGCAGCAGCTCCACGCCGGTGCGCCGGGGCATCATGTGGTCGCTCACCACCAGATCCGGCGGCTCCGTGCGGGCCAGCAGGAGGGCCTCTTCTCCATTGTGGGCCCGCAGCGCCCGATGGCCGAGGTCCTCCACCACCTGGGCGAAGATCTCGAGCATGGCCTCCTCGTCCTCCGCGATGAGCACGACGCTCATCTCTCGTCCCCGCCGAAGCTCGAGCCGATGGGCCGGGCCTGACCCGTCAGCAGGCCCGCGGCCGAGCGGATCGGCGCCAGCACGCGGATCCCCTTGTCGGTGATCTCGAACTCACGCAGGTCCCCGTCGTACTTGCTGTCCCGCATCTTGAGGATGGACAGGACGCGGTGGATGCGACCGCCCAGCTCCACGTAGCGCAACAGCATCAGGTTCTCGCCGAGGACGGCGATGGGCGTGTCGCTGAAGTCCAGCTCGGTGCCGACGACCTTCGACACCTCCTTGGTGAAGAGGGACGTCACTCCCGCCATGCGGAGGTGCGCGCTGAAGGCGGCCAGGAAGGTGCGCCGCCGCTCCGGGTCCGCGATGGCGAGCTCGAGGTCCGTCAACCCGTCGATCACAAGCCGCTGGAAGCCCTGCCGCTCCACCTCGCGCAGGATGCGGTGGACGAGGACATCCGCCTCCGCCTCGTTCGGGGGCTGGTGAAGCATCGTCAGCGCCCCGCTCGCCAGTTCCGCCTTCACGTCCAGGCCAACGCGCTGCGCCCGGGCGAACAGCGCGGCGGGAGGCTCGAAGAAGGAGACGAAGAGCGTCTTCTGCCCCTGGCGGGCCCCCTCGGCCGCGAAGTGCGCGGCGAGCAGCGTCTTGCCGATGCCCATGCTGCCCGCGAGCATGGTGGTGCTCTGGACGGGCAACCCGCCTTCCATCAGCGCATCGAACTCGGGCAGGCCGAAGCCGGCCCGCACGCGCGTCGGGACGAAGTCCTTGTCGGAGGGCACCTGGGTCTCGAGCCTCGGGATGAGCTCCACGCCCTCGGGGCCAATCCGCAGCAGGTGCTCGCCGGGCAGGTGGGGCCGGCCGCGCAGCTTGACCACCTCCAGCCGGCGCATGCGGCGCCCCGCCTTTGGAATCACCGCCAGCGAGACGATGCCATCCACCGTCGTCGCCTCCGGCAGGGCCATGAGCTTGTCGATGGGGTACTCGGTGGTGAAGAGCCCGATGCAGTCCATCGCGGCCAGGCCGATGCCCACCTCGTACAGGAACTCGCGCAGCATCGCCTCGTCCTGCCAGAGGTCGCGAATGGAGCGCAGCCCGTCGATGAAGAGCAGCTTCGCGCCGCGCTCGCGCACGGTGTGCAGGAGGATGTCGCGCGCCTCCTTGGCCCCCTTCTTCAGCGAGGCGTAGGCGCTCATGAGGAAGAGCTTCTCGCCCAGCACCTCCCGCCGGAAGAAGGAGAAGCCGGAGAGCGCCTCCATCAGCTTGTCGTGGGGCTCGGAGGTGACGGTGGCGACCACCACGGGCAGCTCACGAGCGGCCGCATGGAAGGCCACCTGGCTGCAGAGGATCGTCTTGCCGCAGCCGGGGTTCCCCGCGACGATGAGGGTCTGCCGCCGGGGGATGCCACCCCCGAGCAACCTGTCGAAGCTCTGGATTCCGGTCTCGAACAACTGCTGCCGGTTGCCGCTGTCCATCATGGAGAATTGGGGACGGGAGGAAGGGACCACGCGAGCCCGCTGGCGGCTCGCCTTCAATGGGGGAAAGCAGTCCTCGGACACAGGGGCCCGTGTCTTCGTCGTAACACGGGAGGTGCCCCCCATGCCGTAGGCGAAGCGAGCGCCTGCTCGAAAGTCACCTGGCTGACCGATCGCCGCGAGGCGTTCCCCGCGGCACCGTCAGGCCCTCAGGAGCGAGCCAGCACCTGGAGGCGCACCGATTCCTCGAGGGGCTCGCGAGAGTCCGCGCCGGGGTAGCCCCGCATCCGCATGTGCAGCTCGGCCTCGGTACGGGTGCGGAAGATGTGCCACGGTCGCTTCGACATGGTCGCGACCGTGTAGAGCATCATCCGAGGGATGGGGCCGGGGATGGCGCACACCACCTCCGTCACCCGCTCCGCCAGCTCCCGGTCGAGTTCCTTGAAGGCGTTCGCGTAGCCGATCCGCGCGTTCACCATGCCGGTGCCATCGAAGAAGAAGCAGAAGGTCCCCGGCTGCAGCTTCAGCGCCTTGCGGATCTCCTCACAGAGCGCCTTGCCGTTGACGTCGTCACCCTGCTCGGGGTGCTTGACCATCACCAGACAGGTCGCCAAGGGCGCAACCTTGGCGTACGCAGCAGTCGCTCGCGTCATGGGCGGCCTCTCAGGAGCCCGGGGTTCTGGCTTGGATGGAGCGGGCATGACTCCGCCATTCTATCCAGAGGAACGACACACGCTGGAGTCACTTCAGCAGCGCGACTGTCGAACGCGCTCAGAACGCGATCCAGGCGGAAAGATGTGGCCGAGAGGTATTGGTTTTCCGGCGTGCTCCGGGAGAGCCGGGAGAGGCATGACGAGAACGTGACGCATGGTGGAGTGGGGCGTGCGGAAAAACCGGGAGGTGCACACCCTCACGCTCGACTCTTCCCCCGGAGAGCTGCCCATGCGCCTCACCTTTCATGCCCTTATCCGCTCCTCCCTCGCGGTCCTCTTGCTATCGCTGGCGGCCTGCGGACCCGACCCCACCTCGGAGACAGATGAAGACCCGAGCACGGACGCGGGCACGGGTTACGGCACCGACGCGGGAACAGGTCCGGGCTCTGGCACTGACGCGGGCCCACGCACCGATGCGGGCACCGGCACCCAGCCAGGAACCGGCAGGGACGCGGGCACCGGCACCGGCACTGGCACCGACGCGGGCACCGGCACCGGCACCGACGCGGGCACCGGCACCGGCACTGGCACGATGACCTCGCGCCCCATCAGCGCCTTCCGGGACGGCATCGTCACCTACTATTGGGAGGCGAACGGCACCGGAAACTGCGGCTTCGATCCCAGCCCGGAGGATCTGGACGTCGCCGCCATCATCAAGACCGAGTACCAGGGCAGCGCGGTGTGCGGCGCATGCGCCGAGATTCAGGGACCCCGGAGCACGATCCGGGTGCGCATCGTGGACAGCTGCCCCGACTGCACGACGGCGGGCCACCTGGACCTCAGCCCCTCGGCCTTCGCGAAGCTGGCCGATCCCGCCGTCGGCCGGTTGCAGGTGAAGTGGCGGTTCGTCACCTGCCCCGTGAGCGGCCCGGTCCGCTACCGCTTCAAGGAGGGCAGCAGCCAGTGGTGGACCGGCATCCAGGTGCGCAACCACCACAAGCCCATCCGCAAGCTGGAGTGGCTGTCCCTCACCGGCTGGGTGGAGGTGCCGCGCCAGGACTACAACTACTTCGTCCAGTCCAACGGCCTGGGCCTGGGGCGGCTCCGCATCCGCATGACGGCCTGGGACGGAGAGGTGCGCGAGGACACCCTGCCCGGCATCCTGGACTCGCAGATCATCACCGGCCTCACCCAGTTCACCCCGCTCCCCTGAAGGCAGGCGCCCCAGGCGGTGCGGCTGCACACTGCCGCACGCGCCCCGCGAATCCTTCTCCCCAAGCACCCCGGGGATGTGCTGCGCTGCGAGCGGTTCATCCGGCTCGCGGCGTGGAGCCTCGCGGGACGGGCCTCCAGAAGGGAGGAGCCATGAGCAGGAAGAAGCAGAAGGAGGACGGCGGCACCTGGCTCTCCATCCAGGAGAGCCTCGACGACTTCCGGCCCGCGCCGCTCGCGGCGCGCCTTCGGGAGACGCTCGTCCCGCGCATCCCCCGAGACGCCACCCGCCTGGACGAACAGACGCGCCGCTCGCTCTTCGAGGGCGTCAGCGCCCTGCTCTCCGAGGACGCGGGCGCCTGGTACACGAAGGCCGACGTCCAGCTCGGCAACGAGGTCCTGGGCAGCTACGGCTGGCGCGACAGCTTCTTCCCCGACGAGGGCGACTCCCCCGACCTGGGCGTGGAGAGCAACATCCAGCGCATCCTCTCCGCGCTCGGCGTGGCCCACGAGTGGCTCTGCACGCTCGACACGTACTTCCGCTCGCTGTCGCTGCCCCCGGACGAGGAAGACCGCAGGGTGGTGCTGTCGGACGCGGTGCGGCGGGTCATCGACCTCACCGCCGAGGCGACCGGCTGCGCGGACAACTGGGACCACTACGCCCGCCTGGCGCTGGGCTGGTTGTTGGAGTCTCAAGGTTTCCGCCGCACCGAGCGCGTGGAGCAGGCGATGCGCGAGGCCCTGGTGGACTTCACCAGCTGGTCCACCCCCTCCGCCGACGAGGCCCGCCAGGCCGCGGACACCATCGCCCAGGCGGTGGTGAAGGAGGACATCTCCCGGAGCTACCCGGACAGCGGCACCTGAGGCGCACCGCCCGGCTCAGGCGGGTTGGATGCCGAGCCGCTCGTCCCGGCGCCGGAGCCAGGAGATGAGCGGCAGCGACAGCAGCACCATCCACGTCTTGCCGAGCACCTGCCCCAGCAGGAAGTCGAGGCTGCCAAAGGCGAGCTGGAGGAAGAGGACGCTGTCGACGAAGAGGCCCACGAGGCTGCTGGCGAGCACGGCGAGCACGAGGCCGCGCCGCTGCAGGGGTGTGTAGACGGCGAAGTCGGCCAGCTCCGAGACGGCGAAGGCCCCGCCCGAGGCGACGACGAGCGGAGGCGGCGCGAGCAGCGCGGAGAGCAGCGCCCCCACGGCGATGGCCAGCAGCGTCCAGCTCTTGCCCAGCCGGCGCTGCACCAGGTCCCGCAGCACGAAGGCGATGCCGACGATGAGGACGCCGCTGGGCGCGAGGACACCCGGCCCCACGGGGAGCAGACAGGGACCGCTGTCGGGGCACACCACGCCCACATGGCCAATCATCCAGTTGGAGAGCGGAATCGAGGCCCCGAAGCCCAGCAAGTAGAAGAAACCCTCGATGCGACGCCGATCCATTGCGACCTGCTCCACGACAAGCCGGGTGTAGTCGTACCCGGGCAGGGTGCGGTGGCACCCCCGGCGCGCGCGCCATAGCACGTTTCCTCCGGGGTGTCAGAATGCGGCCCATGAACCCCACCCGGCGCGGGCCGCTCCTGCCGCACCAGGAGCTCGGCTGACATGGAGATGTCCGAGCCGAAGCTCTTCGATGACTCACGCTGGCCCCTGCTTCAGCTGCGGTTGCCGGGAACGCTCTCCTCGCAGGGGCACGAGACGTGCCTCGCCGACTTCAACGGCTACCTGGGACGCGGGGAGAAGTTCGCGCTCCTCGTCGACCTGGCCCGGGTCGGCCTGGTGCCCCTGGATCAACGCTGGCGCCAGGTGGAGTGGTTCTCGGAGCACGAGCTGACCCTGCGCCAGTTGCTGCTCGGCACCGCCCTCGTCGTCACCTCGCCCGTCGTCCGGCTGTCGATCAGCGCCATGCTGTACTTCAAGCCGCTGCCCATCCCGCTCGCCACCTTCGCCCACCTGGGCGCCGCGGAGGACTGGGCGAGCGACCGCATCCGGGATGCGGGGCTCGCCCAGGGCACCAAGGGGCGCTGACGGCGGCGCGCGCTACAGCATCGGCCCCGTCGTCCCGAGCTCCTGCGTCTCCAGCAGACCCGTCTGCTTCAGCAGCGGCTGGGTGCTGGGGGGGCGGCCGCGGAACTCCTGGAAGACCTCGAGCGGGTGGCGGCTGCCGCCGAGCGCGAGCACGGTGTCCCGGAAGCGCCGCCCGGTGCTGGCCACCGCCTGGGGATTGGACAGCCCGGCCTCCTCGAAGGCGGAGAAGGCATCCGCGGAGAGCACCTCGGCCCACTTGTAGCTGTAGTAGCCCGCGGCGTAGCCGCCCGCGAAGATGTGGGTGAAGCTGCAGAGGAAGCGATCCTCCGGGAGCGGCTTGAGGACGGTGTTCTCCGCGGCCACGCGCTTCTGCACCTCGACGACGCTGCCCTGCGCGCCCTCGCCCGGGGCGTAGCGGTGGTGCAGCTCCAGGTCGAGGGTGGCGAAGTACACCTGCCGCAGCGTCATGGAGGCGGCGCGGTAGATGCGCCCGGCGCGCAGCTTGTCCTGCAGGGCCTTGGGCAGCACCTCACCGGTGTCCACGTGGCGGGCCAGCTTGGAGAGCGTGTCCTCGTGGAAGCACCAGTTCTCCATGAACTGGCTGGGCAGTTCCACGGCGTCCCACTCCACGTTGTTGATGCCAGCGGCCTCCGAGTAGTCCACGCGCGTGAGCATGTGCTGCAGGCCGTGGCCGAACTCGTGGAAGAGCGTCTCCACCTCGCGGAAGGTGAGGAGCGCGGGCTTGTTGCCCACGGGTGGGGTGAAGTTGCAGACGAGGTAGGCCACCGGCAGCCGCAGGCTCCCGTCGGGCTTGCGCTTGCGGTCGAGCGCGTTGTTCATCCACGCCCCGCCGCGCTTGGTGGCCGGGCGGCTGTAGGGGTCCAGGTAGAAGGCGGCGATGTCCTTGCCCGACTCGTCCGCCACGCGGAAGAAGCGCACGCTGGAGTCCCACACGGGCACCTCGCCGTCGGCGGCGCGCACCGTGACGCCGAAGAGGCGCCTGGCGGTATCGAACAGGCCCTCCAGCACGCGCGGCATGGCGAAGTACGGCCGGAGCTCCTCGTCGGTATAGGCGTAGCGCTCCTCCCGCAGACGCTCGGCCCAGAAGGGCATGTCCCACAGCTTCAGCTCGAGCGAGGCGTTGCCCGTCTTGCGGCGCGCGTACTCGGTCAGCTCGGTGTTCTCCGCGCGGGCGCGGGAGATGGCGGCCCCGCGCAGCTCGCCGAGCAGCTTCTCGACGGCGGGCACGTCGGGCGCCATCTTCGCCGCGAGGCTCACCTCGGCGAACGAGGAATAGCCGAGCAGCCGGGCCTTCTCGCGGCGCAGGGTGAGGATGCGCTCGATGAGGGGGTTGTTGTCCGACTCCCCCGAGGAGGCGCGGGTGACGAAGGCGCGGTAGAGCTTCTCGCGCAGCTCCGGCCGGCGCGAGTGCTCGAGGAAGGGCACGTAGCTGGGGGCCTCCAGGGTGACGCGCCAGGGCCCCTTCTCGGGGGTGGGCTCGGGGCTGCCCTCGGCCAGACCCACCTTCGCCGCCTGGGCGGCCGCGGCGAGCGCGCTGGGCGGCAGGCCCTCCACCTCCTCGGGTTGGGTGAGCGTCATGGACCACGCCTTGGTGGCGTCGATGACGTTGTTGGAGAAGCGGGTGGACAGCTCGGCCAATTCTCGCTCGATCTCCTGGAAGCGCTCGCGGGCCTGTCCCTCCAGGCCCACACCGGATAGCTCGGCGTCGCGGATGGAGGACTCGACGACGCGCTGCTGGGCCACGTCGAGCTTCTTCCACTCCGGCCCCTCGCGCAGTGCCTTGAGCGCCCGGTAGAGGGGCACGCTCTGGCCGATGCGCATGAAGGCCTCGACGACATCGCCCTCGACGGCGGAGTGGGCCTGGCGCAGCTCCGGGCTGTTCTGCACGCTCATGAGATGATTCACCACGCCCCAGGCCATGCCGAGCGGCTCGGTCATGGCGGACAGGCGGGCGACCGTTCCCTCCCAGGTGGGTTTCACGTCCCGCTCGAGCTCATCCAGCGAGGCGTGCAGGCGCGTCAGCAGCTCGCGAATGGCCGGCTCGACATGCTCCGAGCGGACGCGGTCGAACTTCGGAAGTCCTTCGATCTGAAGCAGCGGATTGTCAGGTGTCGGGGCAGTCATCACCCACGGACGTTAGGGCAGCCGCTCTCGGTTGGCAGCAATCCCGACAGGGGAGATCGGCGGGGCGTCCGGGAGTGCACGCAGGACGCCGCCCCGCGTCTTTTCGTACTGGAATCAACCGGCACTTGAGGTAGTTGTCGCTCACATGTTCCAGGACACGAGTCGGAGTGGCCTCCCCGGTGTAGGCGAGCTCCCCTGGGGCTCGCATTTCTGCCACTTCTACAGAACCCGCGAGGATCTGATCGAATCGCTCGTCCCGTACTTCAAGGCGGGCCTCGAGCAGAACGAGTCCTGTCTGTGGGTCACCTCCGAGCCCTTCACCGCGGGAGATGCCCGGACCGCCCTGCGCACCGTCGTTCCGGATCTCGAGGCCCGCATCAAGCGCGGACAGATCGAGATCATCAACTTCGACGACTGGTACACGCGCACGGGGACGACCGACTCGGAGAGCACCCTGCGCGGCTGGTTGGATCGAACGGGGCAGGCGCTCGCGAACGGGTACTCGGGCCTGCGCCTGACCGGCAACACCTCCTGGCTCGAGCACGAGCACTGGAACGACTTCAGCGAGTACGAGCGCCGGGTGAACCAGACCTTCGGCTCGCAGCGCATCATCGGCCTGTGCAGCTACTGCCTCGACCGCTGCTCCCAGACCGAGCTCATCGACGTCGTGCGCAACCACGAGTTCACCCTCATCCGGCGGGATGGTGCCTGGGAGCAGATCGAGAGCACCACGCTGAGGGCGACCAAGGACGAGCTGCGCAAGCTGGCGAACGAGCTGGAGCAGCGCGTGACGGAGCGCACCGCGGAGCTGGAGGCCTCGCTGCGCGGGCGGGACGAGTTCTTGTCGGTGGCCTCCCACGAGCTCAAGACGCCCATCACCTCGATGCGCCTCTACCTCGATGGACTGGTGCGCGCCTCGGTCCGGGGAGAGCTCGACCCCGATGACATTCCCCGGCGGCTCGCCAAGGCCCAGGAGCAGTGCCGGCGCCTCGACAAGCTCATCGTCACCCTGCTCGATGTCTCCCAGCTCTCCAACCAGCGCATGGAGCTGGACCTGGAGGAGGTGGACCTGAGCGCCCTCGTGCAGCAGACGGCCGAGCGCCACGAGGAGCAGGTGCGAAGGGCGGGGGGTGAGCTCCGGGTGAGTGTGCAGCCCGGGGTCGTGGGCCACTGGGACGAGCTGCGGCTCGAGCAGGTCTTCACCAACCTCATCTCCAACACCCTCCAGCACGCGGCCGGGACGCCCGTCGAAGTCACCCTCTCCGTCCGGGGCCGTTGCGCGGTGGTGAGCGTCAGCGATGAGGGGCCGGGCATCGCGCCCGCGGACCAGCCCCGTCTCTTCCAGCGCTTCTCGCAGGTCTCCGCGAGACGGCACGGCGGCTTCGGGTTGGGGCTGTGGATCTCCCGGCAGATCGTCGAGGCGCACGGAGGCTCGATTGGCGTCGACAGCGCGCCGGGCCTGGGCGCCACCTTCCTCGTGCGGCTGCCCCTCTCCGGGATGGACTTCTCCGCTGGCGGTCCGCGGTAACCGGGGCGCTGGCGGGGAGCCAACGCCCCGCGCCACTTCACCTTGACAGGCCGCCGGGCGCGCTGCTCTCACGAGAGGCCATGCTCGCCCTCGTCCTCGCGACCTCGCTCGCCGCCGCCCCCGCGCCTCGCGCCGCCACCGCTTCGGAGACCGTCGTCCACATTCCCCGGCTGGACGCGCTCCAGGGCGTCACCGCCTTCCTCTCGCGGGCGGGGCAGAACTCCGCCCTGCTGCGGCCCGTCGTCTGGTACGCCGAGCTGCACCCCTTCCTCTCGCTCGACCCCAGCAAGCCGGACACCCTCACTGGCGCGGGCATCGACCCCGCCGGCCCCATCACCGTCTCGCTGCGCCACGGCGGCCGCATCTCCTGCACGCACCTGACGGACCCGAAGACCTTCCAGGAGAAGGCCGCCGCGATGCTGGCCTCGGCCGGGAGCAAGGCGGAGGTGAAGCCCACCACCTCCGGCGGAGTCACCACGGTGAGCGTTCCGCGCGAGTCCGGAGGCCGGACCGGCTACAGCCTCAAGGGCTCGGAGGCGTGTGCCTTCACGAGCACCGGTGGAGGCTTCACCGATGATGGCCAGGGCCAGGTGCTGCAGAAGGAGGCCTCGCGGCTGGTGGGCAAGGCGCCCAAGGCGGACGCGCGGCTGGCGCAGCTCCCCGGCGTCCTCTACGTGCTGGTACCGAAGCGCAACCTGGTGGTGGGCGTGGACGGCAGCGGCTCGGAGCTGAAGCTGGAGGGCACGGCCTCGGGGCTTCCGCTGCCGCCCTTCCAGGCCTCGGGGACGAATCCCTATGGCGCGATGAAGCCCGAGGGCCTGCTCTTCTCGCGAGCGCGGGTGGCGCCGGCCGGAGTGTCCCAGGCGGTGGGCAACGTGCGCGCGAGCATCCAGCAGGTGTGCCCCACCTGCCCGGCGGCCGAGGTGTCCGCGGTGGCGCGCGCGGTGGCCGAGCGCCTCACCGGCAACGTGCTGATGGTGGTGGACAGCGTGAGGTCGCGCCCCAACCTGCGCACGAACGAGGGCCGCTTCTTCGCCGCGAAGCAGGCGTTCGCCGCCGAGGTGACGGACGCGGCGGCGATGAAGAGCGCGCTCGCGCCGCTGGCGAAGCTTCCCGGAGCGAAGGCGCTGGAGGACGGGTACGCGCTGGAGGTGAAGGGAGGCGCCGTGCACGTCCGACAGAAGGGCAAGCACCTCGTGGTGGGCAATGACGAGGCGGTGGCGCAGTCCCTGTTGGGAGCCCTGTCCCCGGAGGGCGCGAAGCTGCCGCACGCGGTGGACTTCACGGTGGACCCGAAGCGGCTGGCGCGCGGGCTGAGTCAGGTCTCCTTGATGGACGTCGTCTCCAACCAGCAGCTCGCCGGCATCTTCGCCGCGGGCCTGGAGATGGGGCCGCTGCTGGCCAACAGCGAGCGGATTACCGGCTGGCTCGACAGCACCTCCGGTGGGGCCCACCGCTTCTCCACGACCTGGACGCTGCCCGCCGCGCCTTGATACTCGTGCGACATGCGGCTCTGCGCGGGGTTGTCGTTGACGTGCTGCGGGCTTCTGGCATGTGCCAGCGGACCACGCGTGGCCGGCGAAACCGAGACCTATGGTTGGAGAGACGGACGAGTCTGGGTGCGCGGTTCCTGGGAGCAGATCAGCCCCTCCAAGGACGTGGACGAGGTCATCGACCAATTGTGTCCGGCGGTCATGCGACTTCCCAATGCCCGTTTGAAGGAGTTCGGCCAGGAATACTGTGGTGCCATCTACTCTCTTGGAGACGGCACCTACTACGCGAGCCATCCCTCACCCCTCAGCCCACAGGTGTTGATTGTCCCGGAGAGGAGCAAGAAGTGCAGACCTCCCCGCTACGTGGAGGATGCGCGTGGGCGGGTGTCGATCCTCGCCGACTATCACAGCCATCCCTGGCCGCGTAACAGGATGTCCCAGGATGACCTCCTGGAATCCAATCAACGGTGGTTCCTCCGCATCCAGTTCGACACGACCTGCCATATGATGAAGCTGATTCCCTACGTAGGAGAAAACCGCCCAGGCGAGGTGTATGAACGAGAAGGAAGGGAGTGGAGGCTCATCGCGATCATCCAGCCCGAGGACAAGGCCACTGGCATCGTGAGCCCTCCCGAGGAGTCGAAAGCCCCATGAAGCGGAAGTTCCTGCCCGTTCTCCTTCTCGCATTCCTACCTGCCTGTACGCTCCTGCAGCGGCTTTGT
The DNA here is from genome assembly GCF_036388035.1 of Archangium sp. Lineage (GTDB taxonomy): Bacteria > Myxococcota > Myxococcia > Myxococcales > Myxococcaceae > Archangium. The sequence goes on from NZ_DASVSO010000780.1 coordinate 21,492, forward strand.
CGCTACCGCCCAGCGCATGCGACCCCGGAAGAGGCAGAGAGGGTAGAGTTCCCCTTCATCGTTCCAGAGAAGTCACGCTTGGAGATTCCAGGGACCACCGCCGCGGCCATCCAGTTGGCGATGGATGATTTTCGCCCTCGCGACGTGAAGCCTCATCGAGGCGCAACGCAGGAGGAGGAGTGCCTCTACCGGCGCGAGTCCTTCAACGTGTCTGCCTTCCCAGGAACCGAGGGCGTGGTTTTTGTCCGCTTCGTCCTCAACCCCGACGCCTGCCCCTTACGAGATCCCGTGCTGGATGCAGGAGCAACCTACGCGGTGGATGTCCGTGGTTGGCGCATCCTGGCCGTGCAATGACGAACTGCGGCTTTGTCGCGGGGGAGGTGACTGATTGCCCTCTCCAGAAGAGTCGCGAGTCACTTCTGGACGTCCAGAAGCATCGCACATGTCCCTACATCACTTCTGGACGTCCAGAAGTGAGGCTCATCCGTCGTCTTCCCGGGTCTCCCCCTGCCCGAGCCTCGGCTGCCCGCCCGGGGCCCAATCGTGCTAGATGCGCGCCCCATGGACGGAACCACGGAAAAGGATCCCCTTCGCGCCCGGCTGCAGCAGATGGAGAAGCAGGCCGAGCTGGGTGGTGGCGCTGACCGCATCGCCAAGCAGCACGAGGCCGGCAAGCTGACGGCCCGTGAGCGCATCGACCTGCTGCTGGACCCCGGCTCCTTCACGGAGATGGACAAGTTCGTCACCCACCGCAGCAACGACTTCGGCATGGGTGACAAGAAGATCCTCGGCGACGGCGTCGTCACCGGCTACGGCACCGTCGAAGGTCGCCAGGTCTTCGTCTTCGCCCAGGACTTCACCGTCTTCGGCGGCTCGCTCTCCGGCGCCTATGCCCAGAAGATCTGCAAGATCATGGACATGGCCATGCGTGTGGGCGCTCCCGTCATCGGCCTGAACGACTCGGGCGGCGCGCGCATCCAGGAGGGCGTCGAGAGCCTCGCCGGCTATGCCGACATCTTCCTGCGCAACACCCTCGCCTCGGGCGTGGTGCCCCAGATCTCCCTCATCCTCGGCCCGTGCGCCGGCGGCGCGGTGTACTCGCCGGCCATCACGGACTTCATCATGATGGTGAAGGACACCTCCTACATGTTCATCACCGGCCCGGACGTCATCAAGACGGTGACGCACGAGGAGGTGACGAAGGAGGACCTGGGCGGCGCGCTGGCGCACAACCAGAAGTCGGGCGTGGCGCACTTCGCCGCGGAGAACGAGCAGGCCGCCATCCTCATGACGCGCGAGCTGCTCTCCTTCATCCCCTCCAACAACCAGGAGGACCCGCCCGCCCAGCCGAGCGAGGACGACCCCTTCCGCGCCGACGAGGGCCTGAAGTCCATCGTCCCCAGCAACCCCAACAAGCCCTACGACATCAAGGAGATCATCCGCGCTGTCGTGGACAACAAGCACTTCTTCGAGGTGCAGGAGCACTTCGCCAAGAACATGGTCATCGGCTTCGCCCGGATGAACGGCAAGTCGGTGGGCATCGTGGCCAACCAGCCCGCCTTCCTGGCGGGCTGCCTGGACATCGACGCGAGCGTGAAGGCGGCGCGCTTCGTGCGCTTCTGCGACTGCTTCAACATCCCGCTCATCACCTTCGTGGACGTGCCCGGCTTCCTGCCCGGCACCGACCAGGAGTGGGGCGGCATCATCACCCACGGCGCCAAGCTGCTCTACGCCTTCGCCGAGGCCACCGTCCCCAAAATCACCGTCATCACCCGCAAGGCCTACGGCGGCGCCTATGACGTCATGGCCTCCAAGCACATCCGCGCGGACATCAACTACGCCTACCCCACGGCGGAAATCGCCGTCATGGGCCCCGAGGGCGCGGTGAACATCATCTTCCGCAACGAGCTGCAGAAGGCCTCGGACGCCAACGCCGAGCGCACCCGGCTGGTGAACGACTACCGCGAGAAGTTCGCCAACCCCTTCAAGGCGGCCGAGCTGGGCTACATCGACGAGGTCATCCGCCCCGAGGACACCCGCTCCAAGGTCATCCGCGCCCTGGAGATGCTCAAGAACAAGCGCCAGGAGAACCCGCCGCGCAAGCACGGCAACATCCCGCTGTAAGCAGGCGGGCAAGCAGGCCCCACCGCTCGAGGAAACGGAACGCCTCCCCAGGGAAATTTTAGGGGGGGCGTTCGCGCTTTGAAGAGTCGCACGAAAGGAGCCCCTGTTTGTCGCAACCCCGCCTCGTTCTCTTCCTCGCTGACATCGAAGGTAACCTCACCGCCCTTCGCCAGACGCTCTCCCGAGCCTGTGAGGACGCCAACGTCCCCGTTCCCGATGTCCGCTGGTTGGAGTCCGCCACCGCCCTGGCCGATGCCGGCTGGCGCGTCGCCGAGATCAAGCTCACCCCCTCGGGCGGCAAGGCCGTCCCCGAGGACCACCTGGACGCGCTCGTCCGGGCGGTGGCTCGCGACTTCCGCGACCAGGCCGTGGGCCTCTACACGGACAAGGCCGGCAGCTATGGCCGCGCGTCCATGAGTGAGCCTGGCCGCCCCTCGCGCTCCCTGGAGGGCGAGTACATCGACGTGGTGCGTCAGAGCGCCCGCTGGCTGGGGATCGAGGGTCCCGTGCTCGGCCGCCTGCTGGACGGTGGAGCCACGGCCCGCAACCTGCTCGCCGCGGCCGTGGACTTCGGCGCCGAGCAGCCCCAGGCGCCCGCCAAGGGCCAGAAGGGCCCCGGCCGGCGTCACCCCGAGCCGCCCCCCGCCCCGCCCGAGCCGGACGAGGATGACCGCTTCGTCGAGGCCAAGCTGGGCGAGGCCCGCCGGCTGATGGAGCAGTACCTCACCCATCGCAAGTAGTCGCTGGAGCGATTAGCTCCACCACTACGCGCTTCGAGTGGGCGACGACCAACGCGCCCTGCGGCCGTCCGCTCCCCTGTGCTAAAGGGGGCGGCCATGGCCAAGATCCGCAAAGTCCTCGTCGCCAACCGCGGAGAGATCGCCGTCCGGGTGATGCGCACCTGCAAGGAGCTGGGCATCGCCACGGTGGCTGTCTTCTCCGAGGCCGACCGCTCCGCCCTGCATGTGCGCACCGCCGACCAGGCCTTCCTGGTGGGCCCCCCGCCCTCGCGCGAGAGCTACCTCGTGCAGGAGCGCATCCTCGAAGCCGCCAAGAAGGCCGGCGCGGATGCCATCCACCCCGGCTATGGCTTCCTCTCGGAGAACGCGTCCTTCGTGCGCGCCTGTGAGAAGGCCGGCATCACCTTCATCGGTCCGCCCGCCTCGGCCATGGACGCCATGGGCGAGAAGACGCGCGCCCGCCAGAACATGATCAAGGCCGGGGTGCCCGTGGTGCCCGGCACCGCCGAGCCCATCGCCACCGTCGAGGAGGCCCGTGCCTACGCCGAGAAGATTGGCGTGCCGGTGATGCTCAAGGCGGCCGGCGGCGGTGGCGGCAAGGGCATGCGCAAGGTGGAGCGCATGGAGGAGTTCGAGTCCTCCTGGCGCGCGGCCAAGAGCGAGGCGATGAACGCCTTTGGCAACGACGCCGTCTACATCGAGAAGTACCTCGAGAAGCCGCACCACGTGGAGATCCAGGTGTTCGCCGACCAGTACGGCAACACCATTCACCTCAACGAGCGCGAGTGCTCGGCGCAGCGCCGCCACCAGAAGGTGGTGGAGGAGACGCCCAGCCCCATCCTCACCCCGGAGATGCGGGCGAAGATGGGCGAGGTGGCGGTGAAGGCGGCCAAGGCCGTGGGCTACGTGGGCGCGGGCACGGTGGAGTTCCTCGTCGACGTGCACCGCAACTTCTACTTCCTGGAGATGAACACCCGCCTCCAGGTGGAGCACCCGGTGACGGAGTGGGTGACGGGGCTGGACCTGGTGGCCTGGCAGATCAAGGTCGCCGAGGGCGAGAAGCTCCCCTACACCGAGGCGCCCACGCCCAACGGCCACGCCATCGAGGTGCGCATCTACGCGGAGGACCCGGCGCGCAACTTCATGCCGAGCCCCGGCCGCATCAGCTACCTGCGCGTGCCGGGTGGCCCCTACCTGCGTGACGACTCGGGCGTGTTCCCCGGGTACACGGTGCCCAACTTCTACGATCCGATGATCTCCAAGCTGTCCGTGTGGGCCCCCACGCGGCGCGAGGCCATCGAGCGGGCCAAGCGGGCCCTGGGCGAGTACGTGGTGAAGGGCATCACCACCAACGTGCGCTACCTCAAGGCCATCCTCTCGCACCCCGAGTTCGTCGAGGGGGACTACGACACGAGCTTCCTCACGCGCGAGCACGAGACGCTGCTGGGCAAGGGAGAGGATCCGCAGCTCACCGAGGCCGCGCTGCTGGCGAGCGTGGTGTACGCGTACCAGCGCGACCAGAAGCGGGCGAAGACCCTCACCCAGGCTCCGACCTCCGGCGGTGGGGCAGGCATGTCCGCGTGGCGGCTGTCGACCCGTCGGCGCTAACCCAGCAACCGAGATCCATTCCGATGCGTTACTTCGCGAAACTGCAGGGCCAGAAGGAAGCGGTGCCGGTGGACATCGAGCCGGCGGGCGACAACCGCTTCAAGCTCACCCACAACGGCCGGACCTTCCTCGTGGACGCGCTGACGCTGGACCACGGCGCGGTGTCGATGCTGGTGGACGGCACCTCCTACAGCGTCGAGTTCGACGAGCAGGGGGACGAGGTGCAGGTGATGGTGCGGGGGCAGAACACCCGCATCGACGTGGCGGACGAGCGCCGGCTGCGCCTGCGCGCCGCCACCGCGGGCTTCTCGCTGGAGGGCAAGCAGGTGATCGCCGCCCCCATGCCCGGCAAGGTGGTGAAGGTGCTGGTGAAGCTGGGCGACGAGGTGAAGGAGGGGCAGGGGCTGGTGGTTGTGGAAGCGATGAAGATGGAGAACGAGCTGAAGAGCCCCAAGGCCGGCAAGGTGGTGGAGTTGCCCGCCAAGGAAGGCACCGCGGTGGAGCTCAACGCGAAGCTCGTGGTGGTCGAGTAGACGCGGCACCGGGGAAGCCCATGGCAGACACGAAGGCAGAGAAGGCCCGCTGGCAGCAGAAGACGTACGAGAAGACCAAGGCCAAGGCGGGCGAGCGCCATCCGGAGTTCCGTACCTCCAGCGGCATCACCCAGGAGCCGGTCTACACCCCGGACGACGTGGCGGGGGAGTACACGGAGAAGCTCGGCTTCCCCGGCGAGTACCCCTTCACCCGCGGCGTGCAGCCCACCATGTACCGGGGCCGCTTCTGGACGATGCGTCAGTACGCGGGCTTCGGCACCGCCGAGGACGCCAACCAGCGCTACCACTACCTGCTGAAGTCCGGGCAGACGGGCCTCTCGGTGGCCTTCGACCTGCCCACGCAGATGGGCCGGGACGCGGACCACAAGCGCGCCCAGGGTGAGGTGGGCAAGGTGGGCGTCTCCATCTCGTCGCTGCGCGACATGGAGACGCTCCTCCAGGGGATTCCCCTGGACGAGGTCTCCAC
>NZ_DASVSO010000781.1:0-13133 GCF_036388035.1 Archangium sp.
GACAAGGCCGCGGAGGCGAACCTCCAGGGCGAGGGCACCTCGCCGATGCTGGTGGTGGATCCGCTCGCCGTGGACTTCGGAAACGTGCTGGTGGGCAATGCCTCCGCTTCTCGCACCCTCAGGCTCACCAACACGGGCACTGGCCCGCTCGTCCTGAGCTCGATCGTGTTGGGTGGGGTGGATGCGACCTCCTTCATCCTGTCCTCGCCCGTGCTGCCCCTGAGTCTGCAGCCGGGGGCCACGACGGCAGTGTCGGTGGCGTTGCGGCCGGATGCGGAGCGGTCGTTCTCGGCCCAGCTCATGGTGGCGTCCAACGACGCGAGTGCGCCCAGCGCGGTGGTGGCCCTCTCTGGCGCGGGCGTCCGTCAGCACCTCCAGCTCTCGGAGTCGCTGCTGGAGTTCGGGAAGCAGCTCATCCACCACACCTCGAGCCCGCGCAAGGTGCGCGTCACCAACGCCAGCGGCTTCAGCGCCACCCTCGCCGAGCTGACGGTGGAGGGGGCGGGGGCCTCTCAGTTCACGCTGACGAAGTTGTCGCTGCCGCTCGTGCTGGCTCCCGGCCAGGAGCAGGAACTGGGGGTGGCCTTCACCCCCCTGGCCGAGGCCGAGGTGAATGGCAAGCTGAAGCTCACCTTCAGCGACTCGTCGCAGCTCGAGACCGTGCTGCACGGCAAGGGCATTCCGACGGTGCTCTCCATCCAGCCCTCGCCGCTGGACTTCGGCGTGGTCCGCGTGGGGGGCAGCAAGCGCGAGCAGCCCCTCACCCTCACCAACCTGAGCAGTGAGCCGATTGTCCTCGCCGTGCCGGAGGAGACGTACAGCACCGGGGAGCTCTTCGCCTTCGACGACTCGGCCCTCGCGGGACGTACGATCCAGCCCCACGAGTCCATCATCGTGCCGGTGGGCTACCAGCCCACGGTGGAGACCCTGTCCGAGACCCGCCTGTCCTTTGGCACCACCTCGCCGGCCCAGCCCCGGGCGGTGGACGTCCAGCTGAAGGGGAGGGCGACGCTGCGCCTTCTCAGCACCGATCCGGGGAGTCTGGACTTCGGACAGGTGGAGGTGGGCGCGTCGGTGGAGCCCAAGGTGGTCACCGTCACCAACAAGTCCTCGCAGCAGCAGCGCGTGGTGGTGAAGCTGCGGAGCATCGAGGGGACGCCTTTCACGCTGGGCACGAGGGCCCTGGCAGATCCCCTTCCTCCGGGAGGAAGCGCCACGTTCACGGTGGCCTTCCAACCGCAGGCGGAGGGCGAGGCCCGGAACGAGGTGGAGGTGTGGCTGCAGGGCGAGAGCGAGGCCGAGGCGCTGATTCCCGTCACCGGGACTGGCCACGCCAAGGCTCCGGACGAGGCGGGTGGATGCTCCTGCGGTAGCACCGAGGCGGGGAGCGCGGGAATGCTGGCGCTGCTGGCGCTGGTGGGCCTGGGCTCGCGGCGGCGGCGGCGCGGGTAGTCGGCTCGTGAGCCCCAGTCACTGTTGAGGTGACTGGGGTGGGTTTCAGGACGGGGACGGGGCGAGGGTGCCCTGTCCCCGTTCTTCTTTGGACTCGCGAAGGGCTGGACCTCAGAAGGAGATGACCCAGCTCCTCCAACGTCGATTGCATGTCCGAGGGCAGGCGGGCTCGCGGAGGGGGGAGGCGAGACACGAGGGGCGCGGTGGTGCGCCTCAGCGCGTGACCGTGCCCGTCAGGTCATACACCTCCTGGATGCTGCGCAGCGTCTCCCGGAAGTCGAGCTGCAGGTCCTTGATGAGGCCCGTGCGCATGTCGAACACCCAGGCGTGCACCGTGGGGAAGCCGCGTTTGAGGAAGGACTGCTGCACCGCGGCCGTCTTGATGATGTTGATGCACTGCTCGGTGACGTTGAGCTCCACCAGGCGGTCATAGCGCTGGGCCTCGTCCGCGAGGGTGTCCATCTCGGCCTTGTGCAGGCGGTACACGTCGCGGATGTTGCGCAGCCAGGGATTGAGGATGCCCAGGTCCATGGGCTGCATGGCCGCTCGCACTCCGCCGCACCCGTAGTGGCCGCACACGATGATGTGCTTCACGTTCAGATGCCGGACGCCGTAGTTGATGACCGACATCACGTTCAGGTCGACGTTGTTGACCAGGTTGGCGACGTTGCGATGGACGAATACATCGCCGGGCGACAGGCCCATGATTTCATTCGCCGGCACCCGGCTGTCGGAGCAGCCGATGTAGAGGAAGTCCGGGTGCTGCTCGCGCGCGAGCCGGGTGAAGAACTCGGGGTCGTCGCGGAGCTGCTCCTCGGCCCAGCGGCGGTTGTTCTGGAAGATCTGATCGTATGGAGTCACGGTCGGGGCCCGCGGAGGACAGGGTGCGGTCCATCCCGCACCGGCCAGCCGCTCGGTGGAACGGTTGGTGGTGCGACCTTCGCACGGATGGGGCCGGAATCAGAAGAGTCGGATTCCCACGAAGAAGGCGGTGCTGAGGCCCAGGCGGGTCCAGCGTCGGTCCTCCTCGGTGAACTCATAGGTGCCCCGGGTGAGGCGGAGCGCCTGGGCGCCGGTGCCAAAGCGCACCCGGGCCTCGCCCCCCAAGAAGACCCGGGAGCCGGCCGTGGGGAAATAGTTCCCCCCGATGCCGAGACCGAAGGCAGGGCTGCGGTCTCTCCCCTCGTAGCGGTAGTCCGGGGCGGAGAGCGTGGTGCGGGTCTCCATCCCGCCGAGCAGCAGGAAGCCCTGGAGGTCCACCTTGCGGTAGTTCCGGTTGGCCACGGTGAAGTGGTAGCCCAGGCGGCCCAAGGCGTAGAAGTCCCGGCGCGAGGTGTCGCGCTCGGAGAAGAGGTTGGGCACCCAGCACGCCAGGGCACACTGGTTGACACTCAACTCGGCTCCCAGGGAGAGCGTACCGGGGCCGAGTGGCAGCACACCGAGGTCCGCGGCGGCGCCGGCCTCGACGGAGAGCGGAAGCAGCGAGGCCGCACCGCCCAGGCGCAGGTCGAGGTTGCCCCAGCGCATGAGCGGGCGGGGCTCCGTCGGGGTCGCGGGGGGAGTTGCCTGGGCCTCGGCCCACGCGGGCGCAGCCGCCAGCCATCCGAGCAGCAGCAGGCTCCGGCCAGGGATGAGGGTGGGGAGTGACATGACCGGTGCTCTCCTATGAGGGCGGAGGGCCTGACCAGGTTCCACACCCGCGTGAGCGCCAGGACGCCCCTCAGTGCCTGGCATCGGCCTCTTCCTCCGCCAGGGCCAGGCTGAACGAGAAGGTCGAGCCCTTTCCCTCCTCGCTCTCGAACCAGAGGCGGCCGCCGTGCCGCTGCATGAGCTGCTCGCTCAGGTGCAGCCCGATGCCCATTCCCCCGCGGTCGGACGCGAGCCCCTCGTGGGCGCGATAGAAGCGCTCGAAGAGCTGGCCCTGCCGCTCCTGGGGAATGCCCATCCCCTGGTCCCGGACCGACACCACCGCCGTGGCGTCCCGCGTCGTGACCGAGACCTGGATGATGCCCCCGTCGGGTGAGAACTTGATGGCGTTGTCGAGCAGGTTGGACAGCACCTGATCGAGCCGGTCCCAGTCCGCGTCGACTGTTACGGGGCCGTCATGCTCGAACACCAGCCGGTGCTGGGCGGAGACGCCCCGCATGCGCTCCAGCACCTCGTCCACCAGCTCGCACAGGTCGAAGCGCTGGCGCCGCAGGTTGAGCCGCCCGAGCTGGAGCCGGGACACCTCGAGCAGTTCCTGCACGAGCTCGTTGAGCCGATCACTCTGCCGGTTGAGGACCTGGAAGGCCTTGCCCTCCCGGGGCTCGTGCCCTCCCGGCGCCCAGCGATTGAGGAGCTGGGCATACCCCTTGATGCTGGTGATGGGCGTCTTCAGCTCATGGGCGGCCGTCGAGAGGAACTCGTCCCGCATCCGCTCCAGGCGCTTGAGCTCGGTCAGGTCGCGCATCACCACCACCGCCAGCTCCGGCCGCACCCCCTCTCCCATGACCACGGGGGACGCGGTCACGCTGATGTGGAGCAGCTCTCCGCTCATGCACCGCAGCTGGTACTCCTCCTCCCGGACCGTCTGCCCGTACAGGGCCCGCTGGCTGGGCAGCTCTTCCCAGGTCACCCGGCTCCCGTCCGGATGGCGGATGTCGAACAGCTCGATCAGCTGGCGGACATCCGCGGGGGTCCGGCCCACGTTCAGCCCCAGCAGCTTCAGCGAGGCCCGGTTCGCCTCCACGATCTTCCCTCGCGAGTCGATCAAGAAGAGCGCGTCGGCCATGCTCTCCAGGCTCGTGCGGTGGCGGGCCTCGGACTCACGCAGGGCCGCGGTGTCCCGGCGGATGAGGGCGTAGAGCAGGGCCGAGGTGGCGGCCACGAACAGCCAGCCCTTGAGGATCTGCATGTGGGCGAAGGCGCCGACTCCCCGCACCACACCCGCGAGGAGCACGTCGGAGAGCATGATCCACAGCCCGGCGACCACCGTGTAGACAGCGACAGGCCGCCAGGGGGTGGGAGGCCGTCCCGTTTTGGCCGCCGTGGACATGACACCTTCAAAGCTAAACGCGGTGTCGAGGCACAGGCAGTCCCAAGCTGCCGGTCGCTTCCCTGTCGCCCGAGCAGGAGGGCCTGCCCGGAGCGTGTCCAGAGTCCCCCCGCACGCGAGGCTACTTGATGAGGCCAATCTCCCGCAGGCGCTGGAGCAGGAAGGCCTCGGCGGTGATGGGGGGCTGGCCCGGCTTGTCCGGCGTCACCGTGCACTCCAGGGGCTCGAGCATGCAGTCCGGGTAGGGGTGCACGAAGAAGGGCATGGAGTAGCGCGTGTTGTCCTCGGCGAGCGAGGGCGGGTTGACCACGCGGTGGGTGGTGGAGGGGATGACGCCGTTGGTCACCCGGCTGAGCATGTCGCCCGAGTCCACGACGATCTGCCCGCGCAGCGTGTCCACGGGGATCCACTCGCCATCGCGGGTGAGGATCTCCAGGCCCGAGGCGGTGCCCTCGCACAGCAGGGTGATGAGGTTGATGTCCTCGTGCTCGGCGGCGCGCACGGCGCCCGGGACGAACTTCTCCTTCAGGGGCGGGTAGTGGATGACGCGGAGCACGGAGGTGCCGTCCTGCGCCATGTCGCTGAAGGTGTTGCGGTCGATGCCGAAGTACTCGGCGATGGCCTGGAGCATCACCGCCGCCGCCTCATCGAGCGCGCCGAAGAGGGCCTGCGTGTTCGTGCGGAAGCCGGGCACCTCCTCCGGCCACAGGTTGTGGGGGGCGGAGGTGGGGCGGCGCGGGTGGCCCTCGGGCAGGTCGCGGCCCACGTGCCAGAACTCCTTGAGATCGCCCACGGTGCGGTTCTTCGCGTGCTCCTTGCCGAAGGGCGTGTAGCCGCGCTGACCGCCGAAGGCGGGGACGTGGTAGCGCTGCTTCACCTGCTCCGGCAGGCGGAAGAAGGACTCCACGTCCGCGTAGGTGCGGCGGATGAGCCCGTCGTCGATGCCGTGGCCCTCGACGGAGACGAAGCCGAACTCCTTGAGGGCATCTCCGAACACCCGGACGAAGCGAGCGCGCTCCTCGGCGTTACCGGAGCGGTAGTGGGACAGATTGACGAGAGGGATGCGGCGAGTGGTGCGGGACATGGCACGCGCACTCTAGCCGCGACCAGGGCATGACGTGAACCGGCCGGGAAACGGCCGGGGGCTCCGGCCCTAGAAGATGGCCGCCTCGCAGGTATTACTGATGAAGTGGTTGTCGCAGGTGGAGATGGCGTCCAGGAAGGAGGCCTTCTGCTCGGGCCGGCAGGTGGCGAGCTTCTGGTAGCACTCCACCTGGTGGTCGAGCTGGTCCAGGTCCTTTCCCGCGCACTGCTGGAGGTTCTGCTCGCACCGGCTCGGGTCGAAGGGGGGCAGGGGGGCGCGCTCCAGGCAGGGTCGGGACTTCTGATCCACGTCGGCGTACGCCTCCGCCAGATCCTGGCAGGGCGTGCTGCGGCACCCGGTGAGGACCGCCACCGCCACCATCCAGGCGAGCATCCATCCAGACTTTCGCATCCGGGCGTCCTTCCTTGTTGCGGACAGGGGAGTCCTGAGAGGAGAGTCGGTCATCCTACCTGCCGGGCAAGCGGCCGGGCGCGGCAGACGGCGCCCCTGTCCACAGGCGGGCATGTAGGAGGGGAGGGGTGGAGGGGAGTGCAGGATGTGCGCCGCCCCCCTGCATCTGTCTTGACTCCCCAGGGCTTCTCCCGTAGATCGGGCCCCCTTTGCATCGTAGGACGGGGCTACCCGTCCGAAATGCGCGCGGGCCTTTAAGGGTTGAAACAACCCGGACAACCAGGGGTTCTACGATGTACGCAGTCATTCGCACGGGCGGCAAGCAGTACCGCGTGGCCGAGGGCGACGTGCTCCGGATCGAGAAGGTCTCGGGAGACGTCGGCGCCGAGGTGACCTTCAACGACGTCCTGATGCTCGGTGGTTCCGACAGTCCGAAGGTGGGGCAGCCGACCGTGTCGGGCGCCCGGGTCGTGGGCAAGATTCTCGCCCAGGACAAGCACCGCAAGGTGCTGCACTTCCGGAAGGAGAAGGAGGGCTGGACGCGCCGCCGTGGCCACCGCCAGCCGTACACCGAGGTCAAGGTGACCTCCATCTCCGGCTAGTCCGGGTTACCACTTCCCGGAGCGCCGAGCGGCGCGCCGGCAGCACAGGAATCGGTGTCATGGCTCATAAAAAGGGACAGGGTTCTTCGCGCAACGGTCGCGATTCCAATCCGCAGTACCGCGGCGTGAAGGTGTTCGCCGGCGAGACCGTCAGCGCGGGGAGCATCCTCGTGCGGCAGCTCGGCACGGTCATCCACCCGGGTTCCAACGTGAAGCTGGGGCGTGACTACACGCTCTTCGCCACGGTGGACGGGGTGGTGAAGTACGAGCGCCAGGGACGGGACCGTAAGAAGGTCTCCGTCTATCCGGCTCAGACGAGCGCCTAGTCGGCCTCGAAGGAGGGAGCCCGTGTCACGGGCTCCTGTTTGCCTTGTGAGCGGGTCGCTCCCGGTCCAACCGCCTCCCGGCGCTGGACGCGGAGGCGGCCCGTTCCGCATTTAGAGGGTCGTATGAAATTCGTCGATGAAGTCCGAATCCACGTGAAGGCCGGGGACGGGGGCAACGGGTCCGTCTCCTTCCGGCGGGAGAAGTACATCGACCGCGGCGGTCCCAACGGCGGAGACGGGGGCAACGGCGGCTCGGTCATCTTCGTGGCCGATCCCCAGCTCACCACCCTGCTGGACTACCGCTACCAGCAGCACCACCACGCCCGCAATGGCGAGGGCGGCATGGGCAACGACTGCAACGGTCGCTCGTCCGATGACCTCGTCCTCCGCGTGCCGGTGGGCACGCTCATCTACGACCATGACACCGACGAGCTGCTGGCGGACCTGAGCGACGCGGGCCAGCGCGTGGTGGCGTGCAAGGGCGGGCGCGGCGGCCTGGGCAACATGAACTTCGCCACCTCCACCCGGCAGACGCCGCGCTTCGCCCAGGACGGCACCCCGGGCGAGGAGCGAACGCTGCGGCTGGAGCTGAAGCTGCTCGCGGACGTGGGGCTGCTGGGCTTCCCCAACGCGGGCAAGAGCACGCTCATCTCCATCGTGAGCCGGGCGCGGCCGAAGATCGCCAACTACCCCTTCACCACGCTCGTGCCCAACCTGGGCATGGTCCAGTACAAGGACGGCCTGTCCTTCGTGATGGCGGACATCCCCGGCATCATCGAGGGCGCCAGCGAGGGCGTGGGGCTGGGCCACCAGTTCCTGCGGCACGTGGAGCGCTGCAAGGTGCTCATCCACCTGCTGGACATGGGCGCTGAGGGCGAGGGGCGGGATCCCATCCGCGACTTCGACATCCTCAACGCGGAGCTGCACAAGTACAGCCAGGAGCTGTCGCACAAGCCGCAGGTGGTGGCCGCCAACAAGCTGGATCTGCCCGAGGCGCAGGCGAAGCTCGAGGCGCTCACGAAGGAGATGGGCAAGCGCGGCATCGCCGTCTTCCCCGTCTCGTGCGCCACGGGCGCCGGCATGCAGCCGCTGCTGGACACGGTGGCCGAGGTGCTCTTCACCGGCAAGACGGACAAGCTGCACGTGGAGCCGCCGCCGAAGGCTCGGGCCCAGAAGAAGGCCCCCGCCCAGCCGGCCAGGGCCGCCGTGAAGCAGGCCGCGGCCAAGAAGGTGGCCGCCAGGAAGGCCCCGGCGAAGAAGGCCCCGGCCAAGAAGGTGACCGCCAGGAAGGCCGCGGCGAAGAAGGCCCCGGCGCGCAAGATGGCGGCGCGGAAGGCTCCCGCGAAGAAGGCGGTGAAGGCGCCGGCGCGCAAGGCGGTGAAGAAGGCCGCGCCGAAGCGGGCTCGGAGGTAGCCATGACGGGCGGCGGTCCTCGTTACGAGAAGCTCGAGAAGGCTCCGGTGGATGCGGAGTCCCTCGTGCTCGACGTGCGCAAGGAGAAGATCGACAAGATCCTCTCCCAGCGCACGCGGACCTTCACGGTGGTGCTGGACCGGCTGGAGGACAGCTTCAACATGGCCGCGGTGCTGCGCACCTGCGAGGCCAATGGCCTCCAGGAAGTGCACATCATCGTCAACCCCGAGGCGCCCTTCATGCCCAACTCGCGGGTGGCGCAGGGCTGCGACAAGTGGCTCGACGTGAAGCTCTACAAGGACTTCGCCTCGTGCCGCGCCCACCTCAAGTCGCGCGGCTTCGCCCTGTACGCCTCGGCCATCCGCGAGGACGCCACCAGCCTCTACTCCCTGCGCTTCGACACGAAGATCGCCCTCGTCTTCGGCAACGAGCGCACGGGGGTGAGCGACGAGGTGCTGGCCCAGTCGGACGGCACCTTCTGGATTCCCATGCGCGGCTTCAGCCAGAGCCTCAACATCTCCGCCGCCGCGTCGGCCAGCATCACCCGGGCCATCTCCTGGCGCGAGGAGCACCTCGGGCGCGTGGGGGACCTCACCGAGGCGGAGGCCCAGGAGCTGCGCGACCGCTTCTACGTGCTCTCCGTGAAGCAGCGGCGGCGCATCTTCAAGAAGCCCCCCCCTCCACCCAGGCCTTGAATGCCGGGGCCCTGGCCCCGTCTGTAGGTACAGTTGGACTCGCGGGCGTCTCGCCCGCCTGGAGAGAGCTCAAGCCATGTCCCTCGAGAAGCTGCTCTTTGCCCTGCTGACCGCTCCGGTGATTGCCCCGGTGCCCACCACCGTCACCCACCAGGTGGTCGCCCAGGCGCCTGCTCAGCAGGCTCCCGCTCCGGCGGCTCCCGCGCAGGCCGCTCCCAAGGCGGAGGCCCCCAAAGCCGCTGAGGCCCCCAAGGCCGCCGAGAAGAAGATGGCTCCCGAGGTGAAGGACCTCGTGGAGCGGATGCAGGCCTTCTACGAGAAGACGCAGGACTTCACGTCCGACTTCAAGCAGGACTACAAGTACAAGGCCCTGCGGCGTACGCAGACGTCCACGGGCAAGGTCACCTACAAGAAGCCGGGCCTGATGCGCTGGGAGTACGAGAAGCCCTCCAAGCGCACCTTCGTGCTCGCCGGCGAGAAGGTGTACGCGTACGACCCGGAGGCCCAGACGTTGAGCGTGGGCCGCATCGACACCACCCAGCTCTCGGCCTCGGTGACGTTCCTCTTCGGCCAGGGGAAGCTGGCGGACGAGTTCTCCATCTCCAAGGGCGAGTGCAAGGACTGCAAGGGCACGCTGCTGGTGCTGGACCCGCTCAAGGCCGATCCGCGCTTCCGCCAGGTGCGCCTGGAGGTGGACCCGAAGACGGCCCAGGTGCTCAAGAGCACGGTGGTGGACCCGGACGGCAGCGAGAACACCATCTCCTTCCTCGGCCTGAAGACGAACGTGGGCGTCGCGGCGGACAGCTTCAAGCTCAACCCGCCCGAGGGCACGCGCATCGACGACTTCACCAAGGCGACGCGGAAGTAGCCCGTGCGGAGCGCGCGCCTCGGGGCCCTCCTGCTGGTGCTCACCGGGTGCCTCCGGGGGGCCGGCCCCGTCGCGCCCGCCGACGTCCCGGGCAGCCTCGCGGGCCAGACGCTGCCACTGCTGCCCTCGCCCAACCTGCGGCTCGTGGTGGAGGGCCGCCTGCGCGGGCGTCTGGTACCGGTGGTGCTGGATGTCTCCCGGGCGCTCTCCGCCGTGTCCGCGGGTTGCTGGGACGAGAAGAACCCTCCACCCCCCGTCGTGGGCAACGCGCGCGTGCCGGACGTCTACGCCGGACCCGGAGGCGTGCGGGACTGGCCCCTGGTGCGCGTGTCGGGCCTGCGCGTGGGCACCATCCCGCTGGGGCCTCGCGGGGTGGGGCTCACCGACGAGCGCGCCTGCGCGGTGACGCTGGGGGCGGACGTGCTCGCGCCCTACGCCTTCACGGTGGATCCGCTGCGCCGCGAGGTGTCCTTCGAGAAGTCCCGCCCCCGCGCCGACTACCTGGCCGAAGCGGCCGCTCCTGGCGGGGACCCGGCCGAGGAGGTGCTCCGGCTCGAGCTCTCCCGGGAGCCGGTGGGGGACTGGCCGCTGCTGGCGGCGCGGGTGACGCAGGGAGAGGCGGCCCTCACCGGGCCCTTCGTGCTGGGCACGCGCGAGCCCTTCTCCCGGCTGGCGCTGGGGGCCGCGACGGCGCAGGGCTTTCAGCCGCTGGAGACCGCCGCCAACCTGCCCCCGAGGGCCTACGTGGTGGACGCGGTGGAGCTGACCTCGGGCCTGGGCGTGCAGCCGCTGGTGCTGGAGGCCGGGGTGGGGTGGAGGAACCCGACCACGCTGGGCCGGCTGGGGCCGGACGTCTGGGGCCGCTTCCGCACCACCGTGGACGTGCAGGGGGACACGCTGGTGCTGCGCCGGCCGCGCGTGCAGGTCATCGAGGGCCGCCAGCGCTGTGCTCGGCCCGGAGCGCAGAACCCGGAGGAGCTTCGCGAGGAGGCCTGCTTCGGGCTGCACGTCCGGCGAGGCGCCGAGGGGCGCATGGCCGTCACGGCGTCGGCGTTCCGTGATCTCCCCGAGGGTGGGCGGCTGCACCTGGAGCTCCTGGGCGAGGACGGCAAGCCGCTGACGCTGGACTGCCAGGTGGGGTTCTCGTTCGCCCCCACGAGTCGGGGCGTGACGACGCAGCATCTCGTGCCGTGGCCCCGGCTGGCGCACGCGATGCCCGAGTGCAACGAGGCCCTGAAGACGGTGCGGGGGTACTCCCTCGCCCTCTTCGAGGAGGGCCAGCTCCAGGAGTGCCCCAACGCGTGCATCTTCGTGCACCAGCCGAGCACCCGGCGCACCCTCTGCGAGTGCCAGCCGACCCCCTTGGGTGACGCGGTGGCCGTGCCCCGGCGGAACAACACGTCTCAGCCGCCGACGAAGAAGGAGCGCGAGCAGGAGCCCGAGGATCCGCGGTGAACGTCGTCGACCCCGCCTCTTCGCTCGCCCGGTGGAGACTCGTTGCGCTGCTGGTGGCCTGGGGAGCCTTCGCCGCCTGGTGCGTGAGCGGCATCCCTCCCTCGGTGGATCTGCCCGCCCACGCGGCGCAGATGCAGACGTTCGCCGACGTCCTCCGGGGCAACCCGGAGGTGTCCGCCTGGTACGAGGCGCACCTCCCGCTCGGCTACGGGCTGCCCATCTGGCTCTTCCTGCCAGTGACACTGCTGACGAATGGCGCCTTCGCGGCGCGGCTCGCGGCGTGGACCGTGCTGATGTTGTTTCCCCTGGCGCACCTGGCACTCGCGCGCACCTTCGGGCGGCCCTCGTGGACGGTGGTGCTCGGACTCCCACTCGCCTTCAACATCTCCTATTGGTACGGCTTCCTCCCGAGCTTCTTCGCCCTGCCGCTCGCCCTGCTCGCGCTGGCCCTCTACCTGCGCGCGCTGCGCGGCTCCGGGCGCGTCGTGGGGGCCATGGTGGGGCTCGCGCTCCTGTCCACTGCGACGATGCTCTCGCACCTCGTCTCCTTCGGGGCCCTGTGTGTCGGCGTGGCGGCGCTCGCGCTCACCTCGGACTCCCGGAAGCGGGCGGTGGGGCTCGCCGCCGTGGGCCTCGCGCCTCCGTTGCTCCTCTGCGCGGCCCGGGTGTTGACGCTCCTGTCGAGGGCCTTCTCGCCCGGCGACCACACGGTCCCGGACTACGGGTGGGGCTCGCACTTCAACTGGCTCCTGCGCAACTACCGCCCCGAGGGCATGCTCGCCGTGGTGTGCCCGCTGGTGATGACGGCGGTGTTCGTGGTGGCCTACCTGCGTCACCGGCGCGAGGAACCTCGGGCTCCCTGGGTGCTCTTCCTGGCGCTCGGCGTGCTCTTCCTGCTGACGCCCAAGGCGCTCTCGGGGGCGTGGCTCATCCACGTGCGCCTGCCCGTGCTCGCGGGCTTCATTGCCCTGCTGCTGGTGGACCCGGCGCGCATCGCCCGGCCGGTGAAGGCCCTGCTGCTGCTGCTCGTTGTGCCCTCGCTCGCCGAGACAGCGCGCTTCCATTGGCGCTTCAAGCACGAGGTGGCGGGACTGGAGACGCTGGTGGCCCAGCCTCCGCCTCCCGGCGTGCATGGCTACGTCTCGCTCGTCGGGAACCGCTCCCAGGGCAGTCGCCTCGTCTACCTGGAGCACCTCGGCCAGTGGTGGACGGCCAACCAGGGCGGGGTGGGACACCACTTCTTCGCCAACGGGGACCACCTGCCGGTCCGCTTCCGCCCAGGGCGGTCCCTGCCGCAGTGGATGGACGCCAGCTCCGCCGAGCAGCTCGCTCCCTTCAGCGCACTGCTGGTGTACGGCGAGGGGCCGCTGCCCGAGTCCTTCGCGGGCTTCGAGGAGACGGAGCGCGTGGGTTCCTGGCGCCGCTTGGAGCGCCGCTGAGGCGCCGTCCAAGCCATCCGAAGTGAGTCCGCTTCAGGGGTGACGAACAGCGTCAGCGTCCGCCCGCACACGCCCGCCACGACCCCTGAGCCCGGCCACCTCCCGGCCGCGCTCCTCGCCAACCTGTACACTTAGTGGACAAGTTGCCGAAAACCGGGTCCGGCGGGCCCCTGTCCTCCGAGAACCGTCGGCCTTCCGGTCGCGCTTTTCAAAAACCTGTCCGACTGTTGGACAGGTTTTTCGAAACCGAGCCCGGAGGGCCTCTGTCCTCCGAGATTCTCGGACCTTCCGAGCTCGCTCCTCTTCAACGGGTCTGACCGGCGGACCCGTTGCGCGAGCGTGCGTCCGGCG
>NZ_DASVSO010000782.1:0-3742 GCF_036388035.1 Archangium sp.
AGGGCGCTCTCGGGCAGGGTGGGCCCGGCGTAGTAGAGCGAGAACAGCACCTTCTCGAAGAGGACGGGGAAGGAGAGGTGCGAGGAGACGAGCTCCTCGAGCCGCGGGTCCAGGGTGCGGCTCAGTCCGCGCCGCTGCTCGCGCAGGTGGACCTTCAGGCGCTCCCAGATGTGGAGGACGGAGAGCATCTCCAGGAAGTCGGGGCGCTGGAACTGGTGGGGGAAGGGGCTGGGGAGGGTGGTGGTGCCGTTGCTCTCGGCGGTGAGGAAGACGCGCACGGTGTTGGCCAGCAGGTTCAGCATGGCGAGGAAGCTGGCGTAGAACTCGCGGTCGCTCCCGAGCTGGCGCATGGGGATGACGGAGTCGAGGTCCGCGAAGGTGCCATTGAGGAGGACGTTCTGCGGCTCGATGCACTGCCCGTTCTTGAAGTGCTGGATGTCGCTGGGGAAGTAGCCGAGCAGCAGCATCCGCGCGACGAGCCGCACCCACGAGTCGACGACGGCCTCGGGGTCCAGGTTGTGCTTGAGGGTGGCGTAGACGAGCCGCGTGTTGGTGAAGCCGCCCGAGCCGGTGCGCTGGCTCTCCTGGGCGAGGGAGCCGGCGAAGTGGCTCACGCGCGGGAAGGGCGCCTTGGGGAACCAGTACACGTAGCAGGCGAGCCCGTCACCCAGCTCGCCCTGGGCGATGGTCAGCGAGTGGCCGGACAGCAGCGGCAGGAGCCGGGCGCGGAAGCGCGCCACCACCTCCTCGGACCAGCGCACCACCAGCAGCGGCAAGGGGACGCCCCCGGGCTCGCCGTACTCCTCCAGGAAGCGGCCCTGCAGCTCGGCCGCGCGCTGTGCCTCGGTGAGCGCCTCGGGCAGCGTGAGCGCTCCGGGCACCTTGCGCTCCTGGAGGAGGAAGTACTCCAGCGTATTCGTCACCGAGTGCTTCGCGAAGCGCTCGAAGAGCCGCTGCTGGAGCAGTTGGAGGAAGCCGACCTGGTCCTCGCACCGCACCTCGGCGCCCTTGAGGGCCAGCACGCTCTCGCCGGGCCCGCGCTGGTAGAAGGAGCGGAAGTGTCCCTGGGGGCGGAAGAAGCGCTCGGACTCGAAGACGCCGTTGGTGGGCGGCACGGGGATGTCCCGTCGCAGCTGCTCCAGCGCGTCGGCCACCCAGGGCTCGGCCTCGCGCAGGTGGCGCCAGAGCGCGGGGGCCTCGCGCGCCACGTCCCAGGCGATGGAGAAGGGCCCCTCCTCGGCGCGCGGCTTGCGCGTGCCCAGCTCCTCGAGGAGCTGTCCGAGCGGGTAGCGCAACAGCTCCTCCTGGCGCGGCCCGAGCCCGTAGCGGCTCTCCAGGAGCTGCCGCAGCTCGAGCTGGCGCATCGAGTCCAGCCCCAGCTCGGCGAGGGTGCGGGTGGGATCCAAGGCCTCGGGCGCGATGCCGATGAGGCGGGCGAGCTGCTCGCGCAGGAAGGCGGGGGGGCTCGTGTCGGAGGGCTCGGCGCGCGGGGACACGAGCCGGGCCGTGTGGAGGAGCTCCAGCGTGCCCGCGAGGAAGTCCTGCCGGCAGGCGTTGCGCTGAATCTTCCCGCTGGACGTCTTGGGGATGGAGCCCTGGCGCACGAGCACCAGCGTGTCGAGGTGGATGCCGTGCAGGGCGGCCACGGCCTGCCGGGCGGCGTGGGCGAGCTCCTCGAAGCGGGCGCCCTCGTGCCGCTGGTGCACCTCCTGGACGATGACGAGGCGCTCCTCCTGCCCGGAGTCGACGGAGAAGGCGGCGCCGCAGCCGGGGCGCAGCGCGGGGTGGCTCTCCTCGACGGTGCGCTCGAGGTCCTGCGGGTAGTGGTTGCGGCCGCGGATGATGACGAGGTCCTTGAGGCGGCCGGCGAAGAAGAGCTCGCCCTCGTGGAGGAAGCCGAGGTCTCCGGTGCGCAGGTAGGGGCCCTCCCCGGTGTCGGCGCGCAGGGCACGGAAGGTGTGCTCGGTCTCCTCCGGGCGGTTCCAGTAGCCCTGGGCCACGCTGGGGCCCGTGAGCCAGATTTCGCCCACCCGGTCGGCGGCGCAGCGGGTGCGCGTGACGGGGTCCACGATGACGACCTGCTGCTCCAGCCAGGAGCGGCCCAGGCCCACCAGGCGCCGCGAGCCCGGAGTCCCCTCGGGCAGCTCGACGACCCACCAGGACTCCAGCGCCGCGCCGTCCACCGTGCGCACCGTCCTGCGCGAGCCCTGGGCGCCGCCCGTCACCATGAGCGTGGCCTCGGCCAGCCCGTACAGGGGGCGCAGCGCATCCGGGCGGAGGCCACTGGGGGCGAAGTGCCGGGTGAAGCGCTCCAGCGTGTCGGCGCGCACGGGCTCGGCGGCGTTGACGGCGCAGCGCCAGCTGCTCAGGTCGAGCGCGTCGCGCTGCTCGGCGGACACCTTGCGCACGCACAGGTCGAAGGCGAAGTTGGGCCCGCCGCTGTGGGTGGCGCGGTAGCGCGAGATGGCCCGCAGCCAGCGCAGCGGCTTCTGCAGGAAGGCCTCGGGCGGCATGAGGACGAGGGGGAAGCCCACGTACACCGCCTGCAGCACGCAGCCGATGAGCCCCATGTCGTGGTAGAGCGGCAGCCAGCTCACGCCCACGGAGTCCTCGGTGCTGCCGAAGGCCCGCTGGAGGATGGACTCGTTGTGCAGCAGGTTGGCGTGGGTGAGCAGCACGCCCTTGGGCACGGAGGTGGAGCCCGAGGTGTACTGGATGAAGGCGAGCGAGTCGGGTGTCGCCTCCGGAGGTCGCCAGTCCCGTTCGACGTCGGGGACGAGCTCGTCGGTGGCCACCCACCGCAGCGCGGCGAGCTCCGGCGCATGGCGGGCGAGCCCCTCCACCAGGTCGCGGATGGAGCCCAGGGTGAGCACGAGGGTGGCCTGCGCGTCCTGGGCAATGGCCCGCAGGCGCGGCAGCGTCCGGCTCAGCCGGGTCGGGTCCGGCGGGTACACCGGCACCGCCACGACTCCGGCGTACAGCGCCCCGAAGAAGGCGGCGATGTAGTCCAGCCCATAGGGGTAGAGGAGCAGGGCGCGCTCCCCGGACCGCGCATGCCGCTGGAGCGTGGCGGCGATGGCCCGGGCCCGCCCGTCCAGCCCGGCGAAGTCCAGGTGCCGCGTCTCCGTCTCGCCGTCCTCGAGCAGGGTGAAGACGCGGCGCGAGGGCTGCTCGTGCGCCCTCCTCCGCAGAAGGTCCACCAGGGTGGAACCCGGCTCACTGCGCACCACCACCAGGGGCTTCATGTCTCTCGGCACCGCTCAAGGGGGGAGCCACCGCATGGGGGACGCGGCGGGGGCCGGGAGGGACGTGGGGGGCTCCCCCCGGCAACCCGATCTTCATCCGGTCGTCCGCCAGCTTCAATGGCGGGGGAAGCCCGGGTGCGGTGGGGTGTTCACGACCCCGTGCACCGTGTCAGCGGCGCGACGAACGCGAGCGGCGCGGCGCGTGACGCGCGGGGGCGAGCGCCTGCTTGCGCCGGCCGAAGCTCAGCGTGAGCAGGGTCAGCCCGACGAGGACGAGCAGGGGCATGCCGCCGGTGGCGGAGGCGCCGCAGCTCGCGGGGGGCAGGGTGCCCGCGAGCGTCGGGTCACCGGGAACGATGCCGCCCGGGCCTGGGGAGGAGTCGCTCGGAGCCGAGGGCGTCTGGGCGATGGGCGACGGCTCCTCCTCGGCATCGGGGCTCTGCTCGGGAGCGGAGCCCACGGAGCCGGGAGCCTGGGGCGCCTCGGGAGCGGGGGGG
>NZ_DASVSO010000783.1:0-15845 GCF_036388035.1 Archangium sp.
GCGCGAGGGTCATGGCGGCGAGCATCTGGGCTCCAGGGAAATGAGGCCGTGCAGGTAGCAGAGGCCCCGCGGCCCTTCTCGTTTCAGCGGAAGTAGCGCGCCGGCGTGTCACCCAGTGCGGACTTGAAGACGGCGATGAAGGACGAGACGTCCTCATAGCCGACGTCGAGCGCGACGTTGCTGACGCTCTCGCCCGCTCCCAGTCGTTCGAGCGCGGCGAGCAAGCGCAGCTGCCGCCGCCATTGTCCGAAGGTCAGTCCGGTCTCCTTGAGGAACAGGCGCGCCACGGTGCGCTCCGTCATGCCCGCCGCCGCCGCCAGCTCTCCCAGCGTTCGCGCGTCCGCCGGATTCGTGGCCAGCGCCTCCGTGATGCCCTTCAGCCTCGTATCTCGAGGAGACGGCAGGTGAAGAGGGGCGACCTTCAGCTGGGGCAGGCGATCGAGGATGACCCGGATCAACCGTTCCTCGGGGCCCCCCAGTGGATAGTCGGCCCCGAACTCCGAAGCCGCGATGAGGAGCTCATCGACCAGCCGATCGACTCCGACGACGCAGCACTCGTCCGGAAGGTGTGCCGTGCCCGGTTCCACATAGAGCGTTCGAAGCCAGAAGGCCCTGCGGGAGGAGACCTGGTGGGCGATGCCCGGCAGTATCCAGACCGCGCGCTGGGGCGGTACCACCCAGAGGCCCGCGCTCGTGCGGACCGTCAAGACGCCTTCGCTCGCGTGGATGAGCTGCGCGCGCCGGTGCCCATGCCAGGGCCCCTCGAGCGGCTCGTAACGTTCCGACAGCACGAACACCCCGCGCTCGGTCTGATCTGGGTCGATGAGTGCCATCGGTGGGAGCCTGTCCGTTTCGCCCTATCGATTGTCGGTCTGTGCCGAGACAGGCAGAGGCCCGGTTCCTATTCTTGGGTTCGTCACCGCGCAAGGGGAAGCGCTCGAACCCCCGTCGACCTGAGCTGCGCCATGTTCCGCTCGCCCATCGCCCTGGCCCTCTGGGGCGCCCTGTTCGCGGCTTCCTGCACGAAGCCCGCGCCCGCCCGGACCGGGGTCGAACCTGTCGCCCCCGGCCTCCTGGGCGCTCCGGCGGACCCGCGAGCGCTTCAACCCTTGCGCCCGCTCGGCACGCCGTCGAGCGGCGATCCCCAGGTCGCGCTCGGACGAAAGCTCTTCTTCGATCCCCGCTTGTCGGGCGATGGGAGTCGGAGCTGCGCGACCTGTCACGACCCGCGGAAGCGTTTCTCGGACGGCCGGGAGGTGGCGTTGGGCCGCGACCCGGCGCGCTCGAAGCGCAACACCCCGGCCTTGCTGAACCTGGAGTCGAGAGGCCCCTACTTCTGGGACGGGCGGGCCTCCACGCTCGAGGAGCAGGCGCTCGTCCCGCTCGCGGACCCCAACGAGATGGCGCGGGATCTCTCCACCCTCGAGCGCGAGCTGGCCACGGATCCCGAGTACGTCGCCCGATTCCAGGCAGTCTTTGGCCCCCTCGGCATCACCCGCGTCACCCTCGCGCACGCGATCGCCTCGTTCGAGCGCACCCTCGTCAGCGCCGGCTCCCGGTACGACCGTTACCTCGAAGGCGACAGAGCCGCGCTGACGGAGGAGGAGGTGCGGGGTATGCGCGTCTTCGCGGGCAAGGGCGAGTGCACCACCTGCCACGGCGGTCCATTGCTCACCGACAACGGGTTTCACAACATCGGAGTCGCTGGGGAGGATCCGGGCCGTCTCGAGGCGGGCGCCGCGCCGCGAGCGACCTTCAAGACACCGAGCCTGCGGGACGTCGCGCGCACCGCGCCCTACTTCCACGATGGTTCGGCCGCGACGCTCGAGGAGGTCATCGAGCACTACGCACGCGGCGGCGATCCGCTGGCGAAGGGCGCTCGCGACATCCACCCCGTCGATCTCTCCGCCAGCGAAAAACGCGAGCTGGCCGCCTTCCTGCGTTCGCTCGACGGCGCGGAGGCGGACATTGCTCTCACGAGTCCTTCAGGAGCCGAACCATGAGCACCTTTCATTGCACCTCCTGTGGCCGGGCGATCTTCCGGTCCGAGGACATCCTCCGGCGCGTCACCCTGTCGAACTTCGACGGACACCGCGCGGAGTGCTACGCGATTCGGGAGGCGATCGACGCGGACTCGCTCCGCCGGTACGACGTCTCCTTGCACGAGGGCTGGTACTGCTGCCGCTTCATCATGATGCGCATGGTGGTGGACAAGTTCGGGACCGGAGATGACCTGATCGTCTATTCCGATTCGGTCGTGGAGGTGGCCGACAGGCAGGCACCGCCCGCCCCGGCCTCGCGACGAAGCGTGGTCAAGCTCGGCAGGAGGGATCACAACGCGGTGATCTCAGCGCCCGCGAACCAGGACAAGCTGCTCGTCGTGAAGCACGGAGCGATCTGGTGCCCGCCCTGCCGGCATATGGATGCGATCATCTCCCGGGTGATCGAACGGAACGCCTTGCCGGATGTCCGGTTCTTCGAGCTCGACGTCGACGAGGAGCCCGAGCTCGCGGCCCGATTCAACAGCCGCGCGATCCCGTTCTTCGCCTTCTATTACGCCGGTACGCAGGTGAGGGTCGACCTTCGCGGAGCGCATGCCGTGGAGGGAGGCCTCGTCGGCGCAATCCCCGAGCAGGCGCTGGTCACCTTCTGCCGGACGTTGCACTCCAGGCTGAGTGCCTCGCGGACGGCGGCGGCAGGAGGATAGGGACCGGATCGGCTCCTTCGACCTCAAGCAGGGTGACCCCTGGGCGTTCGCGGCGTGCATCGCGGATTGCTCGACACTGATGCCCACCTGAGCTCAGGTCTCGATGGCTCCGGTAAGGACGCCGACCAGTGCGCCCTCTTCCGTGCGACCCACGATGAAGAGGGAGACCTGGCCGGAGACCTCTGTGCGACCCGGCTCGCCGAAACGGATGACCGTCAGGTCCTCCAGGTTGCGCTCCAGCACCCGCTGGAGTTGGCGCAGCCGGCGCGCTGTCTCGCGCGACGCGGGGTCCGCCGGATCCAGGTTGCCGATGATGCGGGCGAAGAACGCGTCCGCGTCCACCACTTCGAAGGGCCGTCCCGCCAGCGGCGCCAGCGGCGGGTTGTTCGGGACGAAGAGGTCCGTCCGCCCGTCGTGCTCGTCGGAAAGGAAGGAGACCACCGCTTCGGGCGTGACGTCCGTCACGCCCGCGTCCGCATCGGCGACGAAGATGAAGCGGGCATCACTCTCACTGAGGAACAGCAGGCCCTCGGTGATCCGTTCCACCTGCCGCTGAAGTCGCGCCAGCTCACGCTCCTGTCTCGGCGTGGCCACCGCCTGTTCCACGGACGTCACCGCCACGCGCTCCCCCTCCGCGGTGCTCCCACAACCCAGGGCCACCAGGGAGAACGCCAACATCCCGAGACGCTTCACTCCAGAGTGCACGAGACACCTCCACCAAGTGGAACACCGGAAGAAGGGCTGGTGACTGGCACCGCTCCCGACCATCGCGAGCCGGTGCCAGCGGAAGCCGCCTGTCCGAATCCGTAAAGAGCGGGCCGCCTCTGTTCACGTCGGAGTCCTGGCGACAACAGGCGGCGCTACCGTCATTGCCGGACAGCCATCCCGACGGGACCCCGTGATTTCGACTGAACAGCTGAACCTCCTCTGGCTCGATGCGTCTCAAGACGAGGCCCTCCTGCGCGCGCTCAGGGATTGCCTGGACACCCTCCATCGCTCCGCGCCCTATCAACACTGGCTGAAAGCCGGGAGCCGGGAGCCCTTCGCCCTCTCCAGCACCGAGGGAATGCCGGGAGTCGAAAGGCTCGAGCAGGCGGGGCTGGTCCAGCAGGGGCGCCTGGAGGTGAAGGTGAACCGGATTGGCGACAGGCTCTTCCTCACGGACGGGCCCTGGGTCTCGCATCTCATGCGCGTCTTCCCGGATCCCGACGAGGCCCTCCTGCTGCTGGACCATGCGCGCGAGCGGGGGCTGGTGGAGTGGGCCGACTGGGTCATCGACCCCTCCGCCGGTTGTGGCCACACGCCGATTGGTTTTCCGGGCCGAGCGCGGAGGATCTCCTGCGATGTGAATGCGCGGGCCGTCCTCTACGCCTCGCTCAATGCCCGCTTGAACCAGCTGGGGCCCGGTCAATTCGTGGCGCTGCTCAACGACATGAACCAGGGCCTTCCCCCGGTGCTCGAGCTCGACGGCAACGTCCTGTTCTTCGCCAACGTGCCCTTCGCGCCCTCGGCGCGCCGCGGGGACCTGGCCCTGAACTCCGCCGGCGGAAGCACGGGAGCAGACCTCCAGGTGGCCTCTTTCCAGCTCGTGCGCCGCTTCCAGCGCGAGTACCAGGTCCCGGTCCGCGCGTGCTTCCTCACCTGGACGGTAGGCTCCATGGAGCGCGATGAGTGGGAAGTCCCCCAGCTGTGCCGGGACATCTTCGCCGGGCAGCGCGTCGAGTGGGCGCTCGTCGACCACGACTACGACGGCCCCGAGCTGCCCAACCCCACCCCCATCGCCGATGCCCTGCGCCACCTCGCGTCCTCCCAGTACACGGTCGCGCCCGGTGCTTCCGGCGTTCAGCAGGCCTATGCCGAGCTCACCCAGCGGCTCGTCAGCCAAGGCCATACGCACGTCGCCTACGGAATGTTGGACCTCAACATGAGTTGAGGGCCGCTGTCGATTCATCATCACTTGGCCCCCGCCCCTGCCCGCGACGATGGACACGCTCGGAGCGCCCTCGGTAGTTTCCCGGGATGGCGCGACTTCAAGCCTCTGCCCACCTCTATCAACCGAGTGGAGATGGACTGCGCCCCCTGGGACACGCCGCGCAGGCTGACGGGGAGCCCTTCCGCTCGCAGGTGGGGGGGGCGCTCCAGCGTTGGTTCGACCCCAAGACCTACCCCTGTATTCCCGCCGTGCAGTCCCTCACCAAGCACGAGTACCTCGTGGGGCTCTACGACCGCTTCGGCCAGGGGACACACAGCCGGGAGCTGGCACTGGATCTTCTCTTCTTCCGGGAGCGGCAGAAGCAGTCCAGGTCCCTCTACCTGAGCTTCTGGGCGGTGTTCTCTCCCGAAGAGCCGCTCGGCGAGGAGGAGTTCGAGGCGCGCATGTGGCGCGAGCTGTCCTACCTCACCTCGCATGAGGACCTTCAGGCCGCGTGGGACCCGCTCTTCAGCGCGGATCCCGCGGATCCCCGCTTCTGCTTCAGCCTGGGGGGCGATGCGTTCTTCATCGTGGGGGCGCATCCGGCCAGCTCGCGGCTCGCCCGCCGCTTCCCTTTTCCGGCCATCATCTTCAACCTCTACGACCAATTCGAGGAGTTGGACCGCCGGGGTCAGTACACCGCCATCGTCAAGAAGAACCGCGAGCGGGACGTGAAGTTCCAAGGCTCGGTCAACCCCATGGTCGAGCAGTACGCGGATCGCTGGGAGTCCATCCAGTTCTCCGGCCGGGAGAACCCGCCGGACTGGAAGTGCCCCTTTCAACACGGCTTGAAGCCACCCGCGCGGGGCTCGTCGTGAAAGAGCTTCCTCCCCAGAGCGGAGTGGCCTTCACCCTTCGGCGGGGCCAGCGCCTGCGCGTGCAGGACCCCCAGGGTCACCAGGTGTCGGATCTCTTCTGCTTCAATCAGAGCGACTTTGGCGAGTGGCTGTCCTCGGGGAGATCCATCGATTACGCGGACACGCTGCTGTTGACGAAGGGGCACGTGCTCTACTCGAACCGCAGCCGGGAGATGCTGCGCATCGTCGAGGACGAGGTGGGACGCCATGATTTCCTGCTGACGCCCTGCAGCCTCGCCATGTTTCAAATCGTGGCGCGCAACGAGGAGTGGCATCCGAGCTGCCATGAGAACCTCGCGAAGAACCTGGCGCCCTTTGGCATCTCGCCAGATCAGATCGCCACCACCTTCAACATCTTCATGAATGTCGTCTTCGAGCCCTCGGGACGCATCCGCATCGAGCCCCCCGCCTCCCGCGCCGGCCAGTCCATCCTCTTCGAGGCGCGGATGGACCTGCTCGTCGGGCTCACCGCCTGCTCCCACGAAGAGACCAACCACGGTCGCTGCAAGCCCATCACCTACGAGATCCTGGGCGCGTAGGCGTGCGACGTCCAGTTGAACCACGGAGTGTTTGGACTGAGCAACGTGGTGGCCATCTCGATGGGGCGCTACCACGCGCTGGCGCTGCTGGCGGATGGCACCGTGTGGGGCTGGGGCGGCAACGGCTATGGCGAGCTCGGCACGAGCGGGAGTCCCCGCACCTACATCCCCGTGGCGGTGACGGGCCTGTCGGGCGTGGAGGCCATCGCGGCCGGCAACTCCTGGTCGCTGGCGTTGGGCTCCGATGGAACCGTCTGGAGCCTGGGCGACAACGGCGTGGGCCAGCTCGGCGATGGCACCACCGTCGCGCGCAACACCCCGGTGGCGGTGTCAGGGCTGACGGGCGCGACGAGCGTGGCGGCCCACTCGATGGCGCTGCTCTCGAACGGCACTCTGCGGGCCTGGGGGAGCAACGCCTACGGACAGCTCGGCGATGGCACCACCACCCAGCGCACCTCGCCCGTGGCGGTGTCCGGGGTGGCCAGGGCCGTGTCCGTGACGGCTGGCAACAACGACACCCTCGCGTTGCTCCCGGACGGGACCGCCCGGGGCTGGGGGCTCAACTCGTCGGGCCAGCTCGGGGATGGCACCACCAACACCTACGGCCAGCTCGGCGACGGCACGCTCACCCCGCGCTCCACGCCCGTGCTGGTGTCCGGCCTGTAGTCGAGAACCGGCTCGTGGACATTGTGGCCGAGGGCTACAACGCGGGCGTGCGGCTGAGGTGGCCAGCGGGACGCCTGCCTTGAGCAGCAGGTGGCCATGGTGTGCCGCAGGTCGTGGAAGCGCAGCGGCGAGGGAACGCCTAGTTCCCCGGTGGCTGCGGAACCCTCTTCCTTGACGCTCCAATCGCCCCAGATGCGGCGGCCCGCAGGAGGCGGCGGAAAGTGGGGCATTCCCTGTGGCTCGGCGCGGGGCAGGCAGCGGCGTGCCGTAGGCCGTCGCGCAGGGCGCTGAGTTTGCGGATCCTCCTGTCCAGTTCCTCCGCCTTGGCCACGAGCATCTGTCGGTCGATGCGCGGCCGCCCGTCCGGCGCGAATATCCGCGCGATCTCATCGAGCGAGAAGCCGGTGGCGCGCCCCAGCGCGATCAGTGCCAGCCGTTCCAACACGCCGGGATCGAACAGACGGCGCAGGCCCCGCCTACCGATAGAGGCGATCAGCCCCTTTTCCTCATAGAACCGCAGCGTCGAGGCAGGAACGCCGGACCGCCGCGCCACCTCGGTGATGTCCAGGTCTCTCACCCTCTTGACCTCAAGTCGACTTGAAGTGGCACCGTACGGCTTTCGATTCTTGAAGGCACGCAAAAGGAGACGACCATGACTGGCTCGCGCCAGACCGATGACCAGCAGACGTCGCTTTGGAATGGCCTCGCCGGACGCGCCTGGGTCGAGGCTCAGGAGTTGCTCGATCAGATGTTCAAGCCGCTTGAAGACCTGCTCGTCGAAGCAGTCTGCGTCGGCTCCGGGCGCCAGGTGCTCGACGTCGGCTGCGGTACGGGCAGTACAACGCTCGCCGTCGCGCGGCGGCTCGGCGCGAAGGGCCGCTGCATCGGCATCGACATTTCGGAGCCGATGCTCACCGCCGCCCGGGCCCGCGCCGAACGGGAAAGCACGCCGGCAAGCTTCATCCGCGCCAACGCACAAGACCACGCCTTCGAGCCCGCGAGCATCGACATGATCATTTCGCGCTTCGGCGTCATGTTCTTCGATGACTCCGTTCAGGCCTTTACGAACCTGAGGCGTGCCGCGAAGGACGACGCCGAATTGCGGTTCGTTGCCTGGCGGAGTCCTTCGGAAAATCCGTTCATGACGACGGCCGAGCGCGCCGCGGCACCGCTCCTGCCGAACCTCCCCGCCCGCAGGCCGGACGCGCCAGGGCAGTTCGCCTTCGCGGACCAGCGCCGGGTCTACCGCATTCTGGAGGAAAGCGGCTGGGCCGAGATCGACCTCCGGCCGATCGATGTGGCCTGCACCCTGCCCGAGAAGGAGTTGGTCCGTTACCTGACCCGGCTCGGTCCCCTCGGACTGATTCTTCACGAGGCGGACGACCGGACTCGCACCCAGGTCATTGAAACGGTCCGCGCCGCTTTTGATTCCTATGTGCACGGAGCGGAAGTCCGCTTTACCGCTGCCTGCTGGATGGTCGGCGCCCGAGCGCCGTCTGCGCCAGTTTGACACCCTCTCGAGGTCACTCCGTGGCGGAGATCAACGACCCTGACACAAGGGGAGCGTGACCCTGTACTCCCCGGCTCACCCCGGATTGCCCCCATTGCCTAGCGCGCGCTTCAGCAGCCGGTACTCGGACTTGGGCATCAGCGCCATCAGGCCCTTCGGCAACTTCCACTCCGCGCTGTACATGTCGTGGAAGCCGCGGTGCACGGCGACGAACCGCTTCTGGCTCCACCGGTTGTACTCACTGATGACAGTCTCGCACTTGCCACAACTCCCCTTGTCAATCCCGATGTAGACCGGCCGGTAATCCTGGTTCTGGGGAAGTGGCACGACGGAGTGCAAGTACTCCAGCACCCGCAGCTCCGCGTGGACGTTGCGCCGGGGGCTGATGCCGCAGTTGAAGGCGGTGTCCTGGCTCCACGTGACCTGGCTCTCGTCGAGGGTAAACCGCGCGCCACCCCGCCAGTCCAGGCAGATGACGGCGGTGACGCCCTTCGTCATGTCCCCCAAACCGAGGTGCTTGCTCAGGAAGCTCACGTTGTTGGGGAGGTTGTTGTTCTCCGCCACAATCAGCGTGCTACTCCCACGGGCCATTGCGAAGCAGGTTCCGCCCTGCTCGTCCTTGAGGGATTCACAGACCCGGTCCAGTTCCTTCCAGTAGTAACTGCCATACTGATGGATGGTGTCGTCATCGCCCTTGCCCTGAACGGGGTTGTGCAGCAGCTCTTTTTTGAGAATCAAGCGGCCAAGGTGTGTCTGGTACTCCTTGGGGATGCTCTTGAACTCGCGACTCGGCGCTTGCCCTTGGAGGTAGCGCTGCAGGTAACAGTTCAGGCACCACTTGTCCGTCTTCGACAACTCCACCACCTGCTCCGCGGAGTTCGCGTGTTTGCATCCCATCGAGCTCCCCCTTTCGTCTCGCGACTGCCCACACTGAGGCCGCGCTTCGGCCAATGCGAGCATACCACCTCCTGGAGAGGTGGCGCCTTGGCGTGGGCATGTTGCCGGAGGTCGTCGCGCGCCTCTTCGAACCGTTCTTCACCACACGGCCGGCGAACACGGGGTTGGGGCTGTCCGTCCGTCATGCCATCGTGACAACGAGCCTGGGGGGGTCGTTGCGCGCGGAGAGCCGCGAGGGCGTGGGCTTCATGCTCACCGTCATCCTCCCCAGCCACTCTTGAGCTGTTGAAGACGACGTCGTCTCCCTCCACACCGAGCAGCACCACCCCTCGAGGTCCACCGCATGAAGAGAATCTCCACGCGCCTGTTCCTGGCGCTGTGTCTGGCGCTGCTCGCGAGTTGCTCCGCCGCTCCCCCGGCTTCCGGCTCGGCCTCGTTCTCCGTCTCCGTGCCCCAGGCGCTCGCCGCCACCATCTCGCGCGTCTCCGTCACCGCCAGCGCCTTGGACTTCGCATCCATTACCGGCGAGCTGGCCTCCTCCGACGGGACCTGGAGCGGCACGCTCGACAACCTCCCCGCGGGCTCCAATCGCACCTTCCTCGCCAAGGCCTTCGACGCCTCCGGCACCGTGCTCTTCCAGGGCTCCGCGAGTCGCGTTTCCATCTCCCCCGGGCAGACGGCCCTCGTCTCCATCACCCTTCAACAGGTCACCGCTCCGCCGCCCTTCACGAACGCGGCCCCGGTCATCGGCTCCCTGGTGGCCCCTTCCGCTTCCTTGCTCACGGGCGACACCCTGTCCCTGGTCGCCACCGCGCACGACCCCAATTCCGGCGACACCTTCACCTCCGCCTGGACCGCCACCGGGGGCACCTTCTCCTCCACCACCGCGACCTCCACCACGTGGACGGCACCCGCCACCGCTGGCCTTCACACCCTGACCTTCACCGTCACCGACGCCAAGGGCCTCTCCGCCGTCGCCTCCCTGGCCGTCAACGTCCTTTCGAGCAACCCCCGCATCACCTTCTCCTCCCGCTCCTCGAACACGGCCACGCCGGGGCAGGTGCTCACCTATGAGGTGGAGGCCAGCGACCCCAGGGGCACCGCGCTCTCCTTCGCCTGGAGCGCCAACCTGGGCTCGCCCGGCACCGCGACCACCGACGCGACCCACAGCCGCCTCACCTGGACGGCCCCCTCCTGTGTCCCCGAGAGCCCCGCCCCCGCCATCACCGTCACCGTCACCAATTCCTTCAATCAGACGGCCACCCAGAGCTTCACGGTGAGGCGGCTGCCTTTCTGCCTCTCCCCGGATTGGCGCGAGACGGGCTCCCTGGCCTCGGCGCGCTACAACCACACGGCGACGCCGCTGCTCGACGGCAGGGTGCTCGTCGCGGGGGGAATCGGCAACAGGTACGCCGCGGAGGCGGAGGTGTACGACCCGGCCTCGGGCACCTGGAGCACGACGGGCGCCCTGGCCTCGCCTCGCATCGACCACACGGCGACGCGGCTGCCCGATGGCACGGTGCTCATCGTGGGGGGCTCCAACGGCAACGTGTGGCCGGAACCCTTCTTCGCGTCGGCGGAGGTGTACGACCCGACCTCGGGCACCTGGCGCACGACAGGCGCCATGAGCGCGCCTCGCGCCCGGCACGCGGCGGCGCCGCTGCCCGACGGCAAGGTGCTCGTCTCGGGGGGATACGGAAATGGCTTCAAGTCCACGGCGGAGGTGTACGACCCGGCCACCGGCTCCTGGCGCGCGACGGGCTCCATGACCTCGGTTCGCTACGACCACACGGCGACGCCGCTGCCGGGCGGCAAGGTGCTCGTCGCGGGGGGACAAAACGGTAGCGGCGCCTACGTCCCGATGGCGGAGGTGTACGACCCGGCCACGGGCACCTGGAGCGCGACAGGCACCATGCTCTCGCCTCGCTACCATCACACGGCGACGCCGCTGCCGGGCGGCAAGGTGCTCGTCGTGGGGGGAGAAGGCGCTGGCGGAAGACTCGCGTCGGCGGAGGTGTACGACCCGGCCACGGGCACCTGGAGCGCCGCCGCCTCCATGGCCACGCCTCGCACCTCGCATGCGACGACGCTGCTGGCCAATGGCAAGGTCTTCGTCCCGGGAGGCTTCAGCAGTGAGTGGCTCGCGAAAGCGGAGGTGTACGACCCGGCCTCGAATACCTGGAGCGCCGTCGGCGTCATGACCTGGCCTCGCGTCTGGCACACGGCGACGCGGCTGCCCGACGGCAGGGTGCTCGTCGCGGGAGGCCACAACGAGGGCGACACCCTCTCGTCGGCGGCGTTGTACGTGCCCTGAGCCCCGTGAGTCATTGGGTTCCCAGTCAGCTCAACTACTCCATTTCGAGGACTGCCTCATGAACAGAATCTCCACGCCGCTGTGTCTGGCGCTGTGTCTGGCGATGCTCGCGGGCTGCCCTTCCCGGCCGCCCAGCGCGCCGACCGGCTCGGCCCAGCTCACCGTCTCCGTCCCCCAGGGCCTCGGCGCCTCCGTCTCCCGCGTCACCGTCACCGCCAGCGCCGAGGACTTCTCCCCCGTCTCCGCCGAGCTCCATTCCATCGACGGAGTCTGGGGCGGCACGCTCGACAACCTCCCCGCGGGCTCCCAGCGCACCTTCCTCGCCAAGGCCTTCGACGCCTCCGGCACCCCACTTCTCGAGGGCTCCGCGTCGGGCGTCACCATCACCGAGGAGGAGATGTCCCTCGTGGCCATCACCCTCCAGCGAGTCGAGCAGCCCTCGGGCTCGCAGAACGCGCCCCCGGTCATCGACTCCCTGGTGGCCCCCTCCACCTCCGTGCCCCTGGGCGGCTCGCTCTCCCTGGTCGCCACCGCGCACGACCCCAACCCCGGCGACACCCTCTCCTACGCGTGGACCGCCACCGCGGGCTCCTTCTCCTCGACCACCGCGGCCTCCACCGTGTGGACGGCGCCTGTCTCCACCGTCCCTCAAACCGTCACAGTCACCGTCACCGACTCCCACGGCGCCTCCGCCTCCGCATCCCTGACCCTCACCGTCACCCCGAGCGCGACGCGGGGCAGTGCGCAGGTCACCGTCTCGTTCAACAGCTTTCCCCAGGTCTCCTCCGTCCTGGCCACCGTCTCCCGGTTGGACCTCTACCAGGCGACGTCCGTCTCCGCCTCCGCCACGGATGGAGATGGAGACAGCCTCACCTACGCCTGGACGACGACCTGCCCGGGCAGCTTCCAGCGGGCCTCCTCCAGCACCACAAACTTCACCCCCTACGCCCGGCCCACCGCGGCCTGCGACAACTGCAACCTCACCGTCACGGTTTCCGACGGGCGCGGGGGGAAGAGCACCGGCAGCGTGAACCTGTGCGTCATCGCCGCGTCGGAGGCCCGGCACTTCCCTCCCACCCTCCTCACCGCCTCCCGCTCCGGGGACATGACCAAGGCCTCCTCGGTGTTCACCTTCGAGGTGGTGGCCAGCGACCCCCAGGGCTCCTGGCTCTCGTTCTCCTGGGCGGCCAATAGCGGCTACCTGGAGTACCCCTCCTACGCAAACGGCATCGGCCGCGTCGGCTGGAGGGCCCCCGCCTGTTTCCGCCCGAGCCAGCCTCCGCTCATCTTCGCCACCGTCACCAACGGCTCCGACCTGACGGTCACCCAGCGCTTCGAGATGCGGGATCTGCCCGTCCGGACCTGTGCCTCGGAGTGGAGCCCGACGGACGCCATGACCGGGGAGCGCGTCCACCACGCGATGGCGGCACTGCCGAGTGGCAAGGTGCTCGTCTCCGGGGGATACAGATGGAGCCGCAACATCAACACGGCGGAGGTGTACGACTCGGCCACGGGCATCTGGAGCACGACGAGCCCCATGGCCTCGTCCCGCTACCACCACACGGCGACGCCGCTGCCCAACGGCAAGGTGCTCGTCTCCGGGGGACGAAACGAACTCAGCTCCTTCGCGACAGCGGAGGAGTACGACCCGGCCACGGGCACCTGGAGCGCGACGGGCTCCATGGTCTCGCCGCGCCATGCGCACACGGCGACACCCCTGCCGGGTGGCAAGGTCCTCATCGCGGGGGGACAGCGCGATTACTCCTCCCTCACGACGACGGAAGTGTACGACCCGGCCACGGGCACCTGGCGCGAGACGGGCTCCCTGTCCTCGCCTCGCCTCGAGCACACGGCGACACCGCTGCCCGACGGCAAGGTGCTCCTCGTGGGGGGACAAGCCAGTGGCGCCCGTCTCGCGACGGTGGAGGTGTACGACCCGGCCACGAGCACCTGGCGCGCGGCCGCCTCCCTGGCCTCGCCTCGCCACCGCCACACGGCGACGCTGCTGCCCAATGGCAAGGTGCTCGTCGTGGGGGGATTCGGCTCCGGTGGCCAGCTCGCGACGGCGGAGGTGTACGACCCGGCCTCGGACTCCTGGAGCACGACCAGCCCCATGGCCTCGCCTCGCTCCGAGCACACGGCGACGCTGCTGCCCAACGGCAAGGTGCTCGTCGCGGGAGGAGCCTCCTTCCCGTCATCGGAGGTGTACGACCCGGCCTCGGGCGCCTGGAGTGCCTCGGTCTACATGTCCACGTCTCGCTCCGAGCACACGGCGACGCCGCTGCCCGACGGCACGGTGCTCGTCGCGGGGGGAAGCTCCAGCGGCAGCTCTCTCACGGCGGCGGAGTTGTACGTGCCCTGAATCCCGGCGAAGAGAGGCCCGCTTCGACCTGCGCGCGCGGTGCGCGCAGCCGGTGGGCCCTCAATAGTCGAAGCCGAAGGCGAAGCGCTTCCAGTCGAGCTCTTGCAGTTGCTCCACCACCGAGGGAGCGATAGGGAACGCGAACTCGTCCTGGAACCAGACCACGACGAGCTGCGAGATGTCCTTCGTGGGATCGCTGGCGGGTTCTTGCGCCAGGAACCGGCCGATGCAGGCCACGCCAGGGAGGAGCTCGGCTGGACTCCGTCGGGCGAACTTGGGCCGCGGGTCGTCCCCGATGGGTCGTGCCGGCGGAGCAATGAGGTAGGGCTCGCACCCGTCGAGCAGCTCGCGCGCCTTCGCCATGAGACGCTTGATGCGGTCCTGGTTCGTCTCCCGTGTCGGCACCCCCGCCATCATGCCCTCGTACGCCAGCGACTGATTGAGGGCCCGCAGATGAAGGGTCTGACCTGTTTTCAGGTGCAGCGTGTTCTTGTGCGTCACAGCTCCTCCCAGGCGTGAGCGCGGCAGTGTACTCGGCAGCCCCCTCCGCTCCATCCCTCACCCTCAACAGCACGGACGACTGGCGGGGTCTTAGCGGGGGAGCGAGGCCACGATACGCGGCAGCAGCTCCTCCGCCCGCTCCGCCACGACCTGGACTCGAGGAGCGGGCTGATGGCCGGCGGGGTCGATGCTGAAGACCTGTGCGCCGTGCTTCAATCCGAGCTCGGTGGCCAATGCGGTGATTCCGACGGAAAAGGAGGTTCCGATGAAGACAACCAGACCGCTGCGCTTCGCCCGTTGGCGCACGAGGTCGAACTGATACGTCTCGTGCTCCGTGTAGAGCTCGTCGAACCACAGGACGTGAGGCCGCAGCTTGCTGCGACAGAGGGGGCAGCGTGGCACGGACTCCGGACTCGGGTCGGCATGGAGCGGCCCGAAATCCACCGCCGCCATCGGCAGCGTGCCGCGCGGCGGGCCATGGGCGCAGCCGCGACGCGTACACCGCGCCTGGTCCAGACTCCCGTGGACCTTCACCAGGGCGCGGCTGCCCGCCTGCTCATGCAGCGTATCGACGTTCTGGGTGACGAGGAGGAACTCGCGGCCCTGCTGCTGTTGCCAGCGCTCCCAGTCGGCGAGGGCGAGGTGCGCCTCGTTGGGTCTTGCTCCGCGCGCCCGCTCGAAGCGCTTGAGGTACCACAGCCAGGACTCGTGGGGCTCCTTCTTGAAGAAGGCATGGGTGCCCTTCTCCGTCACGTCGTTCGCCCAGACCGCGCCGGGGTCCGTCCCACGGAACGTGGGAATGCCGCTCGCCAGACTCACCCCCGCGCCGGTGATGACAAGGGTGGTCTCTCCGACCGGACCACTCACCGCATCGAGGAACTCCTGGAAACCTGCCGCTGTTTGCATGAATACGCTCTCTGCCTTCGAGACGTTTCGAGTCCGTTGAAACTGACCGGACGTGCGCCAGGGAGACGCTGAACGAGCCGCGTTTCCCGTTCACCGCGAAGCCTATCCGCAGCAGTGCTTGAACTTCTAGCAGACGCATACGTACCTGCATGCGGCGACGCTCGCTGCGCTACGCGGCGAGCCTACGCTCCGCTGAGGTCGCCGACCCTGAAGAACTCCTCTCAATGACCCCGCCTCCAATGCGTCACAGTGTCGATTTTCGTAGTACTCTTTCGGATTAACCGTGCGCTCCCCTGAACACAGTCTCCACCCTTCGAAAGGAACATCGCAATGGCGAAGGTTATCGCAATCATGTCCATGTCGCTCGACGGCTTCGTCGCCGACCCCGCCGACGGCGTGGGGGAAGTGTTCGACTGGTACTTCAACTCGGGCGACGTTGAGATCAACAGCGGCGGGTCGGACCCGATGACGTTCAAGGTTTCGGGGCCGAGCGCCGAGCACCTACGCGGTCTCACGTCCGGACTCGGCGCCTTGCTCACCGGCCGCCGCACCTTCGACAAGGCCGAAGGCTGGGGCGGGAATCACGCCTGGGGGCCGGCGGTCGTTTTGACCCA
>NZ_DASVSO010000784.1:0-1674 GCF_036388035.1 Archangium sp.
CTGGGCTTCGTCGGGCTGGTGGCGCAGGGCGTGACGGTGGCGGACATCGTCGGAGGCGCGCTCTTCAGCGAGAAGAGCACGGCGCTGCCGTTCGCCTTCCTGGGGGCGTTCCTCGTCAGCTTCATCCCCCTGCTGTACTTCAGCCTGCCGCTCTACCTGCTGCAGGCGGAGCTCGCCTTCAACGACGACGTCACCCCGGTGCAGGCGCTGCGCAACTGCTACGCCCTGGCACGCGGCCAGCGCCTGTCCATGGTCGGGGTGTTCCTCATCTTCGCCCTGGCGACGCTCGTCGGCCTGTTGGCGTGCTGTGTGGGCATGCTGCCGGCCTACGGCCTGGGCCAGCTGCTCGTGGCGGGCCTCTACCTGTCGCTGCGCAACGGCGCCGAGCTGGAGTAGCCCGTGCCGGCCGCGGCGGCCCTCAGTGCACCACGCGCTCGGAGGAGCCCGGGCGCGGGGTGTACAGCTTGCCGAGGCAGGTGACGATGTGCTCGCGGTACTCGGCCACCTCGCGCAGGCCGCACACCATCCACCGCCCGCCGATGACGAGCGTGGGCACGCCGCGCACGCCGCGGCTGGCGGCGAGCTGGTGCTCGTCGAGGATGAGCTTGCGCGTGTCCTCCGAGTGGAACGCCGCCGAGAAGGGCCCCATGTCCAGGCCCACGCGGTTGGCCAGCTCGAAGATGACGTCGGTGCGCGTGACGTTCACCCCCTGCTCCAGCGCCGCGCGCTGCATGGCGCGCGCGAGGTGCGACCTGGCCGTGGGGCTCTGCAGCCGCGCCGCCTCCAGCGCCGCCAGCGCCGGGATGCTGGAGCGCGGCGCATCCCCGCCCTGCCACAGCTCCGTCGACAGCAGCCGCGCCAGCGGCTCCGGCTCCTGCTGGGCCCGGCGCACCTCCTCCGTCAGTCCCCGCAGCTCCTTGTCCGTGGGTCGCTTGTCGTTGAGGCGCAGTGGGTAGGGCCGAACGCGCCAGCGGATGAGATCGCCAAACTCCTGCTTGAGGGACTCCAGACGGACGTCAGCGAGGTAGCACCAGGCGCACAACACATCCTGGTAGACGGTGATCTGCAGCGGCTTGGGAAGGGGCTTCATGGGAGCGGCCCGGAGATTACGAAGCCAACGCGCCCGCTGCCAATCCCCTCCGACATTTGAAGTTCGAGCCCATTCCCATGAGGACCAGGCAAGAGGCTCGTCCGCCCGCCTGCTTCAAGGGGCGCGGCGCCAGGCGTCACACCACCTGGAGCGGCCCGTTGGACGCCATGCGTGCCGCCGAGAAGGCGAGCGCGTGGTCGATCATCGCCCCGGCGATGTCCTGCTTCGTCGCCCGCTCCAGGCCCTCGAAGCCGGGGCTGGAGTTGAGCTCCATCAGGCGGGGGCCCGCGTGGCCCTCGAGCATGTCCACGCCGGCGAGCTCCAGCCCGACGAGGCGCGCGGCCCGCACCGCCACCTCGAGATAGGCGGGCGGCAGCTCGATGGGGCTGCCCTCGCCGCCGCGGTGGATGTTGGAGCGGAACTCGCCCTTCTTCGCCCGCCGCCGCATGGCGCCCACCACCTTGTCGCCCACCACCAGCGCGCGCACGTCCTGGCCCTTGCTCTCGGCGACGAACTCCTGGAGCACCACCTCCTGCCCCAGGTCCCAGAAGGTGTTGAGGATGGTCTGCACCTCCTGGAGGGTG
>NZ_DASVSO010000785.1:0-5867 GCF_036388035.1 Archangium sp.
CCTCGGACGGGTTGAACGTGAGCTTCGGCGAGAGGCCCGGGTCCGTGGGGTCGCACTTCGCCGCGTACTCCTCCTCGGCGCAGCGCGGGTTGTCGCGCAGCCTCTGCATCTCGTAGCTCACGCGCGACCACACCTTGCGCAGGGCCATGGTGGACTCGGAGAGCAGCGCCTGGCCGCCCTGGCGCACGCGCACGTCCAGGGCCTGCTGGGGCCGGCCCAGCTCGTGGCAGTGCGCGGCGAGGCCATTCTGCGCCAGCACCTCGCGCACCCGCTGGAGGTCCGCCGCCTTCACCTGCAGCACCGCGCCCAGCTCCTCGTTGAAGAGCGCCGCCACGGCATCCGAGCCCAGCGCGGCCACGTCCACCTCGAAGCCGCAGTGGCCCGCGAAGGCCATCTCCACCAGCGCGGTGAGGAGGCCACCGTCGGAGCGGTCATGGTAGGCCCGCACCAGCCCCGCCTCGTTGAGCGCCTGCATGGCGGTGAAGAAGCCCTTCAGCGTCTCGGGGCTCTCCACGTCCGGGCACCTCGGGCCCACCTGAGAGTACGCCTGCGCCAGCACCGAGCCCCCCAGCCGCTGCTTGCCGCCCGCGAGGTCCACGAACACCAGCCGCGAGTCCGCGTCCGGCTCGCGAAGCTGCGGCGTGAGCGACTTGCGCACGTCCAGCACCGGCGCGAAGGCGGACACGATGAGCGACAGGGGCGCCGTCACCGCCTTGCGAGCCCCCTGCTCCTCCCACACCGTGCGCATGGACATGGAGTCCTTGCCCACCGGAATGGTGAGGCCCAGCGCCGGGCACAGCTCCATGCCCACCGCCTTCACCGCGGCGTACAGGTTGGCGTCCTCGCCCGGGCTGCCGGCCGCGGCCATCCAGTTGGCGGACAGCTTCACGTCCCCCAGCTTGCCAATGCGCGCCGAGGCGATGTTCGTGATGGACTCGGCCACCGCCATGCGCGCCGAGGCGGCCGCGTCGATGAGCGCCAGCGGGGTGCGCTCGCCCATCGACATGGCCTCGCCCGTGTAGCCCGCGTGCGCCGACAGCGTCACCGCGCAGTCCGCCACCGGCACCTGCCACGGGCCCACCATCTGGTCCCTCGCCGTCAGGCCCGACACCGTGCGGTCACCAATGGTGATGAGGAAGCCCTTGTCCGCCACCGTCGGGTGCCCGAGCACCCGCGCCAGCAGCTCCTTCACCGGCGCGTCCAGCTTCAGCTCGGCGTGCGCCAGCGGGCGCGACTTCACGTCCCGGTGCATGCGCGGCGGCTTGCCGAACAGCACGTCCATCGGGATGTCGATGGGCGCGTTGCCAAACTGGCGGTCCGTCACCTTCAGCTCCCGCGCCTCGGTGGCCTCGCCCAGCACCGCGAAGGGGGCGCGCTCGCGCTCGCACAGGGCCGCGAAGCGCGACAGGTCCTCCGGCGCGATGGCCAGCACGTAGCGCTCCTGCGCCTCGTTGCACCAGATCTCCACCGGCGCCATGCCGGGCTCGGCGTTCGGCACCTCGCGCAGCTCGAAGCGCCCACCCAGGTCGTTGTCGTGGATGAGCTCCGGCACCGCGTTGGACAGGCCGCCCGCGCCCACGTCGTGGATGGAGCGGATGGGGTTGGCCTCGCCCTGCTCCCAGCACCGGTCGATGACCTCCTGGCAGCGCCGCTCCATCTCCGGGTTGTCCCGCTGCACCGAGGCGAAGTCGAGATCCGCCGCGCTCGCGCCCTGCGTCATCGAGGACGCCGCGCCGCCTCCCAGGCCGATCAGCATCGCCGGACCGCCCAGCACGACGATCTTGTCCCCCGGCTTCAGCGTGCCCTTGCGCACGTGCCCGTCCCGGATGTTGCCGAGGCCTCCGGCGATCATGATGGGCTTGTGGTAGCCGCGCACCTCGAGGCCCTCGGGCGTGGGCACCTGCTGCTCGAAGCTGCGGAAGTAGCCGCACAGGTTGGGCCGGCCGAACTCGTTGTTGAAGGCGGCGCCTCCCAGCGGGCCTTCAATCATGATGTCGAGCGCGGACACGATGCGCTCCGGCTTTCCGTAGGCCTGCTCCCAGGGCTGCTCGTGGCCGGGAATCCGCAGGTTCGAGACGGAGAAGCCGCTCAGGCCCGCCTTGGGCTTCGCGCCCCGGCCCGTGGCGCCCTCGTCGCGAATCTCTCCGCCCGCGCCCGTGGAGGCGCCCGGGTGCGGCGAGATGGCCGTGGGGTGGTTGTGCGTCTCCACCTTCATCAGGATGTGCGCGGGCTCGCGGTGGAAGCGGTACTCGCCGCTGCCCGTCTCCGGGAAGAGGCGCTCCACCTCGAAGCCCGCCATCACGGCCGCGTTGTCCTTGTACGCCGACAGCACGCCTTCCTTGTTGGCCGCGTAGGTGTTCTTGATGGACTGGAAGAGCGAGCCCTCCTGCTGCTTTCCATCAATGGTCCACGAGGCGTTGAAGATCTTGTGCCGGCAGTGCTCGCTGTTGGCCTGCGCGAACATCATCAGCTCGACGTCCGTGGGGTTGCGCTTCAGCTCGGTGAAGCGCGCCACCAGGTAGTCGATCTCGTCCTCGGCCAGGGCCAGGCCCAGCGCGCGGTTGGCGGTGACGAGCGCGGCCCGGCCCCCGCCCAGCACGTCCACCGAGGTGAGCGGCCGGGGCGAGTGCCCGGCGAAGAGGATGGCGGCGTCCTCCTCGCGCCCCACCACGGCCTGCGTCATCCGGTCGTGCAGCAGCGGCTGGACGCGCGCGAGCTGCTCCGGGCCCAGGGCCTTGCCCGCCCCGTCGGCGATGAACCAGGCGATGCCTCGCTCGATGCGCCGCACGCCGCGCAGGCCGCAGTTGTGGAGGATGTCCGTGGCCTTCGAGGACCAGGGCGAGATGGTCCCGGGGCGCGGGATGACGAGCTGCGGGCTGCCGCGCCGCTCTCCCTGGGCCAGCCGGGGGCCATACTCCAGCAGCCGGTCCACCAGCGTCCGCTCCGACTCCGAGAGGGCCTTCTCGACGTCGAGGAAGTGCACGAACTCCGCGTAGACGGAGGCCACGGCGGGCTCCAGCTCACGGCAGCGAGCGAGCAGCTTGGCCAGACGGAACTCGGAGAGGGCGGGGGCGCCACGCAGGGTGAGCATGGAATCTCTGGGCAAGGGGGTCCGGAAATGTGCGGCCGTCTTATAACCACAGCCCCCTTCCCGCATCCGAAGAGATCGCCACCGGGTGCCCTCCCCTGCCCCCCCGTGAGCCGGCAGGACGGGAGAAGGCCCCCTGCGTGGCATCGGAAGGGGTGCTTCCGCCATGGCTCCCGAGCGGGTCCGGATGTGGTTGAATGCGCCTCCTCTCAAAACCGCCGGCGAGGACACGCGCCGGTGGGGGAGCCTCCTCGAGGACCCGCATGATCAGAGCGAACACGATCCTGGCTGCCCTGTGCGCCCTCGCACTGGGTGTGGCCTGCACCAGCCCTCCCCAGGAGCCCGTCCCGGAGGCCCCGAAGGCCACCCTGCACTGGGCCCTGGGCGAGGGCCCCGCGGACCTCGTGGCCGACCTGGGCACGAAGGCCGAGGCCGCGCTGGTGCGCAACCCCCGGAGCCTCGTGGCCGCCGGGTCGACGCTCCTCTTCACCGCCAACGACGAGGCCCTCGGCGAGGAGCTGTGGAGGCAGGACCCCACGGGTCCCGTGCTGGTGGCCGACATCTACCCGGGCCCCATCGGCGGCTCGCCCGCCCGCTTGTTCCACATGCGGGGGCTCACGTATTTCACCGCCGTCGACGCGCAGCACGGCGTGGAGCTGTGGCGGACGGACGGCACCTCCCGGGGCACCTTCCTGCTCAAGGACATCTTCCCGGGCACGAAGAGCTCCGACCTCCGGACCTTCGCCGAGTACAACGGGTGGCTCTTCTTCGCGGCCAATGACGGGGAGCACGGCCTGGAGCTGTGGCGCTCCGATGGCACCCCGGAGGGGACGCAGCTCGTCCGGGACGTCGTGCTGGGCACGGGCAGCGGCGCCCCCTCGGGCTTCACCGTGTTCGGCGGCAAGCTCTACTTCCTGTCCACCGGCCCTGGAGGGACGCGGCAGCTCTGGCGCACCGATGGCACCGGCGTGGGCACGGTCCGCGTCTCGACGAAGGTGACCGCCAGCCTCGCTGATTTCCCCGACGGGGGGCTCGTCCGGGTGGGCGGCTCGCTCTTCTTCACCGGCAGCGACGGCACGACGGGCAACGAGCTATGGAAGACCAATGGCACCGAGGCGGGCACGGTCCGCGTCAAGGACATCTGGCCAGGAGCGTCGGGCTCCGAGCCCCAGCGGCTCACGGCCTTCGGAGGCGCGCTGTACTTCACCGCCACGGACGGGGTGAGCGGGCACGAGCTGTGGCGCTCCGACGGCACCGAGGCGGGCACGCAGCTCGTCACGGTGCTCGTCCCCGGGAACAACTCCGCGGCGGCGCCCTCCCAGCTCGTGGCCACCCGCACCCACCTCTTCGTCTCCTGCGTCAGCGGCCCCCAGAGCGAGCTCCACGCGACGGACGGGACGGCGGGGGGCACGGTGAAGGTCGTGGACTTCAAGGCCCTCGGCGGCTCCGGTCAGCTCTATGGACTGACGGCCCAGGGCGGCAAGCTCTTCTTCTTCGGCCATGAGCCGGGGGTCGGCACCGAGCTGTGGACGAGTGACGGCACGCCCTCGGGCACCCGGCGCATCGGCAACGACCTCTTCCCCAACAACGGCCCGCAGCCGAGCGCGCTCACCGGAGTGGGTGACACGGTGTACTTCGTGGCGAACACGCCGGGGACGGGCCTCTCCGCCGAGTACCCAGCCATCCCCACGCTGTGGAAGACGCGGGGCGACGAGTCCACCACCGTCCCCGCCGGAGCCGACCCGAAGCCCACCCGGGGCTCGAACCCGGGGCCCTTCACCACCATGGGCGGCGCGCTGTACTTCACCACCTTCGATGCGGAAGAGGTGCCGAAGCTGTGGCGGTCCAACGGGACGGCCGCGGGCACGCTGGCGCTCGCGAACGTGGCCCCCAAGGGCATGTCCACGTTCGACGCGTTGGGCCGGAGCGAGCTCACGGTGCTGAACGACCAGCTCTACTTCGCGGTCTGGGAGCCCTCGCTTCAAGCCAACCAGCTCTGGAAGACCAACGGGACGCCCGCC
The DNA here is from genome assembly GCF_036388035.1 of Archangium sp. GTDB lineage: Bacteria > Myxococcota > Myxococcia > Myxococcales > Myxococcaceae > Archangium. Next base: position 5,110 of record NZ_DASVSO010000785.1, read on the forward strand.
GGCACCGCGCGGGTGACCTCGAACGTCCGGATCGCCGACGAGGCGAGCTTCCCAATGGAGCTCCACGCCCACAACGGCGCGCTCTTCTTCGCCGGCAAGGGCAGCACGGATGACGTCGAGCTGTGGAAGCTGGAAGGGACCGGGGAGGCCCCCGTCCTGGTGAAGGACATCACTCCGGGGAACACCCTGTCCTCGAATCCCTTCCACTTCACCTCCGTGGGCCCCGACCTCTACTTCCTGGTCACCGCCGAGGGCTCCGCGGGCTGGGAGCTGTGGAAGACGGACGGCACCCCCGAGGGCACCGTCCGCGCGGTGGACATCCGTGGCCCGGCGAAAACGCCCAGCGTCACGAGCATCGCCGGGTCCATGGAGGGGTCCCTCTACTTCGTGGCCGCGGATGCCACCACCGGTCCCGAGCTGTGGCGGCTGGATGGCTCCGGGACGGCCACCCGCGTGAAGGACATCCGCCCTGGCGGCGCGGGCTCCGGTCCCTCCCAGTTCGCGGTGATCGGCACCACCCTCTACTTCACCGCCGACGACGGGGGCTCCGGGCGCGAGCTGTGGCGCACCGATGGCACCGAGGCGGGCACCTCGCGGGTGAAGGACATCGCCACCGGGACGGCGAGCGCCTCGCCTGAAGCGTTCGCGGTGATCGGCACCACCCTCTACTTCACCGCCAACGACGGGGCTTCCGGGCGCGAGCTGTGGCGCTCGGATGGCACCGAGCCGGGCACCGTCCGCGTCGCCAACGTGCGTCC
>NZ_DASVSO010000786.1:0-12290 GCF_036388035.1 Archangium sp.
AGGCGGTGGAGCGCATGCGCCTGCGCTACCAGGAGCTCTTCCCGCACCTCACCTTCAAGACCGCATGAGCGCCTCCGCCCCCTGGGAGGCCTTCCTGCGGGAACACTTCCCCGGCTACCTGTTGCCGGAGTCCGCGCGCACCGCGCTCACACCCGAGGAGGCCTCGCTCTTCCTCGAACGGCTCACGGGTCGCCCCCATGAACTGGCGCTCCTGCGCGCGGTGAGCACGCTGTCCCCCCACATCGAGGCGCTGCGCGACTTCTCGCTCCGTCTGCTGCCGGAGCTGGTGCGAGCGCTCCCGGCCCACACGGAGGTGTCCCGGCGCGAATGGGAAGGCGGGTTCCAGGGACGGCTGGACGTTCAGCGCACGCTCCAGTACCGGATGGCGGGCCAGCGCACACGCTTCGTCACGCAGACGCGCCGCCGCAGCTTCGCGCTGCCGGAGAACGTCCTCGTGCGTCACGTGGCCGAGCGACTGCTGCATCTCCTGGTCGACCTGCGGCAGGCGGGAGTGCTCAGGACGTCTGGCGGCTGGGGCCAGGAGGCGCAGGAGTTCGAGGGCCGGTTGAGACACCTGCTCGCCTCGACCGTGCTCCGCGAGGTTCCGCTCGAACCGGTAGGTCCTCGCCACGAGCAGGCTGCCCATGCGTCCCGCCACCCCGCCTACCGCGCCGCCCTGGCGTGGCATGGCCTCCTTCGCGAGGGGCTCGACTCGCGCTCCCCGGAGGCCATCGCGCGGGTGGTCGCCCGGGGGGCGCTCAGCCCGCTCGAGGCTCACACGCGCTTCGAGATCGCGGTGCTCGTCCGGCTTCTTCAGGCGCTCTGGTCCCGGCTGGAGCGGACCGAGCGCGGGCGTTGGAGCTTCCAGCGCCACCTCGTTCATCGGAGACGCAACGACGTCGCGAGCTTCGAGCGGGATGACGGGGCTCGCCTCCGCGTCTTCTACAACCAGGCGTGGCTGGACCCGGGCCCTTCCGATCAGGGCGTGCGGCACTACCTGGGACACCCGGGCCGACTGCGCCCGGACGTGACGGTGGTGACGGAGCACGGCGACTTCCGGAGCGCCGCGGTCCTCGAGGTGAAGCTCTCCGAGCGCCGCGACTACCTCGCCCGCGGGTACCAGGAGGCGATGCTCTACCGCTGGGAGTATGCCCCGCATCTCAAGGGGTGGCCCAAGGCCATCCTCGTCACCTCCTCCCGCATCAGTGGCGAGCTCCGAGTCTCCGACGATGTCATCGCGGTGGGTTGGGAGGCCTGGGTCCCCGCGCAGGTCGTCGCGGGACTCCTGGGGGGATTGAGCCCTGGCCAGCCGATTTGAAGTCAAACGAAACAAACTTCTCAGTTGGTTTAACCTGCTTATCGTGATATATCCGGAATTACTCGGAAACGGGTTCCTGTAGCGCACCACCCCCGGAAGGAAATCCCCACGTGAGCAAGACCCTCGGTTTCAAGTGGCTGGTCGGCGGAGTTGTCGGCGTGTCCCTCCTCGGCGCCTGCGGTGCGCCGGCCGATTCGGCCGAGGAGCTCGCCGCGGAGCAGCAGGCCACCACCGGTGAGGTGGAGGTGAGCCTGTCCGTGGAGAAGTCCTCCCTGAGCGCCCGCGAGGACGTGGCGGTGAAGGTCACCTACACCAACATCTCGGCCCAGCCCGTGCGGCTGCTCAACTTCTACGTCGCGGACGGGCGCTTCAAGGAAGGCCTGTTCGAGGTGACGCGCAACGGCGAAGCGGTGGAGTACATCGGCCCGCAGATCAAGCGCGCGGCGCCGACCGACGCGGACTACATCACCCTGGCCCCCGGCGAGAGCATCTCGGGCGTGGCGCCTGTCTCGGGCTTCTATGACCTGTCCGAGTCCGGCAGCTACACCCTCCGCTTCGCCGCGCGCTCGCTGGATCAGCACGCCGCGATCCTCTCCAAGGCCGCGCAGCTCGACTCCAACCTGGTGAACCTGTGGATCGAGGGCCGTGAGAGCGGCCAGCCCGAGCTCCAGGCCCAGGGCAGCGTGTCGGCCGCCGGCCTGACGTTCTCCGGCGCCTGCACCAGCACCGAGCAGTCGTCGATCACCTCGGCGATGAGCAGTGCCAAGACGTACGCGAACAACGCGTCGACCTACCTCAACGGCATCTCCTCGGGCACCACGCGCTACACCACCTGGTTCGGCGCCTTCTCGAGCACCAACCTGACCACGGCGCGCAACCACTTCACCAGCATCAAGAACGCGCTGGCCAACGCGGCGGTCGTGGTCGACTGCAGCTGCAATGACAGCTACTACGCCTACGTGTACCCGGCCTCGCCGTACAAGATCTACGTGTGCAACGCCTTCTGGAGCGCCCCCACCACGGGCACCGACTCCAAGGCCGGCACGCTGGTCCACGAGATGAGCCACTTCAACGTCGTGGCGGCCACGGATGACTGGGCCTACGGCCAGAGCGCGGCCAAGAGCCTGGCCAGCTCCAACCCCACCAAGGCCCTGGACAACGCCGACAGCCACGAGTACTTCGCCGAGAACACCCCCTCCCTGCCGTAAGCAGGTCGGCTAGGGTTCGGCGGTGAGAGACGGGAGCGGCGACGCTCCCGTTTTTCTTTTTGGCGTGTGCCCCCCGGGTGCCGCCTGGAGGTGAGAGCATCCGTGACACGAGGAACCGTCGGTAGGATCGCGCTGGTGTGCCTGGCCGTCAGCGGTGGGGGCTGTGCTTCGAAGAAGGAGACCGCGGAGCCGCAGGTTCCCCCCCAGAAGGAAGCCCCGGCGCAGCAGGCTTCACCCCCCAAGGAGGCCCCCGCCATGGCGACGACGCTGGACTGCACGATGAGCGTGCCCCCGAGCCTGAAGGTGGGTGAACCGGTGCAGCTGCGGTTCCAGCTCACCAACCCCACGGCTCAGCCCCTGTTCGTGCTCAATTGGAACACGCCGCTCGAGGGCCTGTTCAACAACTACCTGCAAGTGACGCGCAACGGGACCGACATCCCCTACCGGGGGCCGATGTTCAAGCGCGGCGCTCCGGAGGCGGACGCCTATGTCTCCGTCCCGGCCGGCAAGTCCGTGGAGGCCTCGGTCGAGGTGTCGCTGGCCTACGACTTCACGCAGCCGGGGCACTACCGGCTCGCCTTCCGCAACGAGCTGCTGGACGTCACCCCCAATCAGGCGGAGGTGCCCCACCCCCTGGAGCGCTTCCAGCCGATGACGGTGAAGTGCCCGGCCGTCGAGACGACGATCGTCTCCCCCTGAGGGTTGACGCGGGGCGGCATGGCGCGCGGACACCCCGCTCGCCGTGCCCCGCCTCCTCGGTCGTGGTTCGAGCGGGCGCGCTCCGATTTTTGGAAGACAGCGCCTCCGAGGGTCGTTCGTTTCGACTACCCTGCGCGGACATCCAGGAGCGAGTACATCCATGAGTAGTACGGCAGCCGCCTCGCGCGCGGAGGAACCAACGCGGGCAACCTTTCCGTCCCTCGACGCAGAGGCCTTCGCCCGAGAGCTTCAGGCCGTCCGCACCGAGGTGGAAGCCTCGCTGACGCCCGAGGACTTCTCCCACTTCCGGAAGATGGAGCGCTGGGGCCGGGTGTGCTCGGTGCTCGGCTACGCGACGGCGTGGATCGCCCCCAACCCCCTCTCGGCGCTGCTCATCGCCCAGGGCAACACGGCCCGCTGGACGATGATGGCGCACCACGCCACGCACCGCGGCTATGACCGCGTGCCCGGCGTGCCCGAGCGCTACACCGGACGCCACTTCGCCACCGGGTGGCGCCGCTTCATCGACTGGCCGGATTGGATCCACCCGGACGCGTGGCGCCACGAGCACAACGCGCTCCACCACGGCCGCACCGGCGAGACGGCGGATCCGGACCTGGTCGAGTTCAACACCGAGTGGCTGCGCCGCTCGAGCAAGCCCCTGCTGGTGAAGTACGCGATCGTCGCCTTCTTCGCCTTCACCTGGAAGCTGACGTACTACGCGCCCAACACCTTCCTGGAGTGGCGGCGGGCCGAGCGGCGGCGCGAGGGCGTGCCCGACACCGGTGAGACTCCCGAGCTCGCGACGGCCTTCAATCCGCTCCACGCCGACGGCCGGGCCTTCTGGTGGACGTGTGTCCTGCCCTACGCGGCCCTACGCTTCGTGCTGCTCCCGGCCCTCTTCGCGCCGCTCGGCCTGTGGGCCGTCTTCAGCGTGTTCGCCAACAGCGTCCTCGCCGAGCTGCTCACCAACCTCCAGAGCTTCATCCTGATCGCGCCCAACCACGCGGGGGATGATCTCTACCGCTTCGAGGGTCGCGCGGCCGGCCACGCGGAGTTCTCCGTGCGCCAGGTGATCGGCTCGGTGAACTACGCCACCGGCGGCGACGTCGTCGACTTCCTCCACGGCTGGCTCAACTACCAGATCGAGCACCACCTCTGGCCCAGCCTGCCCATGAGCAAGTACCGGGAGGTGCAGCCCCGGGTGAAGGCCATCTGCGAGAAGCACGGGGTGCCCTATGTGCAGGAGGGCGTCTTCCGGCGCGTGAAGAAGCTCGTGGACATCATGGTCGGACGGACCTCGATGCGCACCCTGGAGTCCTAGGACCTCCATGAGCGGCCCCCCACCGAAGACGTGCATCACATGCGGGCGCGGCATCGCCCCGAGCGAGGTGTACTACCGGTTCACCCTCGTCCTCGAGGGCGAGCAGGATGTGCTCGACACGCCCCGGGCGGGCTCGGGGACCGATGAGCTCACCGCGCTGCTGAAGCAGCTCGAGGCGAGCCCGGAGTCGTCCCAGGCCATGGAGGAGCAGGTGCACTGGGAACGCGCCGGGGTGGTGTGCGCGGCCTGCCGCACGGTCGTCATGCGCACGCTCGCCCCACCGACGGAGCCGGCCGGTCCCCACTGAGCCCGAGGGCCCACGGGCTCAGCGGGTCGTCTCGGGCCCCTCGCTCGACACGTCGAGCCGATCGAAGGCGCGTCCCAGGCCCACCACGCCCAGCGCCACCTCCACCCCGAGCACCGTCGCCGCGACGAGCCCCGCGAAGGGCAGCGCCCACACGTCGAGGCCCAGGAAGCGATCCAGGCCGAAGCCCACCACGGCGCCCGCGAGCGCCGCGGGCAACAGCCCCAGCAGCACCACCACCAGCGTGCCCGCCAGCGTCAGCAGCCGCTGACCGAGGGCCTCGAGGCCCCGTACCCGCTCGCCCTCCGGGGGCAGCCACGCCGGGAAGAGCACCACCGCCGCGTTCTGGACGAAGAGTCCGCACAGCGTCACCGCCGGCAGCACGCAGAGCGCGCACAGGCCCCCCGCCACCCACAGCGAGGCGCCCGGTCCCCCCTGCCACGCCGCGAGCACCATCGCCACCAGGAGGAGCCCCACCTGCGCGGCTCCCAGCAGCAGCGCCGGCGCCGCGATTTCCGCCGCCACCACCTGCCGCCCGGTGAGCGGCATCGCCCGGAGCTGCTCCAACCGGGGCAGGTCCATCCGCAGGTCCACCCGCACGGCGGATGGCCCGAAGAAGCAGAGGAGCCCCGCGAGCCCTCCGCACAGCGGCGCCATGAAGGTGCGCACGTTGGCCAGAGGATCCGCCGCGCCCTGGCCCGAGGCCACCGCGGCCACGAGTCCACCCAGCAGGCCCGCGACGAGGAGCCGACCCGCCCCGCCCACCCGTTGCCCGGCGATGAGGTTCTTCCAGACGAGCGCCATCTCCGGACGCCCCGTGGGCGCCAGCCGGAAGAGCACCCGGCTCGCGCGGATGAGGCCCGGTCGACCGCCCTGCTGGGAGAGCCGCTCGCGGAGGCGGGCCCGCTCCTCGGCCCGGATGACCGCGGCCTCCTCGAAGGCCACCGCCGTCTTCATCACCCACACATAGTGGATGGCGAGCAGGCCGAGTGCGAAGGGCAGGGCCTTCAGGAAGGCCCACCCGTCCTGAGCGAGCGGCAGGGCGACCAGCATCCTTCCCGGCCACAGCGCCGGCGTATCCATCACCGTGGCCACCCACTCCTGGACCTGCCGTGCGTCCCGCATCTGCTCCAGGCGGAAGGGGTGCTCGCGCAGGATGAACAGCCCCGTGGCGATCAACAGGGCGACCGCCGCGGTGAGGGCTCCCCAGCGCAACCACCCGCCCACCCCGCCGCGCCGGGCGATCCGCGTGCGCACGAAGGAGGCCCCCATCACGTGCAGGTTCACCGTGGCGAGTGTCACGGTGGCGCCGAGGAAGAAGAGGACGGGTTGGGGACTCACCACGCGGCTCATGAAGAGGGTGGCGAAGAAGGCCCCCACCCCCGCGCCGAAGAGGCCGCGCGCCAGCTTGTAGTGCAGCAGCCCCCGCCGGGACACGGGCGCGGGGAAGAGGTGCTGCACCTCCGTCTCGGTGAAGGACAGCGCCGGCCGGTCCGGCCCCAGCACCCAGGCGGAGAGGATCGTGCCCAGCATCGCGGCCGTCAGGAGGGACTGGCTGAGGAGCTGCGCCATCGGTGGAACCATCCCCACCTCGCCCCGGTAGCTCAGCCGCCGCAGGAAGACGGCGTACAGGTACATCCCGCCCACCACCGCGCCCAAGAGGTACTTCGGCTGGCGCAGGCGCTGGAACTGGCGCCGTGCCCGGTTGCGCGCCGTCGCCACCCAGAGGAACGCCACCGCACGAGAGAAGTTCACGGGGCCACCCGCTCGGGTGCGGCCTCGGACGACGCGCTGGTGATGCGGATGAAGAGCTCCTCCAGGGAGGCGGTCGCGCCCTCGGGTCCACTGAGCTGCGCGCGGATGTCCGCGAGCGTCCCCAGGGCCACCACGCGCCCCCCGGCGATGACGAGGATGCGGTGGCACAGCTCCTCCACCAGCGGCAGCAGGTGCGAGGAGAGCACCAGCGCCGTCCCCGCCTCCGCGCGCTGGCGCAGCGAGGCCTTCATCCTCCGGATGCCCAGGGGATCCAACCCCGTGAGCGGCTCGTCCAGGAGGATGAGCCTCGGCGAGTGCAGGAAGCCGCACGCGATGGACAGCTTCTGCTTCATCCCGCGCGACAGCTCCCCGGGCAGGGCCTTCTGCTTGCCGGACAGCTCCATTTCGTCCAGCAGCGCCCTCCCCCGCTCCTCCCAGTCCGCCACCCCGTACAGCCGCGCCACGAAGTTCAGGTGCTCCCAGACGGTGAGGTACTCGAAGAGGCGCGGCTCGTCGGGCAGGAACGCGAGGGCCTGCTTGGCCTCCACCGGAGCGATCGACAAGTCATGTCCGGCCACCGCCACGCGCCCGGTCGAGGGAGGCAGGATGCCCGCCAGGCAGCGCAGCGTGGACGTCTTCCCCGCCCCGTTGGGCCCCACCAGCCCGAGCACCTCGCCCGGGGCCACCTGGAACGTCAGCCCCTGCACGGCCCGCACCTCGCCGTAGGTCTTCTCCAGCCCCTCCACCTCCAGCACGGGCGTCGTCGTCATGTGGGACAAAATACGCGGCCCGTGGCGTGGATTCCAACTCAGGTGCCTCCGTCTCGTCTTCGAGTCCCCGAGGCGCGCGCGAGGCCCCCTGAAACGCTAGGGTACGCCCCGCCCTGGAGGGTGTGATGCGATTCCTCGATGACCAGAAGCCTCCCTACGATCTCACGTACAACGACATCTTCATGGTGCCGGGCCGCTCGGAGGTCGGCTCGCGGCTGGACGTGGACCTGACCCCCGTCGATGGCCTGCGCACCACCATTCCCATCGTCGTGTCCAACATGACGGCCGTCTCGGGCAAGCGCATGGCCGAGACGGTGGCGCGCCGCGGGGCCATCTCCGTGCTGCCCCAGGACATCCCGCTCGACATCGTCGCGAGCAACATCGCCTACGTGAAGTCGCGCCACCCCGTCTACGAGACGCCCATCACGCTCGGGCCCACCGATACGATCCAGGAGGCGCTCAACCTCATCCACAAGCGCGCCCACAACGCCGTCATCGTCGTCGACGCGGACGAGCAGCCCGTCGGCATCTTCACCGAGAACGATGCCGCGGGGTTCGATCGCTTCACCCAGCTCCACCGGGTGATGTCCACCGAGCTCGTCACTGTCGAGGAGGGCACGCCGCTGGAGAGCATCTTCGAGCGACTGGCCAGCAAGCGGCTCACCTGCGCGCCCGTGGTCCGCGGCCGCCGGCTCATCGGCGTGGTGACGCGCAAGGGGGCCCTGCGCTCGACGCTCTACAAGCCGGCGCTGGATGCCAAGGGGCAGTTGCTGATCGCCGCGGCCGTCGGCATCAACGGAGACGTGAAGAGCAAGGCCGAGGCCCTGCTGCGAGCGGGCACGGACCTGCTCGTCGTCGACGTGGCACACGGCCACCAGCGCAAGATGCTCGAAGTGGTGGAGATGATCCGCGGCCTCTCTCCCTCCGTGCCCGTCATGGCGGGCAACGTCGTCACTCGTGAGGGGACGCGGGATCTCATCTCGGCCGGCGCGGATCTGGTGAAGGTGGGCGTGGGGCCCGGCGCCATGTGCACCACGCGCATGATGACCGGAGTGGGCCGGCCGCAGTTCTCCGCGGTGCTGGACTGCGCCGAGGCGGCCCGGAAGCTCGGCAAGCACATCTGCGCCGATGGTGGCATCCGGCACCCGCGCGACGTGGCGCTCGCGCTCGCGGCCGGCGCGGCCAACGCGATGGTCGGCTCCTGGTTCGCGGGCACCTACGAGAGCCCGGCGGACGTCCTGCGTGCCAGCGATGGCCGCATGTACAAGGAGAACTTCGGCATGGCGTCGCAGCGCGCGGTCAAGGCGCGCTCGCGCGGCGAGTCCCTGTTCGATCGCGCCCGCAAGGAGCTCTTCGAGGAGGGCATCAGCACCTCGCGCATGTACCTCGACCCGGAGCGCCCTGGCGTGGAGGACATCATCGACCACATCATCGCGGGCGTGCGCAGCTCCTGCACCTACGCGGGGGCGCGCTCACTCGAGGAGTTCCACCGCAACGCCGTGGTGGGCGTGCAGAGTCAGGCGGGCTACGAGGAGGGCCGCCCGGTCCGCACGAGCTGGTGAGGACCCGGGGGCCCTCCCGGGCGCTCGCGGCGGCGCCCCGGAGCTGCCCGAGCGGTCGCCAGACCCGCTGCCAAGGGAGCGGACTTTGTCTGCTCGCCTGTCCTGCTCTAAGGTTCCGGCCCAGGTCGCGCCCGGGGATGTCCCCACGGGTCCGCCACCTGGAGCCGGAATGAGCACTGAATCGAAGAAGCCGTCGCTGTATGAGCGGCTGGGGGGCGTCTACGCCATTGCCGCCGTCGTGGACACGTTCATCGACCGCATCATGGTCGCCCCCGAGCTGAACGCGAACCCGCTGGTGGACGAGGCGCACCACCGCGTTCCGAAGGCCGGCTTCAAGTACCTGGTGACGGAGATGGTGTGCCAGGTGACGGGCGGTCCCCAGCGCTACACCGGCAAGACGATGGCCGAGTCGCACAAGCACCTGAACATCTCCGCCTCGGAGTGGGTGGTGTTCGCGGGCATCTTCAAGGGCGTGCTGGATGAGTACAAGGTTCCGGAGGCCGAGCAGGCGGAGCTCTTCGCCATCGTCGGCAGCACCCGCTCGGACATCGTGGTGGAGAACCCGATCGCCGCCAAGGCGAGCTGAGTTCCTCCCCGCCGACGGAGTCGACTCCCGTCGGGGCCATTGAAGACCGAGGCCGGAAGCCGCTGATTCGTCAGGGGTTTCCGGCCTTGGTGTTTTCAGGGTCAGGTGCTCGGGCGGTGGTGCTCCAGCAAGGAGACGAGCCGTTGCGCCCGCATGAGGGCCAGGGGGCTTTGTCTCGGGGGCGGCGCGCCCTGCGGCCGACCGTACGAGGGAGTCATCCTCCGACCGGCTCTCGTCAGCCCCCACCTCAAAACGGGATTGGAACATGGGCTCGGGAAACAGTTCCCGGGAAGGGATGTTGGGAGCGGCAACACACAAGAGACTGCCTGGATAGCTGGGAGTGATTTCCAGTCCCTCCGGGCGGTCGCTTCCAAAGGACACAATCGTTGAAGTCTCACATCCTGCGCTCCACCCGTTCGTCCCCGCGTCGCGGTCTTCTGGCGTTCCCCGTGGTGGCGGCTCTCTCGGCCACCCAGGCGCTGGCGGCCGGCGGCCTGGTGTCTGCCACCGCGAGTGGCAATGACGGCAACGTGCCGGCCAACGCCATCGATGGCAGTCTGGCCACCCGCTGGTCGAATCTCGGCAGCGGCTCGTGGCTGACGGGCGACATGGGGCAGGTGAAGAGCCTCAAGGCGGTCGACATCGCCTGGTACCGCGGCGATACGCGCGCGAGCCGCTTCACCCTCTTGGTCTCCATGGACGGCACCACCTTCACCCAGGTGTTCTCCGGCACCTCCTCGGGCCTCACGGCCTCCTACGAGCGCTACACCTTCAGCGCGGTCAACGCGCGCTATGTGAAAGTGACGGTGAACGGCAACACCCAGAATGCCTGGGCGAGCATCTCCGAGATGACGGTGACGGCCGACACCACCAGTACCTGGTGACGGAGAGGTGTGACAGGTGACGGGACACAGGCGGGACGGCTACCTCGCGGTGTCCTCCTCGTCGTCCGAGGCCTGGGAGGGGGTTGTCCCTTCCTCCTCCTGGCCACTCTGCTTCGCCGAGCCGCCGATGGCGGCCACCACCAGGGACAGGAGCAGGATCACCCCCACGACGCCCAACGCGATGCGCGCCAGGATCTTCCCCGCGGAGGGGTGTGAGGTCGGAGCCGGGCCGATGATCGTCTGGGATGGTTTCTCGGGCGGCGGCACCGTCGGGGAAGGGACCTCGGGCAACGGTGGCCCCGGGATGAACGTCGGATCGGGAGGCTCGACGGGGACTGGTGGGCGGTAACTGGGGGTGACCAGGAACCTGTGGCCGCTTCCGGTGACCTCCACGTCTGTGCCACGCACGGCCTCCTCGCACCTGGCGAGCGCGAAATCCGCCTCGGTCGCGTCCTGGAAGCGCTCCTCCGGGCGCTTCCTCAAGAGCGTCGCCAGCGTGCGCTGGAGGAGCTCCGGCAGGCCCTCGATGAGCGGAGGCGGCTCGTTCACCTGCTCATGGAGGATGCGCGAGATCGTCTTTCCCCCGAAGGCGGGTTTGCCGCTGAGCAGCTCGTGGAAGATGAGGCCGGCGGCATAGAGGTCCGTGCGCCCATCCACCGGATGGCCCGTGAGCTGCTCGGGCGCCATGTAGGCGGGCGTACCCACCAGGGCGCCCTCGGCGGTGAGCTGCGTGACGTCACCGTCCAGATCCTTGGCGATGCCGAAGTCCAACACCTTCACGTAGAGCTGGCAGTCGTCCGCGAAGACCTTGATGTTCGCGGGCTTGAGGTCGCGGTGGACGATGCCCAGCGCGTGTGTGTTGCGCAGCAGGGACAGGAGCTGGCGCATCACCTCGATGGCCTCGGTCGGGTGCAACCCAGGCGCGAATCGCAGCGGCCCACGCGTGTCGTACAGCACCTCGGACAGCGTCTTGCCGGGGACGTACTCCATGACGATGAAGGGATGGTCCCGCACCACCCCGTAGTCCATGACGTGCGTCATGACCGGGTGGTTGATCCGGGCGGCCACCTTGGCCTCGCGCGAGAAGCGGACCAGCGCCTCCGGTGTGCCGAAGAGCTGGGGATTGAGCACCTTCACCGCCACGAGCTTGTCGAGCTTGGTATGGCGAGCGCGGAAGACCGTGCCCATGCCACCGCGGCCGAGCTCGGCCTCGAGGAGGTAGGTGTCCTCGAGGAGCATTCCAGGGACGAGCTGGAAGGGGGCGGAGGGGGCCGAGCCCTCCGTGGAGGGCCCGGAACGAGAGGGTCGCGCGGTATCGCTCATGGTGTGACGGCGCATGGTAGTCGAACCGCACGGACCCCGGGACTTCCGGGAGAACGAAAAATTCCAATGATTTCTCGAATTCCTAGAAACAAGGCTTGAAGCGCCGTGAGAATCGTGAGACCTATTAGAGCCACTGGTCGGCAACGGCCGGTGAATGCAGTTCGCGGCACCCATCCCCCCAGCTCAAGGAGAAGCACCATGAAGAAGATCGTCTACTCCCTGGCCGTCATGCTGCGCGTTGCTCGGGCCGACAAGCTGTCGGTTCCCTACCGCTACTACTGAGTGTCACCGGCTGGCGGGGGAGGTCTCCTCCCTCGCCCAGTCGGGCGGAGCGGGCCCGGCTGAGCGGCCATGGAAGCACTGGAGTCCGTGCATGCCGACCGCGCCCCTGCCCCTGCCCCCCGGTCCCCCAGGAGATTTCCTCACCGGGAACCTCGTGGCGTTCTCCGAGGACCCGTTGGGCTTCCTCACCCGCTGCGCCCGCGAGTACGGCGACGTCGTGCGGATGGGGAAGAGCAACTACCTGCTCGCCCACCCGGACCTCATCGAGAAGGTGT
>NZ_DASVSO010000787.1:0-1960 GCF_036388035.1 Archangium sp.
ACGAGACCGCGACGGTGGAACCTCCCACGGGGGACATCGTCCTGAAGCCGGAGTGGGAGGCCTCGGTCCAGGCCGCGAAACACCGGGGGCTGTATCTGGGGCGCTGGAAGCTGCTGGAGCTGCCCACGCCCCGGGGAGTGAGGGTGGAGCTGTACGACGTCACCACCGATCCGGCCGAGCGGCGGGACGTCGCCGCCGAGCATCCCGAGGTGGTCGCTCGGTTGAGAGAGCAGCTCGCCCGGGAGCGCCCACGCGCTCGCTGAGGCGGGCCCCCTGGCGAGCCCGCTCCCCTTCGGGTGGTTCCGCTCGCGGCCTGGGCCTGCGCCACGCGGTGCTCGCCTTGGCTATAACGCTCCTGACACCTCTCGGGTGAAGGCGATCACAGCCCCCCCGACGCGCTCTCTTTACTGTCCACGCATTCCCCAACCCAAAGGAGAGGGAACCATGAAGTGGATGATGAGCGTGATGACGGCGGTGATGATGTTCGTGTCCATGGGTGCGGCGCATGCGGCGGATGCGCCTTCGTGTGACGCGAAGACGTCGCCCATCGCCAACCAGCAGGATGCCAACAAGCGCTGCCCGTCCATTTGTACGACGGCGGGCTACGACAAGTGGAACGGGCAGTGGACGAACACGCCGCCCTCCGGCGCCGGGCCCGTCTGCGGCTGCGTCGTCAAGTCGAAGGACGTGAAGACGACCCCCATCGCCAACCAGCAGGATGCGGACAAGCGCTGCCCCTCCGTCTGCAAGGGTGCCAACAACGTCTGGAACGGGCAGTGGACGAACACGCCGCCCTCCGGCGCCGGGCCCGTCTGCGGCTGCTACCAGATGAAGGCCGCGGACGTGAAGACGAGCCCCATCGCCAACCAGCAGGACGCGGACAAGCGCTGCCCCTCCGTCTGCACCACCGCCAAGGCCACTTGGAACGGGCAGTGGACGAACACGCCGCCCGCGGGTGGCGGGCCCGTCTGCGGTTGCCTCACGCCCTCCTGCGGCTGAGCCCAAGCCCGCGTGAGTCGCTGAGTCGCTAGCAGTCAGGAGGGGGGCTTCTTCCAATCCCGGAGGAGGCCCCCCTTCCTGTTTCAGGACAGGCACGGGGAGCGGACAGGCGGTCTTTTCACGCCCTTTCCCGCCACGCCACGGGGTGCATGGACTTCAACTCCCCCTCCAGGCATTGTCCATCACGAGACAGAGGGGCCAAGACATGCCGGGACGTGACGTATCGGGGTGGCAATGGGGGGCGCTGCTCGCCGTGCCCCTGATGGGCTCGCGGCGCCCGCGCCCCACCGCTCGAGGGAGCACCCTCGCCGCCGCACTGGTGGCCCTGGCGATGCTCGCCGCTCCGAGGGCAGGGGCCCAGTCCCTCGACCCGCCCACGGTGTCCCAGGCCATCGACTTGCAGCGCTACAAGCCCGGCCCGGGGGCCACGGACATCCTCGGCGTGCACGGCGCCCGGGTGGGCCAGGGCTGGCACCTCGGTGCCTCGCTCAGCTACGCCAGCAACCCGTTGGGCTTCTTCGATGCGCGCCAGAAGGACTTCGTCTACCAGGTGGTGTCCTCCCAGCTGACGCTGGACCTGATGGGCTCCGTGTCCTACTGCGAGCGCTTCGAGCTGGGAGTGGCCCTGCCGCTCACGTATCAGGCCTCCGCGCGGGGCGTCTCCGCGCTCCCCTCCTTCGCGGAAGGGGTGACGGGCGCCGGCCTGGGGGACCTCCGGATGGTGCCCAAGGTCCGGCTCGTCTCCACGGGCCGGCTGTACCTGGGAGTCGCCGTCCCCGTGCTGCTGCCCACCGCCGGGGGCAGGGCCTTCCGCGGTGGCGCGGGCGTGGCCGCGCAGCCCCAGGTGCTGGGCGAATGGGCCTCGAGCGGCGGCGTGCGCCTGGTGGCCAACCTGGGCGTCCACGTGCGCACCGAGGCGCGGCTGCTCACCCTGCGCACGGGCACCGAGTGGCTGTACGCG
>NZ_DASVSO010000788.1:0-5046 GCF_036388035.1 Archangium sp.
GCCTGGCTGCCTGCCCGATATGGAGGCGCCAGGAGGGCCAGAGAGGCGCGGGGCCTCAGAGCGCGTAGGTGGCGTAGCAGGTGCCCACCGGGCCGCTGCCGGTGGTCGGCGCGCTCGGGGCGGACTGCCACACGCCCTCGGCGCCGCACTGGTGCCACTGCGAGTCGCCGCTGGACTGCACGCACGTGCGCGCCGGCACGGACCTGCCCAGCGTGGCCGAGCTGCACCACGGCCACGAGGCCGTGCAGTTGGTCGGCTTGGTGGTGGTGCCCGCCGTGAAGGTGCCGTCGCTCTGGCACTGCCGCCAGATGGCGTCCGAGGAGCTCTGCACGCAGGTGCCCACGGCCACGTTGGCCTCCACCGTGCCCGTGTAGCACGTGACGGTGCTCCCAGTGCCCCAGGCGTACTCGCCCTTGAACTGGTGGTACTTCACCGCCACCAGCGACGAGCCGCCGACGTCCGTGCGGCCGCACTGGATGGCGTACGCGCCCACCCACGGGGTGTACGTGTAGAGCGCCGCGGTGGCCTTGTTGACCGGCTTCACCGAGCACGGATCCGAGGTGCTCTTCAGCACGCCCGGCTTCCACCCGGAGATGGTGGCCCGGCCCGCGTCCAGATCGATGAGGTAGCCGCGCAGCTTCTTCGCCGAGCACTCGATCTGGTTGCCGAAGCCCGCGTAGGAGACGGTACACCCGCCGCTGTCCGGGCAGCCACAGCCGGTGGCCTTGGACAGGTTGGTGGAGGTGCCGCTGGTGATGAGGCTCGACTCCGTCTGGATGCGCGCCAGCATGTAGAGCGGGTTGATGGTGTACGCCTTGGAGCGCTCCACGATGAGCGCCGCCGCCGTCTTGTTGCTCCAGGCCGGATCCTTGTAGGTGGCTAGGTACGAGCCCTTCTGCTGGAGGAACGCCTGCACCTGGGCGGTGGTGATCCACTGCCCGCCGGTGATGTCCGAGTCCTCCAGCAGCCGGTGCATGTCGTACTCGGTGGTGGCCGCCTCGAGCACCTGGCCCGTGAGCTCATCCACCACGACCTCGTCCTGGGAGGGGCCACAGGCCGCCAGGTACAGCGCCGGCAACAGCAACATCGTGTATCGCAGATTCATCGCGTGCCTCGATTGGGGCCGCGAAGCCAGGCGGGGGAAGCCCGACCCCACGGCGGGGGGAGGCCGCGTGTCTTAGCACCGAGAACGTTTTCCCGGGTTTCCTTTTTGAGTGGAGTTCTCCGGGATGCGTCATTCATCAGGCAAGGCCCACACTTCGAGTGAGGACGCTTGATGTCGCCCACGCTACACTTGGCGGCTGGAGCCGCCAGGGACACACACTGCGGGTGACATCATCAATTTCTGCTCATGACGCCAGACATTGAGTATCTGAAAGAAGGCTGCCGGATCCTGGGGGAGGATTTTGGATTCGCTCGGGCAGACAACGCCGCGGGCATCCTGGGGTTCGGCTACGGCGTCATCCTGCGGGACGGAGCATGGTCGGACACGATTGGGCTCGTGCTGCTGGCCAAGAGAGACCGGGAGGGCTTCCCCTATGCCGGCCTCGAGGTGACGGTCCGGGGCCAGGTCCAGGTCATCCCGTGCTGCACCTTCCTGCTCGATGGCTTCGCCTATGCGCGAGTGCCCGCGGAGCCGGTGGGGGGGGTGCCCGAGCTGGAGATCGGAGCCCCCCTGTCCACGACGCCCGGATTCGCCGAGGGCACCTGGACCTGCTTCATCGGCAATCCGGCCCGGTATGCCCTCACAGCGGCGCACGTCTTCGAGACGGCCGCGGACAACACCCCCGTCTATTGCGGCAGCCGCAGGGTGGGGACGTTCCGGCGGGTGAGCCAGGACGTGGCGCGGGTGGATCTGCTGCCGGAGTTCGGGCGGCAGGCCCGCTCGAGGACACCGGACGGACACCTCATCGCGGGCCCTACCTCACCGAGCCTGAAGCACCTCAACCAGCGAGGCACGGTGTACTGCCCTACCCGCCAGCGGAGCGAGCACCCCCTCATCCTGGCGGCGGGCATGACCGTGCACCTCTTGAGGACAGCCAACGGCCTGCTCACCCAGCACGACGTCGTCATGACCGAGGGCTGTACGCACCCGGGCGACTCCGGCACCGCGCTCATCACCCGGCAGGGTTTCTCGATTGGAATCCTCAGCCACGGCCGCAAGGAATTCTCCTTCTTCGAATCCATCCACTCCCGCTACCTCGACGTCGAACTGGCCTGAACCCATGCACAAGCTCGCTCCGCTCCTGCTCGTGGCACTGCTCTGCGCCACTCCCCTCACGGCCCATGCGCAGCCTCCCCCGACTCAACCCACGCCTGGGGGGGTCGCGAAGCCGCCCGTCATACCGCCTGACGCGGGGACGCCCGGAGATACCCCAGGGGTCGCCCAGTCGCCCGTCCGCGACGCGGAGACGCTGGACTCGCTCGTGACCAAGGAGCTGGCGACGCAGGAACTCGACGCCTATGTGGTCCACCCGGAGTTGGGCGATCGCAAGACGCCCGAGCTGCAGTACAGCGGCCCTCAATCCGCGGTCGTTCCCCAACCCATCGCGGAAGCCCTGAGCCTGCTGGCGGAGATCGCCGTCTCCCGCGCCAGGCGCCAGGGCCTCCAGGTCCTCCACGGCCAGTTCAAGGACGCGGTGTGCGAGTTGTTCGCCCCCCCGCCGAAGGATGCCAAGCCACCCGTTTCACAGGGACAGGCCCTGCTCCCCGCGACGTGCACGGCCGTCAGCAACACTTCGCTCGAGCGGCTGGTGTCGGATCCGGAGACTGTCACCGTCGCCGTCACGCAGGATCTCATCGCCGATGCGGCGCTGGCGCTCACCCAGCAGTCCCCCGGAGTGGGGCCGACGCTCTCGCAGCCGGAGGCCCAGGCGATCCTCCAGCTCTCCCTCAAGCTCGTGGCCCGCGCCACCTCCCGCGGCAAGCCGCGCTTCACGGCGGAGGACGCCTGGGCCCTCGCCTCCAGCATCATCAACAGCCCCTTGGTCAAACGGAAGGATGCGCTCGGCGCTGGATTGGAGGCCGCTCGCATCCGCCTGGAACGGGGTCTGAGCGGGGGAATGGCCGCCGACCTGACCTTGCTCGTCAGGAAAGTCCTCGAGAAGCGGGGACTGACGTCCGCCGAGGACTATGCGCTCGCCCTCGACATCGCCTTGGAGGCCGACGCCGCCCTGCTCGCGAGCCAGCCTCGGGGCGATAGCCTCGTCCCCCTTCCCCAGGAGCGGCTGCGCGCCGGTGTCAGGCTGACGACCAGGCTCCTCCGCCGTCTGGTGGAAGCGGACTTCGCCGCGCGGGGCAAGCAGTGCTCGGCGGAGACCGAGTGCGTCCTGGGTCTGCGACAGCTCGAGCTCAGCGGCCAGATGATGACGGCCGCCATCGATGGCAGCCAGCCCCGGATGATCATCGCCGGGACCGAGCTCCTGCGGAACCTGCTGGCTTCGGGCTCGGATGCGAAGACCCGGGAGCAGGCCGAGCGTCTGCGTAAGGCGTCCGTCCTGCTGAGCTCCATCGCGGGCTATGCCGCGACCTTCACCTCCGTGGATGCCTCCAACCTGCAGGCCGTGCGCGAGAGCCGCAAGGAGATCCTCGAGGGGATGATCGACGCGAGCACCGACCGGAGCCAGCGCCAGGGGCAGGTGGTCTGGTCCGTCGGCGCGCCGGTGGGCTTCACCTCGCGGTTGCTGCAGGGCAGCGATTGGAAGGCGCCGCAGCTCGCGCTGCCGATGGGCGTTGCCGTCCAGCTCATGCCCGGCACCCAGGGCTCGCCTCCGAACAAATGGGGCCTGGGGGCCCACTTCATGCTGACGGCCATCGACCTCGGGCAGCTCCTGGGCTACCGGCCGGACGCCGATATCCCTGGACCGACCTGGGACACCGTCGTCACCCCGGGTGCGCAGCTCGCCGCCACCGTCGGTACGCCGAGCAACGCGTTCCTCGTCGGCGTGGATCTCCGCTACGCGCGCAACCCCCTCGCCGTCAGCACTCCGGACGCCGTCATCCCGCGTGAGCTCCTGCTCAACCTCTTCGTCGCCTACTATGTCCCGTTCTTCGACTTCAACTGACCCCTTCGAAGGCGGCGACACGCCCGCGACCCCACCCCTGGCCCACGGGAAGCCGGAGAACCGCAAGCCCCTCTCGCTCAGCCGGGGCATCGGCTACTACGCCTTCTTCCTGGTGCTGCTCGTGGGTGCGGCCTTCCTGCCTCGCTGTGGCTGGCTCTGCGAGTCGCAAGGGGTTTCGTGCGTCCAGGAGCAGTCCCTCCAGCGGGCTGATGGGTCCGAGCGCCCAGACGCCGGGGTGGCCTCCCCGGATGGCGGGCCGACGCTCGCGGATGGAGGGGTTGCCTCCGCGGAGGCGGGGGAGACCACGACGGGCACGGGTGAAACCAGGGAGGTCGTCAACCCGGTCCATGTCTGCATGTCGGACTGTGCCCTCGTCTATTACGTCATCCTCCTGGGCGTGCTGGGAGGATGGCTGCATGGCGTGTCGTCCATGGCCACGTTCGCGGGCGTGAAGAAGCTCGACGAGAGCTGGTGGACTTTCTATTTGACCCGGCCCCTCGTTGGAGGCGCCACGGCCCTGCTGGTGTACTTCGCCCTCCAGAGCGGCATCGCCGGGTTCAGCATCCCCACGGATCTTTGGCGAGGACAGATGGCGCTCCTCGCCTGGGCGGGAATCGCGGGTCTATCCAGCACGGTCGTGATGAGGAAGATGAGGGACGTCCTCGACGCCTTGTTCAAACCGAACGACCCGCTTGAGACGAGGCAGCAGCAACCCAAACCCAGCGAACAGGCAGAGACGATGCCGCCTTCGGTGGCGGATTCCTCGCCAACGACTCCCGTGGCGACGAAGCCCGACGTCCAGACGCCAGCGGCCCCCCTGGCTCCGAAGCCACCCGGCAAGCCCCCCGCGGGCGGGCCATGAGTCCAGAGGGCTCCAGCACCGGGGGCGCTTCTCCCATCGGAAGCGCCCGGGGGCTCACCGCCCCGTCCTGCGGCGAGCCCGCTCACGAGCCGCCGCGAGCGCCGAGTCCACGCCGCGCTC
>NZ_DASVSO010000789.1:0-4796 GCF_036388035.1 Archangium sp.
GGTGGGGAACAATAGGGCCCTGGCGCGAAGGTGTCCACTCCAACCTGGGCCCCCTGGGCGTTCCCCGGCGTCTTCCCCGGCGTCCCTAGCCGAGGCGGGCGAGCGCCGCGTCCAGGCGGTGCAGGGACTCCTCGCGCCCCAACAGCTCGAGCGTCTCGCCGATGCCCGGGCTCACCGTGCCGCCCGTGGCCGCCACGCGCAGCGGCTGGGCCACCTTGCCCATGCCCACCCCGGCCTGCTCGCTCACCTTCTTCACCACCTCGTCCAATGCGGCGGCGCTCCACTGGGGCAGCGTGGCCACCTGCTCGCGCACCAGGGTGAGCAGCGGTTTGGACTCGGCGGTGAGGTGCTTGGCGGCGGCCTTCTCCTCCAGCGCCACGCCGTGCTGGAAGTACTTGAGGGCCGTGTCGGCCATCTCCTGCAGCGTCTTCGCGCGCTCGCGGAAGGCCAGCACCACGCGCTCCAGCCGCGAGTCTCCCTTCTGGAGCTGGACGCCCTTGGCCACCAGGTGGTCCACCAGCGTCTCGGCCACCTTCGCCGGAGGCAGCAGCTTCATCCACTGCTGGTTGAGCCACATCAGCTTGTCCGGGCTCCACACGCCGGAGGTGCTGCCCACCTGCGCGAAGTCGAACCACTCCACCATCTGCTCGCGGCTGATGACCTCGTCGTTGCCGTGGCTCCAGCCCAGGCGGATGACGTAGTTGAGCAGCGCCTCGGGCAGCACGCCGTTCTGCTTGTGCAGCATCACGTCCGCCTCGGGGTGCTTGCGCTTGGAGAGCTTCTGGCGGTCCGGCGCGAGGATGAGGGGGAAGTGGGCGAAGTCGGGCGGCGTCCACCCGAAGGCCTTGTAGAGCATGAGCTGCGGGAAGGTGGAGTTGACGTGCTCCTGCCCGCGACCCACCAGGGTGATGTTCATGGTGTGGTCGTCGATGACGCAGCCGTAGTTGTAGAGGGGGATGCCGTCGGCGCGCATCATCACCCAGTCATCCAGGTCCGAGTACTGCTTGGTGATGGGCCCGAGCACCTTGTCGTCGAACGTCGCCTGGCCCTCGCCGTCGGGCATGCGGAAGCGGATGACGGCGGTGCGGCCCTCGGGGATGTCCTTGCGGTCGCGGCAGGTGCCCTCGTACTTGTAGGTGCCCGGCTTGCCCGTGGCCTTCTCCACCGCGGCGCGGCGCGCGTCGATCTCCTCGCGCGTGCAGTAGCAGCGGTACGCCTTGCCCTCGGCGATGAGCTGGTCCGCGTACTTCTTGTAGAGGTCCAACCGCTGCGTCTGGAAGTAGGGCGCCGAGGGGCCTTCCTTGCCCGGGCCCTCGTCCCAGTCGATGCCCAGCCAGGTGAGGCCGTCGAGGATGGCCTTCACGGACTCGGGGGTGGAGCGCTCCTGGTCCGTGTCCTCGATGCGCAGGATGAAGACGCCGCCCTGGCGCCGCGCGTAGAGGTAGTTGAAGAGGGCGGTACGGGCCCCGCCGATGTGCAGATAACCGGTCGGAGACGGTGCGAAACGGACGCGAGGAACGGAAGCCATGGAGGGGCGCGGATAGCAGGAGCGGGCTTGGATGGTCAACGAGCGGCCGACTTCCCTGCCCGGCGGCCCGCCCAATGCATTAAACTGCCGCGCATCGAGGGCTCTTGCATGACACTTCCCACCGCGTTCCGCGCGCTCCTTTCGGCCGTTTTCCTGCTCTGCCTGCCGGCGGGGGCCACCACGATGCTGCGGGCGGATCTGCCGGAGCTCGCCCGGTCGGCCGACTCCATTGTCCAGGGGACAGTGCGGCGGGTGGAAAGTCGGTGGAGTGGGGATGGCCGCCGAATCGTCACGGATGTGGAAATCCAGGTCTCCGACACCCTCAAGGGACAGGCGGGTGCCACGGTGCTCGTCACCCAGCCGGGGGGGAGGGTGGGGGATATCGGACAGATGGTGAGTGGCCTGGCCTCCTTCACCCAGGGGGAGGAGGTGGTGCTCTTTCTCGAGCGCCGCGGGGCCAAGGCCTTCCGCGTCGTCGGCCTGGCCCAGGGCAAGTACAAGGTGCAGCGCTCGGAGGATGGCACCCGCGCCCTGGCCGTGCCGGAGCCCACCGGGGACACGCTCCTGTTGGATCCGGACACCCGGCAGGCCACCACGTCCTCGGCCCGCACCGTGTCGCTCGCGGAGCTGAAGGCCTCCATCCACACCGCGCTCCAGCAGCAGGCTCCCGTGCGCGCCCAGGAGAAGCGGCCGTGATGCTCGCGCCGATGCTGGTCGCCGCGCTCGTCCTCGGGCAGGGCGACGCCTACGTCCGCAGCCGCGTGAGGGCGAACGACGCGAACGCCCACTGCCTCTTCTGGACGGTGCCTACCCTCAAGTGGCACTTCAGCAGCGCGGGCAATCCCAAGAGCTCGGATGCCCAGAAGCAGAACGAGTTCGCCGCCATCCGCGCCTCCTTCCAGGGCTGGCAGGAGGTCTTCAGCTCTTGTGGCAACCTCCGCTTCGAGGAGGGGCCGCTCGTGGATGACCGCAAGGTGGGCTATGAGGTGAAGGGCGACAACCGCAACCTCGTCCTCTTCCGCTCCCGCCGCTGCGAGGACGTGGCGCCCTCCAACCACGGGTGCTGGGAAGAGGAGACGTGCGGCAACGCGTTCGACTGCTGGGACGGGGATGCGAGCACCATCGCCCTCACGCTCACCACCTACGACGAGAAGTCCGGCATCATCTACGACTCGGACATCCAGTTCAACGCGGCGGGCTACGTCTTCACCACCGTGGACAGGCCGCCCTATCCGGTCTGCTCCCAGCCCGTCACCGTCAACTCCACCAACTGCGTGGCCACCGACGTGCAGAACACCATGACGCACGAGATCGGCCACCTCATCGGGCTGGACCACATCCGGGTGGACGGCTCCACCATGTTCCCGCAGGCGCCCCCGGGTGAGGTGTCCAAGCGCAGCATCGACGAGGGCTCGCATAAATTCGTGTGCGTGACGTACCCGAAGGGCCAGCCCAGTCAGAGCTGCGTCACGCCCTCGCTGGGCACGAGCGGGAGCACGACGTCGCTGGGGCCCCATGGCCTGGGGTGCTCCAGCTCCGGAGCGGAGGCATGGCTGCCCGCGCTGGCGGGCTGGGGCCTGCTCGCGTGGCGCCGCCGTCGCGGAGGCGCTCGCCGGTGAGGCGCTCCCTGTCCTGGCTCGCCCTCGCCGCGCTCGCCCTCGCCGCTCCCGAGGCGCGGGCGCAGACGTACCTGCGCACCCTCGTGCCCGGCCGGCCCTTCTGCGTCCTCTGGAACACCCGGGAGTTCGTGTACCGGCTGGACGCCGCCGGCAGCCGCCGCACGCCCGGAGACACCGAGTTCGCGGCCCTCGAGGCCTCGTTCTCCTCCTGGCGCGCGCTGTCCTCCACCTGCAGCGACTACATCTTCACCCGCGGCCCGGACATCCAGAATCCCACGGTCGGCTACGACAGGGAGAACCGGGACAACAACGAGAACGTCATCACCTTCCGCGAGGCGGACTGCAACGACGTCGTCGAGCCGGAGGATCCGTGCATCAAGGCCGACACCTGTTCCGATGTCCACGGGTGCTGGGACCACGGCGGTGCCATCATCGGGCTGACCACCACCACCTTCAGCTACCGCACCGGCTACATCCTCGACGCGGACATCGAGTTCAACGCCTCGAGCGGGGACGGGCGGGGCTTCCTCTTCACTACCATCGACTCGCCACCGTGTAGCGGGCAGCCCTCCACGGACTGTGTCGCCACGGATCTCCAGAACACGGCGACCCATGAGATTGGCCACGTGGTGGGGCTGGACCACGTGGAAGTGCCCGGCTCCACCATGCAGTCCACCGCATCTCCGGGGGAGACCCACAAGCGCATCATCGACGTGGGCAGCGCCGCGGGCTTCTGCGAGGCCTACCCCCGGGGCCTGCCGCCCACCCAGTGCGGCGAGTCCTCCGACACCGGCCGCCACTTCCAGGCGGTGAGTCGCGGTCCGGGCATGGCCGGCCTGGGCTGTGGTTCCGCTCCGGGGGCGCTCCTCCCCGCGGCGGCGCTCCTGGGCCTTCTGACCTTCCGTCGTCGGCGCGCGCGGGCGAGCAGGGGGAGCGGCTCCGCTTCCCGCGCGCCGCTCGGGTGAGGGGACGCTCATGACCATCGCGTTCTTCGACCTGGACAAGACGCTGCTCGCGGTGAACTCGGGCGCCCTGTGGATTCGCCGCGAGTTCGAGCAGGGCCACATCACCCGGCTTCAGGCGCTGCGCGCCAGCTACTGGCTCGCCCGCTACCACCTGGGCTTCGTCTCCATGCAGGACGCGCTGGTGCAGGCCATCTCCCATCTCCAGGGCACGGGCGAGCAGCACGTGCGCGAGCGCACCGTCCTCTTCTACGAGGGGCATGTCCGCTCGCAGTTCCGCCCCGGGGCCCTGCGCGCCGTGGAGGAGCACCGCGCGGCCGGGGACAAGCTCGTCCTGCTCACCTCGTCCTCGGGCTACCTGTCCGAGTTGGTGGCCCGCGACCTGGGGCTGGACGCCATCCTCTGCAACCGCTTCGAGGTGGATGCCTCGGGCGTGCACACCGGCCGGCCCCTGGGCGAGGTGTGCTTCGGCGAGGGCAAGCGCTACTACGCGCAGGCCTGTGCCTCCGAGAGCGGTGTCCCGCTGTCCTCGTGCGCCTTCTACACGGACTCGTACTCGGACCTGCCGGTGATGGAGGTGGTGGGTCGCCCCGTCGCCGTCCACCCGGATCGCCGCCTGCGGCGCGAGGCCCTGCGCCGCGGCTGGCCCGTGGTGGACTGGGGCGTGCCGAGCGTCGCCCCCGTGCT
>NZ_DASVSO010000790.1:0-10328 GCF_036388035.1 Archangium sp.
AACACGGTCTTCAACGAGCGTGAAGACCTGACGGTGGAGCCCTTCCAGGATTGGCTCCGGGACGCCCAGACGGAGAACCGGGGCGAGGGGTGGCATGTCAAATACCTGCGCGACTACCAGGGCGACCACCGGAAGGCTGTCCTGAGGTTCCTCGACTCCGCCGCCGAGTTCATGGCCTCGCGCTGAGGCCGCTGCCTCAGTGCACCCCGCCCATCATCCGGCGGATGGGGCGCACGAAGAGGGCGAGGATGAGGCCCGCGGCCACGCCGGTGGCGGCCACCGCGCCGAAGAGCTGCGGCAGTGGCAGCGTCTCGACCTGACCGGCCAGCTGTCCGGCGATGAGGTTGCCCAGCGACATGGACATGAACCACACGCCCATCATCTGCCCCACCGCCCGGGGCGGGGCGAGCTTCGTCACCGTGCTCAGCCCCACCGGACTGAGGCTCAGCTCGCCCAGGGTGTGCAGCAGGTAGGTGAGCACCAGCCACAGCGGGCTCACCTTGTGGCCTCCCGCCGTCGCCAGCGACGCCACCACCATCACCCCGAAGCCCAGCCCCATCAACACCAGCCCCAGCGAGAACTTGGCCGGGCTGGAGGGCTCGCGGCCCCGCTTGTTGAGCCTCACCCACAGCCAGGCGAACACCGGCGCCAGCAGGATGATGAACAGCGCGTTGATGGCCTGCAGGGTGCTCGCCGGAATCTCCCAGCCGAACAGCACCCGATCCGTCCTGTCGCGGGCGAAGACGTTGAGCGAGGAGCCCGCCTGCTCGAAGCCCGCCCAGAAGAGCGTCGAGCAGATGAAGAGGATGCCGATGACGCCCAGCCGCCGCTTCTCCGAGGCGTCCAGCCCGCCCGCGGTGAACATGTAGGCGAAGAAGGCGAGCGCCAGCGACACGATGAGCAGCCCGCCCGCCCGCGACAGGCCCACCGCCGTGGTGAGGTCCACCACCCCCATCCCCTGCAGCACCACCAGCAGGGCCACCAGCACCCCCACCACCGCGAGGCCCAGCCCGCGCGAGGTGCCGCGCTGCTCCGGCGCTCCGGGGCGTGCCTCCACGCGCTTGGGCTGCTGGCCCACCTCACCCAGGTGCCGGCCGCCGATCAGGTACTGGATGACGCCGAACACCATGCCGAGGCCCGCGAGGCCAAAGCCCAGGTGCCAGTCCACCTGCTCGCCCAGGGTGCCCACCACGAGCGGCGCGATGAAGGCGCCGATGTTGATGCCCATGTAGAAGATGGAGAAGCCGGCGTCCCGCCTCGCGCCTCCCTCGGGGTAGAGGCCTCCCACCATGGCGCTGATGTTGGGCTTGAGCAGCCCCGTGCCCACCACGATGAGCAAGAGCCCCAGGTAGAAGAAGAAGACTCCGGGCAGCGCCATGCTGAAGTGGCCCAGCGCGATGATGATGCCGCCGAAGAGCACCGCGCGCCGCTGGCCGAGGATGCGATCCGCCAGCCACCCGCCCGGCATGGCCGTGAGGTACACGCCCGCGGTGTAGAGGCCGTAGATGGCGCCCGCCTTGGTCGTGTCGAAGCCCAGGCCCCCCTTCTCCGCCGCCGCCGTCATGAAGAGGAAGAGCAGCGCCTTCATGCCGTAGAAGCTGAAGCGCTCCCACAGCTCGGTGAAGAAGAGGGTGGACAGCCCGCGCGGGTGGCCGAAGAAGCTCCGCTGCTCCGGGGAGGCGAGGGGGGCGGCCGGGTCGCTGGCGAGCGTCGTGGCGGGGGGTTGGGTCATTCCGGGCTCCGGAGGGGGGGCGAAGTCCACCCCGCGCCGGACTGTACCCCGACCCGGGCCCGACGCTCAGCCCTCGGTGAGCGGGGCCGAGGCCACGGAGGCGAACCGGTCCCCGTACGGCGGCACCTCGCGGTAGTCGATGTGGCACACGATGACCTGCGGGCGGCGCTCCTCGTCCGCGCGCTGGAGCACCTGGGGCAGCAGCCGCGCGAGCTCGCCCGGCTTCGTCACCTCGTAGGCGTGGGCACCCAGCGACTCGGAGAACTTCACCAGGTCCGGGTCTCCCAGGCTGAAGTACGGGTCGTCCAGGGGGTTCTCGTCCCGGGCCTGCACGTGCTCGCCGTGGTTCACCGTGCCCAGGTAGTTGTCGTTGAGCACGACGTAGACGGCGCCCACCCGGTAGCGCACCGCCGTCAGCACCTCCACCCCATTCATCAGGAACGCGCCGTCCCCGGTGAGCGCGATGGCGGTGTTCTCCGGCCTCCCAAGCTTCCCGCCGATGACGGCGCCCAGCGACCAGCCCATGGAGGACAGGCCGCACGGGTAGAAGACGCGGGTGGGCGGGGTGATGCGCAGGCAGTGCGTGGCCCAGGCGGTGCAATTGCCCATGTCCACGTACAGGTCCGTGTGGGCGCGCAGGTGCGGGTTGAGCTCCGCCATCACATGCTGCGGCTTGAGCGGCCCGTCCTCGCTCGGCAGGGGGGACACCGCGCGGTAGGCGAGGCTCAGCTCGTTGAGGTACTGCCGGCGCTCGCGCACCAGCGCCTCGTTGCCCGGCGCCGTGCCCTGGCCGAACTCCACCAGCCCCGCCACCACCGAGCTCACATCCGCGACGATGGGCAGGTTCACCTGGAGGAACTGGCCGATGACGGAGGGCGTCGCGTCCACCTGGACGACGGTGCTCGCGGCCTGGAAGAGCGAGGAGAAGCTCTTGCTGGCCCACTCGCCCAGGCGGCTGCCCAGCACCACCAGCACGTCCACGCCCGCGCCGAGGTACTGCTCGGCACGCCGGCTGCCGGCGATGCCCAGCACGCCCAGCGACAGCGGATCCTCCTCGGAGAAGAGCCCCTTGCCGCGCACGCTCGTGGCCACCGGCACGCAATAGCGGCGCACGAAGGCGGCGAACTCCGCGCCCTGGGACTCCAGCGCCTCGCGCGCGCCCGCGCCCAGGTACAGCAGGGGCCGCTTCGCCTGCCGCAGCAGCTCGAAGGCCGAGTACACCTCGGAGGCCGGCGCCGAGGGCAGGGTGCCGCGCCAGGCGCCCGGCGCCGTGGGCACGCTCACCTTCGCCAGCTTCTGCCGGGCGATGTTGACGGGCACGCTCATGTGCACCGCCGCGTGCGGCACGGCCTGCGCCACCTTCAGCGAGCGCTCGAAGAGCCGGGGAAAGCTCTTCGCGTCCACCACCGAGGTGCTCGAGGCCGTGCAGTGCCGGAACATCTCCGCCGTGTTGATGCCGCCCTCGTCGGTGCTCTCCTGGATGGCGCCCAGGCCGAAGCGCTCCGTGGACACCTGCCCGCTGAGCGTCAGCACCGGCACCTGATCCAGGTGCGCCGAGGCCACGCCCGTCATCGCGTTGGTGGCCCCGGGGCCCGCCGTCACCAGGCACACGCCCAGCTTGCCCGTGGCGCGCGCGTACCCGTCCGCCATGAAGGCCGAGCCGCCCTCGTGGCCGCCGATGATGAAGCGGATGCGCTCATGGCGGCGCAGCGCCTGCACCAGCGGCGCGATGTTGCCGCCGGGAATGCCGAACACCGCGTCCACCTGCTCCGCCTCCAGGTGCGCCAGCAGGGCCTCCACCACCGTGACGTCCTCGAGCGTGCGGAAGGTGCGCAGCCGCGCCAGGGCGGGCAGCGTCGAGGGCTCCTCCGGGCGCTTCACCGGCTCCGCGTGCGCCGCGCCGTCCCGGGGGCCGGAGAGCGACTCGGCCTGCAAGCCGTTGAGGAACGGGTGCGTGCCCTGCGGGTACACGGCGGTGGCCGACTCGCCTCGGCTCAGGGGATTCGACGCGACCTTGGCGAGCGCGGGCTGGGACACGGAGGGGCCCTTTCTGGACGTCTGGGGGACGCGCTGCCCCAGCAACTCGGGTGGTGGACCTGGACCGGACCGGGGGGAGGCTCGGCAGGGGCGCGTGCGCGCGACGCGTTGTGTCGGAACCGTGACTTCCACGCAAATTACCCCCTTTCCCGATTCGTGGAAACAGGGAAATTAAATTTTTTCAGGTCGGCTGGATTCTTGACTGTGGTAGGGCGCGCGGCCCGCGGGGGGCCTTGGAGGGCCAAGGGGAGGGGGCGGGGCCGCTAACCGCTCGGATTTTCGAGAGGCAGACGGATCGCGCTAAGCTCCGAGCCCCTGCCGCTGCGCCAGACGCGGGGCACGCCCAGCCACACGAGGCAAGTGATGCCTGTCCCTCAGAACTTCGTCACGGAGTACGGCTTTCGCGCTCACGGTCCCGGGTACATCACTCCGGCGGAGGCGCGTGCCTGGTTCGCGGATCTGAAGCCGCGGGTGCTCGCCCTGGAGGGCAAGCCCTTCGGGCTGTTGGTGGACTCGCGCACGCAGAAGGCCAACCCGCCCGAGACCCAGGAAGTCATCAAGGAGGCCATGGTGTGGCTGCGCAGCCATGGCATGGAGCGCTCCGTGGTGGTGCTGGACAGCACCGTGGCGCTGATCCAGATCCTCCGGCTGTCGAAGGCCTCGGGCGTGTACGCCTACGAGCGCTACCTGGACGCCCTGAAGGATCCGGACTGGGAGGCCAAGGCGGTGGATTGGATCGTCCGGGCGATTGATCCGGATCTGCCGCAGCCGGCGCAGAAGCAGGCGCGCTGAGGCGCGTCCGGGGCTTCCTCGCGGTGGCCAGATGGCCCGCGAGCAGGGGGCTCGCGGGCCGTGCGAACCCTCGCTCCCGCGCGGGGCTCAGCGCGCGTAGATGCGCTTGTGGTCGCGCGTGCCCAGGTAGCGGAAGCCCGTGCCGGGAGTCTCCTCGGCCGGCTTCTCGTCCAGCTTCTCGCGGGCGTTCATGATCTGCTCGTACTCGGGGATGCTCAGCGCGCGCCGTCGCTCCAGCAGCGTCTCCAGGCCCAGCGCCTTCACGCGCGCCTGCGCCTCGGGCGACACCACGCCCGTGAAGAACTCCGCGCACGAGCCGCTGCCGTACGAGAACAGGCCCACGCGCTTGCCCGTGAGATCCTCACGCGAGGACGACAGGAGGCTCGCCAGCGCCAGGTACATGGAGCCCGTGTAGATGTTGCCCACCTGCGAGGGCAGCACGAGGCTCGGGCCCACCAGCCGCTCGAAGCTCGCATCCGGCTCCTTGTCCCCGTCCAGCGTGCGCACGTGGCGGTGCGCCTTGCGCGACATCTTCCCGTACGGCACGTGGTAGACGAGCGCGGCGAAGCGGTCGCTGGAGTAACCCTCGCCCCCCGCGTTGCCGGCCGTCTCCTGCCAGGCCTTGTAGGCCCCCTCCAGCGCGTCCAGGTAGCACTGCACCGAGTAGTGCCCGTCCACCACCGCGTCCTTCGAGTAGAGCGGCCGCCAGAAGTCCATCACGTCGTTGGCGTACACGCCGGAGCCGGCCTCGAGCGTCAGCAGCCGGGGCTTGTCCGACACCAGCAGCGCCACCGCGCCCGCGCCCTGCGTGGGCTCTCCCGGCGTGCCCACGCCGTAGCGCGCGATGTCCGAGCAGATGATGAGGGCCTTCTTGCCCTTCGCGCTGCCCGAGCGCACCCAGTCCGTCGCGAGCTGCAGCGCCGCCGTGCCGCCGTAGCAGGCGTGCTTCGTCTCGAAGACGCGGCAGCGCGTGGACAGCCCCAGCAGGCCCTGCACGTACGAGGACACCGGCTTGGAGTGGTCCACCGCCGTCTCGGTGCCCACCACCAGCATGCCCACGTCCTCGGGAGCGCAGCCCACCGCGTCCAGCGCCATGCGCGCCGCGCGCGCCGCCAGCGTCACCGTGTCCTCGTCCACCAGCGGCACGGCCATCCGCGTCACGCCCAGGCCGTCCACGTACTTGCCCGGCGCCACACCGCGCGCCCTGGCCAGCTCCGCCAGCTCCACGTACGTGGGCGGTACG
Source organism: Archangium sp. (assembly GCF_036388035.1). GTDB lineage: Bacteria > Myxococcota > Myxococcia > Myxococcales > Myxococcaceae > Archangium. The sequence goes on from NZ_DASVSO010000790.1 coordinate 5,805, forward strand.
GCGATCCCGAGGCTCTCCAGCCCTGCGTGCATCCGGTGCTCCTTCAATTTTTCAGTAGGGGGGAACTAAATGTGGGGGGAGAAACATTCTGACCCATTCCCCGGGTGTGCTTCTACCCCCCTTTGGCGCACGCGGTCCCCGCTGCCATCTACCTCTCTCGTCCTTCAGGTTTCCGCGCCTGTCCGGCATCGTGGTTGGGTGCGACTCACCGCCGGCTGGCTCCATCGGTTGAGCAGGCTTGCGCTTCTGTTGTTGCTGACGGGATGCGCTGCGCATCCTCCCTCGAGGGCTCCTCGGGGGTACGGGCAGATCAGTCCTGTCTCCGCTCAGGCCTCCCCACGTACGGCGAGCGCCGGGCCGCGAACCGTCGAGATTGACTTCGAGGCTCCCACGCCTCAACAGGCGGAGGCCCTGCACCGCGGCGGCGTCCACTTGCCCCGGGTCTCCGCGCGGACCGCCGACCCACGCGCGCATCGAGATTTCGTCGAGCTCCGAGTCACGGCCGTGGGCTTTGGCATCACCACGGGCGGCTATCTCCTCTACTGCGAGGGGTTGCCGCTACCCGTCCTCGTCCCGGAGTCCCAGGTCGATCTGGGCGTGACGAGCGCCGAGCCGCTCCATGCCTCCATCTACCCGGATCGAGACACCGCCCTGGAGGAACTGGCAGCCCGAGTCCCGGAAGCAAGCCACCCGAGGTATGCCTACTACCGCGGAGCGGGGGGCGCGCTCATCGTGCCCACTCTCTTCTCCCCGGCCGCCACCCCGCGCATTGCCCGGACGATGCTCGAGGTGCGCACGCACCTGACACAGGCGACCCAGCGCGAGCTGAAGGTCTTGTTGTTGACCCTGACGGGCACCAAGGTTCTTCAGGGCGTTTTCTCACGGGTGCTGCGGGTGGGCTCGGAGCCGGAGCTCCGTCCGCTCTCCCGGCAGGAGCCACCTGGCGGCCCGGCTCCGGCATCGCGCCCACCCGCGCCGCGAGCTGCTCCACCCGCCTCAGAAGCCGCCCCCGCCCCTGTCCCAGCAGCACCCGCTCCGGCAGCACCCGCTCCGGCGCCGGGCTCGGCCGTACCCTCACCGAGCCTGGTTCAGGCGCTCTCGGGCGGCAATCCGACGCCGCGGGTGGCCCCTGGCCCACGCCTGCCTCGAGATGTCGTGGTCGGGCCAACAGCGCCGCGGGAGCTGCCGCCGAACCGGCCTATCAGCTCCAGCCCCACCCAGAACGCGCAGGTCCAGGTGGACATCCAATACCTGCAGGACATGGGTGCCACGAACCTCCGGGTGAACCAGCAGCAACTCAAGCTGGGCAACCGCCCACGTGTGGGAACCAATCGACCAGACCTGCAATTCGACTATAACGGGCGCCGCTACCATGTGGAGTACGACACGCCCGCGTCGGGCCGAGGTCCTGGCCACCAATCGCGCATCGTCTCCAACGATCCGGACGCGGAGATCATCCTCCTGATCGTGCCCTGACGAGCGAGGCGCACCGGATGAGCGAGAACATGAAGGGCCTGCTCCTGGAGGATCGCTGGGCGCCTGTCACTTCGGAGTTGGGATTTCTGGAGACGGATGCCGAGCACGCGGCCCGCGCCTACGCGGCGTGGCAGGGAGGATTGCTGGCGCCCCGTGGCATCGCCGTGGGGGTGTCCCCGGTCTCAGGTACCCTGGAGCAGACCCTTTCCACCTTGCTGCCCCTGAACGATGCGGAGAGGCGGCGGCACCTCTTCATCCCAACGCGCAGTCCCTGGACGGCGTACCTCGATAACGGGTGGCAGGGGACCGATGCGGCGAGCGCCATGTCCTCCATGGCCCGGAGGCTGGGCTGCCGGGGCATGCGTGTGGTCGCGGTGCCCCACACCCTCCGCGAGGGCAGGGGCCGCTACGGGGCTGTGATGTTCGAGCTGTACGGTCCGCGGCAGACGGACTGGCTCAACTACCTCCGCACCCTTCACGCCATGAACGATGGCGGTCGCTGGGTTTTCGGCCAGTCCGGTGAGCCCTTCCCCTTCGAGAAGCTGGAGCAGTACCAGGCGCGCAAGGTGAGAGACCGCTTCACCTTCGGCCTGCTCGGGGAGTACCTGCTCCACCTGGGGCTGTCCCCCTTTCAGGAGGACTTCTACCTGCCGCAGGGCGCTCCCGCCTGGCTCGTGGAGAAAACGGGGCCCACCGTCTCCGCTCAGCAGGAGTACACCCTCGCCCAGGCCCGCGAGCACTTCTGACCCCTGGTTGAGCGCCCGGGACGTGAGGTGCGGCGTGTTCAGCGAGGGGTTGCACGTCCTGTCGATGTAGTCTTCGCGCCCCGTCCTGGAGGCCCTTCGTGTCCGAGCTCGAGATGGATCGCATCGCCCCCACGCGGAGGCCAGATGAGCGGCCGGTGATGTACCAGAGCTGGAAGCATCTCCTCTTCCTCCACTGGTCGCTGCCGCCGGAGGTGGTGGCGCCGCTGCTGCCGCCGGGCCTGACGCTCGACACCTTCGATGGGCGCGCGTGGGTGGGGCTGGTGCCCTTCACCATGCGGGGCGTGCGTCCCCGGGGCCTGCCCGCGGTGGGCTTCCTGTCGGACTTCCACGAGACGAACGTGCGCACCTACGTGCACCACGAGGGAAGGGACCCGGGCGTCTGGTTCTTCAGCCTGGAGGCCGCCAACGCCATCGCGGTGCGGCTCGCCCGCACCTGGTTCAAGCTGCCCTACCACTACGCGGGCATGGAGCTCACCGTCGGGCCCCAGGGCGAGTCCTTCGCCTACCGCTCCGAGCGTCGCTGGCCCGGGCCCACGCCCGCCACCTGCGCCGTGCGCTGCATGCCCCGAGGGGCTCCCTCCACCTCCACCCCGGGCACGCTCCAGCACTTCCTCGTGGAGCGCTACTTCCTCTACTCCACTGCCCGCGGCCACCTCTTCCGCGGCCAGGTGCACCACCCGCCCTACCAGGTGCGGGGCGCCGACGTGGAGGGCCTGGACGAGTCGCTCCTGGCCGCCGCCGGCCTCCCCCGTCCTTCCGAGCCCCCGCTGGCGCTCTTCTCGGACGGAGTCGATGTCGACGTGTTCCCCCTCAAGCGCGTGGAGCGCTGAGGCGAGCGCCACGCCGGGCTCCTAGCGGCGGGGCAGGGGCAGGGTGGGCAGCGGGAGCTCGCCCATCATCGAGGGGCAGGCGCCACAGTCGGCGGCGCAGCTATTGGGTGTGGTGCCCGTGCCGCAGCGCTCCGTCGCCTGGCACACGCCGTCACCGCAGCTGTAGACGTCCGTCGCCTTGATGCGCGTGGTGATGGGGCGGTAGGTGACGCCGCCGTAGGTGCAGGAGGTGTAGAAGGTATTCGTCGCATCGCGGGTGCAGTACTGCGAGCAGCTGCCCACGTACTGCATGGGCGAGCACTGCGCCGTGTTCCCCGAGCCAGCGAGGCCGCACACGCGCGGGCTGCTCTGGCTGCTGGTGAGGGAGAGGCCATCGTTGCCACCGTAGGTGCCGGTGTTCCCGTCGAAGAGGTTGCCGAAGAAGCACGCCTCCTGGACGCCGTAGTCCGTCAGCTCCTGGCTCGTAGAGGGGATGGTGTTGCCGGCCCCGTCGAGCCCCAGCAGCGAGACGATGACGTGGATGCCGAACTTGTTGGCGTGCGCCGCCATGCAGGCCGACACCACCTGCAGCTCCGCCGTCGTGGCCGCGTTGCCGCTCGCCCAGCCCGCGGCCAGCCCCAGCATGCCGCTCCAGGTATAGGTGACGTGCGTGCTCGGGTCCGTGTACGAGCGGCTCTCGCCCGAGGGCACCCCGCAGGCCACCACGTACCTCATCACCTCGTCGCGCTGCGACGGATCCGCCTGGAACCAGTTGCTGAAGCTGCTCGTGGACAGGCCGTTGAGGCTCAGGCCGTTGAGGCTCAGGCCGTTGTCCAGGTGAAGGGAGTGCGACGTGCTGCCCAGCTCCTCCGTCTCCCCGGGGAGCTCCCCCGCCGGTCCGCAGCCGATGGCGCAGACAACCCCGAGTGCCACCAGCCAGCTCCACCGCGTCGGATACAGCCCCCAACCACCGCGCCGAGACTCGAGAGTCTTCATCAGCATGGGCCACCCCTGGGAACGGATGTCGCGTTGTCGGTCTGCCTCTCACTCCCCTCGTGGAGCCCCTCGGGAACGACCCGACAGTCTGAACTCCACGCCTTCAGTGTGAATGGGGCGAACGCGGGAAAAAAGGACACCCCCGCCAGAACGGCCCTTTCGGTCTCAATTGAGACACCTGATTCGTCGAGACACAGAACCGGTGCCCGGCACAATGCCTGTCAGTGAATGACCTTTCACGTCCCGTGCTTGGACGTGTCAGGCCATGCGAGGCGAAGGACGCCTCGCGGTGTCTGGAATTGAGGGGGAAGGGGGCCCGTCAGCTCGCGAGCGACAGGGTGCAGACGCGCGCGGCCGAGGGGGTGACGCCGAAGCCGCTCGCGTCCCGCACCACCCAGCCGGCGATGTCCGCCAGGGGTCCACCGGTGATGTCCAGGCCGTCCGGGCCGCGCCGCGCATCCACCTGGCCCACGTGG
>NZ_DASVSO010000791.1:0-3553 GCF_036388035.1 Archangium sp.
CTTCTTCTTCGTCGCGGAGGCCGGGACGGGGAAGCCGCGCTTGCGCATCAGGGCGTTGATGCCGGCGTCCTTGCCGCGGAAGGAGCGGTAGCCCTCGGCGGGGTCCACCGTGTTGCCCACCGAGAAGACGTTCTTGCGCAGGCGCTCGGCCACCTCGCGGTCATAGGGCCCCTTGCCCTGGGTGAAGGCCTCGTAGGCATCCGCCGTGAGCGTGTCCGACCACAGGTAGCTGTAGTAGCCCGCCGAGTAGCCGTCGCCCGCGAAGACGTGGCCGAACTGCGGCGTGCGGTGCCGCATGACGATCTCCTTCGGCATGCCCAGCGCTCCCAGCGTGTCGCGCTCGAAGGCGTCCGCGTCGATCGTCTGGTCGCCCGCGAGGTGCAGCTTCATGTCCACCAGGGCGCTCGACAGGTACTCCACCGTGCCAAAGCCCTGGTTGAAGGTCGCCGCCTTCTTCAGCTTGGCCACCAGCTCCGCCGGGAGCGGCTTGCCCGTCTGGTAGTGCAGGGCGTACGTGTTGAGCACCTCGGGCGTGGAGAGCCAGTGCTCCAGCAGCTGCGAGGGGAACTCCACGTAGTCGCGCGCCACCGACGTGCCCGAGAGCGTCGGGTACGTCACGTTGGAGCTCAGGCCGTGCAGGGCGTGGCCGAACTCGTGGAAGAGGGTCTCCGCGTCGCTCCAGCTCACGAGGACCGCCTCGCCCGGCTGGCCCTTCACGAAGTTGGAGTTGTTGGAGACGATGGTGGTGATCTCGCCCTTGAACCGCTCCTGGTTGCGGTAGGCGTTCATCCACGCGCCCGAGCGCTTTCCGGTCCGCGCATACGGGTCGAAGTACCACAGGCCCACGTGCTTGCCGCTCGTCTTGTCCTTCACCTCCCAGACGCGGATGTCGGGGTGGTAGACGGGCAGGTTCTCCACCGGCGTGAACGAGAAGTTGAACAGCTCGCCCGCCACCCAGAACATGCCCTCGCGCAGCTTCTCCAGCTGCAGGTACGGCTTCACCTCGTTCTGGTCCAGGTCGTACTTCGCCTTGCGGACCTTCTCCGCGTAGTAGCGGTAGTCCCAGGGCTCGATCTTCAGCTTCGCGCCCTCCTTGTTGGCGATCGCCTGCATGTCGGCGACCTCCTCGCGGACGCGGGCCACGGCGGGCTTCCACACCGCCTCCATCAACTCCATGGCGCGCTCGGGCGTCTTCGCCATGGTGTTCTCGAGCCGCCAGTGGGCGTGCGTCTTGTACCCCAGCAGCTTCGCCCGCTCGGCGCGCAGCTTGAGGACCTCGGAGATGATCTTGTTGTTGTCGCGGGCGTCGCCGTTGTCGCCGCGGTTGACGTAGTTGCGCCAGACCTTCTCGCGCAGCTCCCGGCGGGCCGAGTAGGTGAGGAACGGCTCCATCGAGGAGCGCGTGTTGGTGATGGCCCACTTGCCCTTCATCCCGCGCGCCTCGGCCGCGGCCGCCGCACCGGCGCGCACGGACTCGGGCAGGCCGGCGAGGTCCGCCTCCGACTCGAGGATGACGGCGTAGTTCTCCTCGTCGGCCAGCACGTTCTGGCTGAAGTCGGTGTAGAGCGAGGCGAGGCGCTGGTTGATGTCACCCAGGCGCTTCTTCGCCGCACCGTCGAGCTTCGCGCCCGAGCGGACGAAGCCCGTGTAGTGCACCCAGACGAGGCGCTGCTGCTCGGGTGTCAGCTTCGCCTTGTCGGGCGAGGTGTAGACGGCCTCGATGCGCTGGAAGAGCTTCTCGTTCTGGGTGATCTCATCGGAGAAGGCGGCGAGCTTGGGCGCCATCTCGCGCTCGACGGCCTGGAACTCCGGGCCGTTCATGTTCGAGCTCCAGATGCCGAAGAACGTGCCCACGTCGTTGAAGGTCCGTCCGGCATCCTCCAGCGCGGCGATGGTGTTCTCGAAGGTGGGCGCGGCCGGGTTGTTGGCGATCGCGTCGATCTCCCGGCGGTTCTGCTCCATCGAGGCCTCGAGCGCGGGCTTGAAGTGCTCGACCTTGACCTGATCGAACTGCGGCACGCCGCCGTACGGGCCGGACCACTTCGCCAGCAGCGGGTTTTGCGCCGGGGCGGGCGCGGCGGGCTGGGCCTCGGCGGCCGGGCCCTTGGCGGCGGAAGGCTGCTGGCCCGGAGCGGCCCCGCGGCCCTCCTGGGCGGTCGTCGCGCACGCGGCGGCCACGAGGGCGGCCACACCGGCGCCAGCGAAGAAGAAGAACTTACGCATGAAAGGGATGCCTCCAGAAGAGACGGGCGTTGGTTGAGACGCTACCCAAGGGGAACACGCGAGACGTCGGGGTCTTCCCCACAATCGACGAGGCGCTCAGGAGACGATGGGCAGCGGCGGAGTCGTCTCCCACTCTCCACGGGTGAAGTCGGGGAAATCCTTGGAGTTGCCCCGGTCGGCGACGGAGGCCTCACTGAGGGCGATGACGGACGACCATGCGGCGGCATCGTAGACGTTCTGATCCAGCGGCTCGCCGTTGCGCAGGCAGTAGATGAGCCGCCAGAGCATCAGGAAGTCCATTCCCCCGTGGCCGCCGTTCTGCTCCGCCTCGCGCCCCATGCGCTGCCAGAGGGGGTGCTCGAAGCGCGCGTACCACGCCTCCATGTCCTGGTCCCAGGTCTCGAAGTCGCGCCGCGCACCATCGAGGTACTCGAGCGTGAGCCGCTCCGGGAACCCAGCGACGACGCCGTTGGTGCCCTGGATGAGGTTGTGCCGGGTGTAGGGGCGCGGGGTGGTGGTGTCGTGCTGCACGAGGAGGGTGCGGCCCCTCACCGTCTTGATGAGGCTGCTGTTGATGTCCCCGCAGATGTAGCGGGCCTGGTTGCGCGGGTGCTCCGGTGGGAAGTGCTGGCGGGCATAGGCCTGGAGCCCCAGCGCCGGGGAGCTGAAGGAGCTCAGGTAGTCGAACCGGTCTCCGCGGTTGATGCCCATGTACTGCGCGAGCGGGCCCAGTCCGTGAGTAGGGTAGAGGTTGGCGTTCCTCCGGGTGTGCCAGGCGGGTCGCCAGGAGCCCTCTCCTCGCTCCAGCTCGTCCATCATCCACCGCAGCTCGTGGATGTAGGCGGCCTCCCCGTGCAGGAGCTCCCCGAGCAGTCCCTGGCGCACGAGGTTGAGGGCCATCAACTCCTGGCGGCCATAGCAGACGTTCTCCAGCATCATGCAGTTGAGCTGGGTCCGCTCGGCGGTGTCGACGAGCCGCCAACACTCCTCGAGGGTCAAGGCGGCGGGCACCTCGACCAGCGCGTGCTTGCCGGAGTTCATCGTGTCCACCGCCATGGCGGCGTGGAGCTCCCACGGGGTGGCGATGAGCACCACGTCGAGGTCACCGCGCGCCAGCAGCTCGCGATAGGCGAAGGCGTCCCCCGTGTAGCCCTGGGGCCGAGGCCGGCCCGCGGCCACCACGTCATTCAGGGCGAGCTCGAGGCTCGGCGCATGGATGTCGCAGAGGGCCTTGAGCTCGACGCCCTCGAGCGCGCACATGAGCTGGAGCAGGCTCCGGCCCCGGGCCCCGACGCCGATGAAGGCCACGCGCACGGTCTCCATCGGGGGC
>NZ_DASVSO010000792.1:0-2995 GCF_036388035.1 Archangium sp.
CCCGAAGCTGGAGCCGCTGCCCCGGGTGATGAGCACGGACAGCCCCTCGGGAGCGCGGCCGGCGAGCAGCACCACGGCCTCGGGTCGGCTCGTGAGGCGCGCGGCGACGGAGCGCAGGTACTCGGGCGTGGCGCCGTCGAGCACCGCCACCACGCGCTTGTCGGGGGACTGCTCCAGCTGGGCGACGAGCTCGGCGGCGGTGGACTCGGCGAGCTTCGCCCGGGCCGCGCCGAGCGCCTCGCGCACGTCGGTGAGATCCCGCCGCAGCTTGTCCACGGAGGCCGTCACGTCCAGCGGCCCGCACGAGAAAGTCCGGCCGAGCGCCCGCAACGCACCGGCCTCCTCCCACAGCTCGGCGCGGGCGCGACGGCCGGCGGAGAAGAGGACGCGGCCCTTGCCCTTGTAGCGCTCCACGCCGAGCACGCGCACCATGCCCACCTGCCCCGAGCGCGTGCAGTGGGTGCCACCGCAGGGTGACACGTCGAAGCCGCTGATCTGGATGACGCGGATGTTCTCCGTCACCTTGGGCGCGCGGCGCAGGGGGAGGGCGGCCAGCTCCTCGGGCGTGGGGAAGAAGGCGCGGATGGCCACATCGTCGTCGATGAGGGCGTTGACCCGCTCCTCGGCCTCGGCGACGCGCCGCTCGTCGAGCACGTCCAGGTCCACGTCGATGGTGCACAGCGTCTCGCCCAGGCGCGAGGAGACGGTGTGGGCGTTGGCCACGTCCACCAGCGCGCGCGAGAGCATGTGCTGGCCGGTGTGCAGGGCCATGTGGACGCGGCGGCGGACGCGGTCGATCTCCCCGGACAGCTCGGCGCCGAGCTCGGGGAGCCCCGTGCCCTCGGGCAGCTCCAGCAGGTGGTGGACGACGCCCGCCTCATCCACCTGCACGTCGCGGATCGCCTGGCCGCCGAGCACGCCCCGGTCGGCCATCTGGCCACCCGCCTCCGGGTAGAAGGCGCTGCGGTCGAGCACGACGGAGGGGGCACCGTTCCACGAGCCGTGCGCGATGACGCGCCCGGTGAACCGGAAGAGGAAGGGATCGCTGTAGTAGAGGCGCTCGGTGGGGGTCATGGCTCTGGGAGGGATAACACGGCGCATGCGCCTCCCCATCTTCTGAATTCAGACAACACTGGAATAGCGGTGAAATCTTGGATTCTCATGGTATGCTCGAGACTCCCTTGAACGAGGAGTCTTCCATGCGTCTGCGCGCTCTCTTGCTGGCCGGGGTGATGGCCCTGTCCTTCACCGCTTCCCAGGCCCAGGCCGTCACCAATGGCACGGCCGATGGCAACGCCCACCCTTATGTGGGGGCCCTGGTGGCCGCGGACTGGCTGCGTCCCGGGCAGAAGGACGTGCTGTGCTCGGGCACGCTCATCTCTCCAACCGTCTACCTGACGGCGGCGCACTGCACCGGGTACCTGGAGTCGCTGGGCATCACCCAGGTGTGGGTCACCTTCGATGCGGAGTTCTCCTCGAAGGCGAAGCTCTACTCGGGCCGCATGTACACGCACCCCGGCTACCCGGGGAACGAGCATGACTCGCTGGACATCGCGGTGGTGGTGCTGGACCAACCGGTGCGCGGCATCACCCCGGCGCGGCTGCCCAAGGCCGGCATGTTCGACGCGATGAAGGCGGCGGGCACGCTCTCCGGCCAGCTCTTCACCAACGTGGGCTACGGCGGGCAGGAGCGCGTCATCGACGCGGGCGGGCCGGTCATCGGCTACCTCGACACCCGCGAGGTCTCGGTCTCGTCCTTCTCCGCGCTGAACGACACCTACCTGCGCCTGTCGCAGAACGTCGCCACGGGCGACTCCGGCACCTGCTACGGCGACTCGGGCGGCCCGCAGTTCCTCGGGGCCGGCGCGGGCGAGACGAACATGGTGGTGAGCACCACCATCACCGGTGACTCGCAGTGCGTGTCGACGAACGTGGACTACCGGCTCGACACGCCGTCGGCGCGCAACTTCCTCGGGCAGTTCGTCGTCCTGCCGTAGCGCGCACGGAGGGCCTGTCCAGGGGCGCGGGGCTACTTCGGTCCGTACTGCTGCTTGAGCTCATCCATGGACAGGCCACTCCACCGGGACAGGAGCGCCATGACGTCCCGGGCGTGGAGGAAGTGGAGGGTGTCCCCGGCGAACACAGAGAGGAACACGCCGCCGCAGTGGGGCAGCTTCGCGCCGCTGGACTCGAGGTAGTTCACGAGGCGCGGCAGCACGTAGTCGAGCAGGTGGGCGCGCACGTCCCCGGCCGGGAGGACGAGCTCGTAGCTGATGGCGCCCGAGATGTCGTCACCCGCCTGGGCGCGCATGCGCGAGATGGCTTCGTTGGCCTCGGCGGCGGGTGCGCGGTCGAAGGCGAGGCGGAGCAGTTCGTCAGTGGCGTCCATGGGCATCTCCTCCAGGGCTTCCCAGCACGACATCCCTGGCGGTGCAAGGGCCTGGGAGGGGTTTGGGGGACTCGCGACTTTTCTCAATCGTCCGCGACTCCGGAAAGAGCCAGCGGCGGTCCCCACGAGCGGTTAGGTTTGCCGCATGGCAGATACGCAGCTCGTGGAAGCCCTTCGCCGACACGGCATCTCCGACGCGCGGGTCCTCGAGGCGATGGGCCGCCTGACCCGGGCGGAGTTCGTCCCGGAGTCGGTGCGGAGAGAGGCCGGGCAGGACTCGGCGCTGCCCATCGGCCACGGCCAGACCATCAGCCAGCCCTTCGTCGTGGCCGTCATGACGCAGGCCCTCAATCCCCAACCGGGTGAGCGGGTGCTGGAGATTGGCACGGGCTCGGGCTACCAGACGGCCGTGCTCGCGCAGCTCACCGGCCAGGTCTACACGGTGGAGGTCCTCCCCGAGCTCGCCGGGCCGGCGCGCGAGCGGCTCACACGGCTCGGCTTCCCGAACGTGCACTTCCGGGTAGGCGATGGCTCGGCTGGCTGGCCGGAGGAGGAGCCCTTCGACGCCATCATGGGGACCGCCGCTCCGGAGCGGCTGCCTCCCGC
>NZ_DASVSO010000793.1:0-4092 GCF_036388035.1 Archangium sp.
ACGCGGGCTACGGCTTGGACTCGGACACCAGCTCCAGCGCCCGGCCGAACTCCTCGCGGAGATCCTTGGCCTGGCGCCCGTGGCCCAGCCAGATATAGGGGCGGGTGCGGATGCGGTGGACGAGCTCACGCGCTTCGGGCAGCTCGCTGCGCACGTAGTAGGCGTGCACGTCGTTGGCCGTCTCGCCAAAGGCCGCGGCGAGGATGAAGCCGTGCGTGGTCGCGTACCGGGAGAGCAGCTCCTGCATCGCGTCCCATGAGCCCAACGGCAGCATCTGCGGGTTCTCCACGTAGTGGACGAGGATGACGTCCGGGCGCGTGGAGGAGAGGTAGTCCCAGGTGAGGCCGCCGTGGTGGGCAATCCACGCGTCGTTGAGCCCCCAGGCGTCGATGGTCCTCCAGCGCGAGTAGAGCGGGAGCAGCCCGGCCTCGGTGGTGACGAGCGTGTAGCCGCGATCCGCGTACTCGCCGAGGAGGTGGCCTACGTCCTGGCGCCCATCGAGGTGGTGCCGGATGGGCGGACCGAGCTGCGTGAGCGGCCAGGCCACCATGGCCGCCGCGAAGAGCGCCAGGGGCAGCCCGCGCCCGAGGGCCCAGTTCCAGCGCGGCGCGCCCTCGAAGCACCAGCGGTTGGCGCCCCAGGCCGCCGCCGGCCAGAGGACGGCGAGCACCACGGTGCCCGCGTACTGGAAGCGGCCCACGTAGTTCATCTCGCTGGAGAGGAGGACCCAGATGGAGGCGAACCCCACGGTGGGCAGCAGCGCCGCGAGCGTGCCCCGCCACGTCTTGCCCAGGCTGACGGCGAAGCAGGCCACGGCCGCCGCGAACAGGGCCCCGCACTGCCAGCGCGTCCACTGCACGGAGCTGTCGAACCCGTCCCAGTGCAGCTGGCCGCCCCCCTTCTTGTAGAAGGGATTGGGGAAGGGCGCGCTGAAGTACCACCAGCGCCAGGCGAAGTAGGAGCCGCCCACCACCGCCCAGACGAGGAGGAAGGGCACGAGCACCTCCTTCACCTGACGGCCGCGGAGGAGGGCGAGGGAGACGAGGAGCAGGCCCGCCAGGAAGACACCATCCGGCCGTCCCAGGCCGAGCAGCAGGCTGGTGATGGCGAAGGCGTACGCCTCGCGCCGCGAGGGGGCATACGCCCACCGCAGCGCCCGCCACGCGGCGACCGCGGCCAGCAGGCCGAAGAAGGGGGTGGCGAAGTAGGAGTTCAGGTAGGTCTGCCCCGGGCCCAGCAGCAGGGGCAGCGTGCAGAGCACCGAGACGGCCCGGTGGGTGGAGAACACCTGCCGGCCCGCCAGGTAGACGACGGCGAGCGTGGCCGCATGGCTGGCGAGGATCATCCCCCGGACGGTGGCCTCGAGCGGCAAGCCGAGCGCTCGGGGGAGCGCGGCCACCACGAGGAAGAGCATGTCCGTGCCGCCGTCCACGGGCCGCTCGCCCACGTTCCACACGATGCCGTGGCCCTGGGCGAGGTTCTCGATGTAGCGCATGAGGATGGCCGCATCCTCGAAGGGCGGCAGCCCCGGGTCGCCGAAGAAGCGATCGAAGAAGACGGCGGCCAGCACGAGGCCCGCCATCACCAGCGCATCGGCCAGTCGGAGGGCTCCGAGCGCGGTGGGCCCGTTGCGTTCGAGACGGAGGTGCATGTCGAGACTCAGCGCTCCGGCGCGGCGGGCACGCGGAGGACGCACAAGGGGCCCTCTCTTACCCCGGCCGAGCGGCCGGAGTCGAGTCTTCGACCCTGGGAATGCCTGCCTGCCTGGAGGGTTGATGGGCACCACTCCAAGGTGGGGAGGCTGGCGGTCGGCGAGCGTGTGGGTTACGGGAGGCGCATGACGCAGCAGCGGGTACGACGGCTGGGCTGGGGCGCACTGCTCTTCACGGTGCTGGGGCTCTTCGTGGGCGCGGGCGGGGCCCGGGCGGAAGTGCCCGCCACGGCGGTGGCCACGGGCGCGCCGGACCAGGGCAATGACCGGGTGGAGGCCTCCCTCCTGTTGGACGTCACCCAGGTGAAGCCGGGAGACACCTTCCGCGTGGGCGTGCGCTTCCGGATGGATCCGGGCTGGCACATCTACTGGAAGAACCCCGGCGAGTCGGGCCTGGCCTCCGAGATCACCTGGGACACGCCGGGCAGCACCGTGGGCGACTTGCAGTGGCCCGCGCCCTCGACCTTCCGGACGTCCGACGGCTTCATCACCACCTATGGCTACGCGGAGGAGGTGCTCCTCTTCACCGAGGCCCGTGCGTCCGAGAAGGCCACGGGCTCGCTGCAGCTCTCGGCGGCGGCGGACGTGCTGGTGTGCGAGGTGCACTGCCTGCCCGCGCAGCTCATGCTCACCCGCAACGTGACGGTGGGCCCCGAGACGCTGCGGGACGCCGAGCACGCCCCCACCTTCGACGCGGCCCGCGCGCGCGTGCCGGCAAAGCCCGAGAGCGCCGGCCACACGGTGACGCTCGCGCTCGACGCGAAGCCGCTCACCGCGGGCAAGCCCTTCACCGGCACCCTCACCGTGACGGGCCCGGCGGCGCCCACGGTGGAGAAGGACTTCTTCGTCCCCGAGCGCATCCCGGGCCTCGCGCGCCTGACCCTGTCGCCCGTGGAGGGCAAGCCCGGCACCTTCACGCTGGAGGGCGACGTGTCCCCGAGCGTGCCCCCGAAGGAGCCCCGGCTCGCGGGCGTGCTGCGCCTGGGCACGGCCGCCGCGGGCTACCGCTCGCTGGCGTTGGAGCTGCCGCTCGCGCCCGTGGTGGCCGCCGAGGGGGCCGCCGCGCCCGCCGCGAAGGCGCCGTCCGTGAGCGGGGGCGCCGCCGTGGCGCCCGAGTCGTCGCTGTCGCTGGGGCTGGTGCTGCTCTTCGCCTTCCTCGGAGGCGCGCTGCTCAACCTCATGCCGTGCGTCTTCCCGGTGCTGGCCCTCAAGGCGTATGGCTTCACCCGCACCGTCCACGCCGAGCGCGGCAAGGTGGGCCCGCACGCGCTGGCGTACGCGGGCGGCATCGTGGGCTCGATGATGGTGCTGGCGCTCGTGGTGCTGGCCCTGCGCGCGGGCGGGAGCACCGTGGGCTGGGGCTTCCAGTTCCAGGAGCCGCTCTTCGTCACGGCGGTGTGCGCGGTGCTGGTGGCCTTCGCCCTCAACCTCTTCGGCGTCTTCAACGTGGGCACGGACGGCACGGCGCTGGTGGAGAAGGTGGACGCGAGCCATGGCCTGGGCCGCAGCGCGGGCGAGGGCGTGCTGGCGGTGGTGCTGGCCACGCCCTGCTCGGCGCCGCTGCTGGGCACCGCGGTGGGCTTCGCGCTCGCGGCGGGCCCGGCCACGGTGCTGGCCACCTTTCTCATGCTGGGCCTGGGGCTCGCGCTGCCCTTCTGCCTGCTGGTGCTGGTGCCGGGCCTGGCGAGGTTCCTCCCCAAGCCGGGCGCGTGGATGGAGCGCGGCAAGCAGCTGCTCGGCTTCGCGCTGCTGGGCACCACGGTGTGGCTGGTGTGGGTGATGGGGGGCCTCACGGGCGTGGACGGCATGGCGCGGCTGCTCACCTTCCTCGCGCTGGTGGGCCTGGGCGCATGGATGTACGGGCTGGCGCAGGGCTCCACGGGCGGGCGCAAGGCGGCGGGCGTGGCGGCGGTGGTGGCGGTGCTGGCCGTGGGCGGCCTCGTCACCCTGCGCTTCGACGAGACGGGGCCGGCGGTGCGCAAGGCCTCGATGGTGGCCGAGGCGCAGCCGTGGGACGAGGCGGCGGTGACCGCGGCGCTCGCGGCCGGGCAGCCCGTCTTCATCGACTTCACGGCGGACTGGTGCCTCACCTGCAAGTTCAACGAGCGCACCGTGCTGACGCGCGAGGAGGTGCGGGCCGCCCTGGCGGAGCACAAGGTGGCCTTCTTCGTGGCGGACTGGACGCGGCGCGACGCGCGCATCAGCGCCAAGCTGGCCGAGTTCGGCCGCGCCGGAGTGCCCATGTACCTGGTGGTGAGCCCCAAGGCCCCCCAGGCGCCCGTGGTGCTGCCCGAGCTGCTCACCGCGGACTCCGTCATCGACGCCGTGCGCCGCGCTGCCCGGCCAGGAGCCGACGCAACGTAGCCGTGGCCCGTGCACCC
>NZ_DASVSO010000794.1:0-14151 GCF_036388035.1 Archangium sp.
CCGCCACCGCCGCCGAGCTGGCGCGCCAGGCCCCTGCCGTCATTCGTGGCAACGCCTCGGAGGTGCTCGCGGTGGCGGGTGAGGCGGGGGCCACGCGCGGGGTGGACGTGTGTCCGGGAAGGGCGCGTGCGCGCCGCGGAACTGGACGAAACGTGAATTTCGCGGTTTCCTCGCCTTGAGGAGGAATTGAGGGATGACCGGTCCGGTGACGGAGGTGAAGGAGAGCGCCGCGCGCCTGCTCTTCGTGGCGGGCGAGAGCGAGGCGCAGCAGGTGTTGGAGCGGCTGCGGGGGACGGGACTGGACGTCGTCGCGGAGCGGGTGTCCACGCCGGAGGCACTCCGGGCGGCACTGGAGCGTCCGTGGGACCTGGCCGTGTGTGGGGCGGGGCTGGCGGGGCTGGACTTCCGGCAGGTGGCGCCGCTGCTGCGCGAGAAGGCTCCCGCGCTGGCCTTCCTCGTCCTCACGCCGAAGTGGGACGAGGCGGAGCTGAGCGCGGCCCTGGCGGCGGGCACCCAAGGCTACCTGGACATGGGGCGGCTGGCGCAGGTGGGGCTGGAGGTCCAGCGCGAGGTGCGGCGGGCCGTCGAGCGCCGGGAGCAGCAGGGGACCGTGGAGCGGCGCCAGCGCAGCAGCGAGTTCCTGGCCGATCTCAACCATGAAATCCGCTCGCCCCTCAACGCCATCATCGGCTACTGCGAGCTCTTGATGATTGAAGAGGGCAGCCGCCTGACGGCGCCCGGGCGGCGCGACCTCGACATGGTCAAGAAGAGCGCCCAGGCGCTGCTCGCGCTCATCAACGACGTGCTGGACCTCATCCGGATCGGCGCGGGGCGGATGGAGGTGGTGGGGGAGGTGCTGAACTTCCGGGAGCTGGCCGAGGAGTGTGCCAGCACGGTGCGCGAGCAGCTCGAGGGCAAGGACGTCGAGCTCACCACGGACATCGCCGAGCAGGTGTACCTGCTGCGCACGGATGAGCTGAAGCTGCGCCAGGTGCTGCTGCACCTGATGTCCCACGCGGCGGGCTCCACCGCGTCCGGCTCGGTGGCGCTCACCGTGCGCGCCGAGGGCCACGACGCCGTCTTCACCATCGAAGACACGGGAGGGGGCATCCCCGAGGAGGAGCTCCCCTTCCTCTTCGAGCAGTTCCGCCGGGTAGGTGACTCCAAGGGACGCAAGGCAGGCAGTACCGCCCTGGGGCTGGTGCTCTCCCAGGAGCTGACGCGGGTGCTTGGCGGCTCGCTGGCCGTGCGGAGCACCCTGGGGCGCGGCACCACCTTCACCGTGCGCCTGCCCTGCCTCGTCGAGGACACGGCCTCCTGACGAGCGGGCCTCGGGCGGATCGCACGGACACGCCGGAAGTGTTGGAGGAGGGTGGCGGCTGGGCTAAGGCCGTACCCGCCAGTCCCCCCTGGCAGGAGCGTTGGTCGGGTGACGCTCAGGAGCCCCCCATGAATCACGAACACCCTACCGCCGAGGCCGGAGGCGCTGGCGGAGGTTGGCTGCAGGATCTCCTCACATGGATGTTCGGCGACATCTGGTACATGCCCCACGGGCACTGCTACCTCTGGCAGCCGCCCCTGGTGTGGATGCACGTCGTGTCGGACTTCCTCATCGGCGCGGCCTACTTCTTCATCTCCCTCACCCTCTACTTCCTCGTGCGGCGCATCCGGCTTCCCTTCAGCGGGATGATCCTCGCCTTCGGCGTCTTCATCGGCGCGTGCGGGCTGACGCACTTCATGGAGGTGTGGAACGTCTGGGAGGCGCACTACTGGCTGGCGGGCGGGGTGAAGGTGGTGACGGCCGTGGCCTCGGTGCTCACGGGCGCCTACCTCGTGCCGCTCCGGGGCCAGGTGGCCGAGCTCGCGAGCGCCGCGCGGCTGTCCGAGGAGCGGCGCACGCAGCTCGAGTCCAAGAACAAGGAGCTGGAGGTCCTCTACGCCCGGGTGAAGGAGTCCGAGGACCTCAAGTCCCAGTTCTTCGCCAACCTCAGCCACGAGCTGCGCACGCCCCTGGCCCTCATCCTCGGGCCGGTGGAGAAGCTGCTGGACGGCGGAGCGCTCACCGACACCCAGCGCAGGGACCTCGAGACGGTCTCCCGCAACGCGGAGCTGCTCCTCAAGCACGTCAACGATCTGCTGGATGCGTCGAAGCTGGAGGCTGGCAAGCTCTCGGCCCAGTACAGCCAGGGGGACCTGGCCCTGCTCCTGCGGCGCACCTGTGGGTTCTTCGCCTCGTTCGCCACCGATCGGCAAGTGGCCCTCATCGTGCAGACCCCCGAGTCGCTCCCGGGCCCGTTCGACGTCGAGAAGCTGCAGCGCGTGGTGCTCAACCTGCTGTCCAATGCCTTCAAGTTCGTCCCTCCCGGTGGGCAGGTGCGGACGACGCTGGACCGGCGTGACGGCTGTGCGCTCCTCTCGGTGGAGGACAGTGGCCCGGGGGTGAAGCCGGAGCTGCGCGACGCCATCTTCGAGCGCTTCCGGCAGGCCGAGGGGGGCGCGACGCGGCGGTTCGGCGGGACGGGCCTCGGGCTCTCCATCGCCAGGGACTTCGTCGCGCTGCACGGCGGCCGCATCTTCGTGGAGGACTCTCCGTTGGGGGGAGCGCGCTTCACCGTCGAGCTGCCGCTGACTCCTCCCGAGGGCGTCGCCATTCAGCCGCTGCCCGTCACGGCGGAGGCCGCGATGCTGGAGAGGGCCGCTCGCGAGGGCCTCGAGACGCTTCACGAACCGTCAGCCGCCGCCGTGCCTGCTTCCCCAGCCAACCCCTCCCACCTCGCCCTCGTCGTGGAGGACAACGTGGAGATGCGGCGCTTCATCTCGGACACGCTCGGCACCGACATGCGCGTCATGACGGCCGACAACGGGCGCGAGGGCCTGGAGAAGGTCCGGGCGCTTCGGCCCGATGTGCTCGTGACGGACATGATGATGCCCGAGATGAGCGGCGACCAGCTCCTCCGCGCGGTACGCGCCGACAGCCAGCTCGAGGACCTCCCCATCATCCTCCTCACGGCCCGGGGGGATGACGCGCTCAAGGTGGCCCTGCTGCGCGAGGGGGCGCAGGACTACCTCACCAAGCCCTTCCATCCGGAGGAGCTCCGGGTGCGGGTCCACAACCTCGTCGTCATGAAGCGCGTGCGCGACACCCTGCGGCAGGACGTGACCGCCAGGACGAGCGACGTGGAGGAGCTGGCCCGGGAGGTGACGCTCCGGCAGCGGCAGCTCGAGGCCGCGCTGGCGGCCACCACGCTCGCGCGCGAGCAGGCGGAGCAGGCCAGCCTCGCCAAGAGCACCTTCCTGCGCCTCGTCTCCCACGAGCTGCGCACGCCGCTGACCGCCATCCAGCTCCACCTCCAGCTCCTCGGGAAGAGCCGCGACCCGGCCGCGGCCCTCGAGAAGTTCAGCCGCTCCTTCAAGCGGCTGACCGAGCTCGTCGAGTCCGTCCTGGAGTACACGCGCATCGAGAGCGGGCAGCTGGTGGTGAAGAGGGAGCGGCTGGACGTGGTGGGGCTCGCGCACGAGGTGGTGGAGGAGCTGCTCCCTCAAGCCCAGCAGAAGCTCTTGCGCCTGGAGCTGTTGCCGGCGCCGGCCGTGCCAGAGCTGGAGAGTGACCCGCGGCTCATCCGCCTCATCCTCATCAATCTGGTGGTGAACGCGGTGAAGTACACGGAGCGGGGCTCCGTCCAGGTCGCCGTGGGACATGGGGCCGAGGGGCACTGGCTCTCCGTCCAGGACACGGGGCCCGGCATCCCCGAGGAGGTGCGCGAGCGCATCTTCCAGCCCTTCGAGCAGCTCGAGTCCATCACCCACAAACACACGCCCGGCATGGGGCTGGGCCTCGCCCTGGTGCGGGAGCTGGTGGCCGTGCTCGGAGGACGCATCCGCGTCGAGTCCACCGTGGGGCAGGGGAGCACGTTCACCGTCGTGCTCCCGGCCCCGGGGGAACGTCAGGAGCTCAACCCCGCTTGAGGATCTCCATCAGGTGGAAGTCCTGGATGTGGGGGAGGAGCGCCGCGGCCTGCTCGCGGATGGCGGGCAGGCGCTTGTGGACGTTGATGCCCGGGCAGGCGGTGCGCACGCAGCTCGCGCCACGGCCCCAGTCCCGGTGGCCGCAGATGCGGTGGTTGACGAGCTGCGGACGGCACGAGGCGCTCGGCTTGGGATAGGCGGCCTGCTCCAACGGGTTGAGCCCCCAGTACGCCGACTGCAGCGCCGCCATTCGCATCGCGCTGTCCAGGGCCTCGGCGGTGGGCTCGCCCCCCTGCGGGACGTTTGGCGCGCCCGGCTCGAACTGGCCCAGCAGGCAGATGCCGGTGTTGTAATGGTTGTAGCGTGACACGTGGCCGCCCTCGGTGGCGTGCCCGCCGCCGCGGCCCTGGTACACGTTGCCGTACTGGTCCACGAGGTAGTGGTAGCCGACGTCGCCCCAGCCCAGGGTGATGGCGTGGTAGTACCAGACGGCCCGCACCGTCGCGACGGGGTTCTCCGGGTTGTTGGCCCACGCGGTGTGGTGGATGGTCACGAACTCGGTCGGGTACACGCCGGCGTAGGGCTCCCAGTAGAGCGGCGAGCCCGGCGCGAAGTCGGTCGGGCCCCAGCCGTTCGGCCCGTCACGCAGGATGAGGCGCGCCGTCGGCGGGCCACCGTTGCCCACGCGGAAGGGAATGGCGTGTCCGCGCGCATCGAGGTCCTCCAGGCGCGGCGAGTCCAGCGCGTCGATCTGCGTGGCCGTCACGCGGCGGACGACCGGGGACAGGCGCGCATCGCTCGTGCCCAGGGTGATGCGGTACTGCAGGGCGCTGGCCCGGCCGAACTCCACCGCGTCCGTGAACGTCTCGGCGCCGGGCGGGCTGTCCTCGTCGCCGCGCGCCTCCAGCACATGGCCCACGGGCGTCCAGGGGCCCCACTGGGTGCCGTCGAGGCTGCCACGCACCTCGAGCTCCAGCGTGGTGCCCTCGGGCAGGTCCGCCACCCAGTGCATGCCCACCATGTTGAACCAGCCGGTGGACTGGAAGACCTCCGAGACGAAGGTCCGGCTCTGCTCGAAGGAGCCGTCCGCGGTGCGCCCGAGCTGGAAGTCGCCTCCCAGCTCCTCCGGGCCAGCCGTCACGGTGCTCCCGTCATTGCGCGGCAGCGAGTGCCAGTCCTGGGCGCGGATGCCCGCGGCCGCGGCGGCGAGCCGTGCGTTGGCGACGGTCTCCCCACCCAGGAGCATCGCCCCCAGGGCCGCTGAGCCTTTGAGAAAACCGCGACGACCGAGCAACACAGACTGGTGCTTGTGCATGCCATCCTCCGTGGGGACCGACTCCGCCGTGTCTCTGTTCCCGTGGGACTCAACCGGAACGCGAGGGGAGGGTAGTGACGGAAGATGAGAAAGTCACGCGAAAACGGTTTTGCCCGTCAAGCTGGGTAGGCCGGCCCGGCCGCGTTCCGGCGCACCTTCCGCCGACAGACCGGGGAGACGCCGCGCGCGGCGTACGCGCTCGAGTCTCCGGGAAGTCGAATCGCGGCGCGACACCCGCGCGGGCTGAGAACTCAAGCGCCGACTTGCTTGGGGGGGCCGACGTCATCAACCCAGCCTCCCGGGCACTTGGAAGGCACGTCTGGAGCAGGTCAACGTGATGCAGCGCCAAGAACCAACTCAACGGCATTGCCGTCCGGATCCCGTACGACGCATACATTTGGTCCCGGCGAGCGCTCCACGAATCGCGGTCGTTCGCTCAACATTCTAGCAGAGAGAAGCTCTTGGATTACATCATGGGTCGACGGAAGCTGAAGCCCTAGCCTTATGCTCCCAGGCACAGCCTTGTTCGTACAAGGGTAGAGTTCGAAGACCGTTCCAAGCATCGAGCAGGAGTAGTGCAGCGGGCCCTCCCCGTGACGTTCCGGCCGGAGGCTCAATCCAAGGTGCTCATAGAACGCCCGCGATCGCTCCAAGTCGTTCACACGGATAACGAGCAGCTTGACTTGGGGCGACGACTCTCTTTCTCGGGTCCCCTCGATGTGGCCAGCGAGGTATGCGAAGGAGCGCTCCTCAGGCGGAGGATGCGTGCAGTCGCGGTGTCTACAGCCGAGAAGGCTCGACACCGCAGCACCCATCCCAGCGTCTTCACCAGCCTGAGCCGCAAGCCATCCAGCGACGACATCCGCCTGAAGCTCTGGATGCGTGAATTGGCGATAGGGCAGCTCGGCGCAGAGCGAGTTGCCGTCCACGAAATGGCCGATTTCATGTGCCAACAGGTGGCGAAGGACGGAACGGAATCGAGCCGTCGCGGATGTGTCCCGGCTGATCGACGTCCAGCTCTTGAACGTCACCGCTTCGGAGAGTTGCCACGCCTTGATGGGATCCAGGGCGATGCTTCCTACGCAGAGGTCGCTCTTCGCCAGCGAGTGAGGGGAACAAGCGAGGAGCACCACGGATGGGGCGGAGACCCGCCATCGCGATCGGACGAGCGAGTCGCAGTGCTTCAGCCATGTCTCGCACTCACTGATTGCGAGTGGCAAGCGCGGAGGATTGCCGAGCGGCAACCCCGACTCTACGTGGTCACAGGCGGCACGATGACGTGGTGGCTCGCCTGACCCAAATAACCGAACCGTCTGGCCCGTCGCTGTACGGACGGTGATTTCCAGCTCTGCGCCGAGTGCAGCCACATATCGGCGGAGGGAGCTAAGTGTAATGTCTTCTCGTCGCTCCAACCGTGACACCGCAGCTTGCTGCACTCCAAGCCGCTCGGCGAGCTGTTCCTGCGTGACGCCCACGAGTGCCCGCAGTTCTCGGAGCACGACGTCTTGAGGGGGGATTGTAGGGGCCTTCGTGCGAAGGAGCACGAGCAAACGAGCTGTGGCGCTCTCCCGGTCCTCATAGGTTTCATCTGGGCCTTCGCCGTACCCATCGGGAATCGCGCTGGCGCTGATACCGAAACCACGGCGAGGTGACCACTGCACCGCCACGACGTGGTCGTTCCGCTTGGCATCTAGCCACCACATGCCCTCCGGATTTCGCGGCCGGCGCAGCCTCGTCCATGTCGATGGAAGTGCCTGCTCAATGTCTCGCTGAAGGATCTCGATGGGGTTCATGACCACACTCCCTTTCCATCTGCACCGGGCTTTTCGATGAGTACCTCATCCCGCTTCACATCGCGGATTTCGAAAGCTCCGTTTTCCGCGATGAAGGTCTCGTGGCCGCGGTGGCGGTACGAGGTAACACCCGGGTACCCGTCCACATCAGCCGCGGAGTCATCCTGGGCGGGGTACATCCGACCATCCGTACGCCAGTTATCCGGGTTGAACACGGCACCGGACAGCTCGTCCTCAACGGCGATGAGGGTCTCGTCGATCTGCGCTCGAGCCTGGTCATGGTTCTCCGCAGCGGGCAGAGAGCTGAGGCGCCGAAGAAATTCCTGGAGGCGCATTGCCTTGGGAAGCGACGTCACCGGCCATTCCTCCTATGGAATATTCTAGGGACGGAATGTAGGATTGCAAGCGCTAGCGACAAGGGTCTGAAGCAGCCGTACGGACGAATGCTGACACAGCAGGCGGCAGCACCACAGTACGCATAAGAGGAATGGGGCAATGACGAGGGCAGCGGGGGAGCAGAGAGGCTGGGCTCACCCCGCCTCGCCACCGTCGATGGTGTAGGCCGCGCCGGTGATGCTGGCCGCCGCGTCCGAGGCCAGGAAGAGGCACAGGGCCGCGACCTCCTCGGGCTGGATGACCCGGCCCATGGCATTCATGTTCGCCAGCGCCGCGTGCGCCTCCTGCTCCGAGCGGCCCGTGCTCTTCGAGATGGCCGCCTTCGCGCCCGTGAACATGTCCGTCTCCGTCCAGCCCGGGTTGACGATGTTCACCGTCACGTTCTTGCGCGCCCACTCCACCGCGAGCGCGCGCGTCAGCCCCAGCAGCGCGTGCTTCGAGGCGCAGTAGGCCGACGTGTACTTCGCCCCTCGCGTCGCCGTGATGGAGCCGATGTTGATGACCCGGCCCCCGCCCGCCGCCGCCATCGCCGGCATCAGCTCGCGGCTGAAGAGGAAGGGCGCCGTCACGTTCACCGCCATCACCTTCTGGAAGTCCTGCGTGGACGTCTTGTTCAGCGGCGCCGACACGGTGATTCCCGCGTTGTTCACCAGCACCCGCGGCGTCCCCGCCTCCAGAATCCGCTTGCTCGCCGCCAGCACCGCCGCCTCGTCCGCCACGTCGATCGCCAGCGGGCGCACCGCCCCCCCTGTCTCGCGTGCGAGCGACTCCAGTGCGTCCGCCGCCCGTGCCAGCGCCCACACCTCGTAGCCCTCCTTCACGAAGGCCTGCACCAGGGCCCGACCGATACCGCGGCTCGCGCCCGTCACCACCGCTGTCTTCTTGGAAGTCGTCATGGCGCCGCAGGATACCCGGCCCTCGTTCGTCTGGCCCGCCCGGTGATACAAGCACCGGCCGCCCCCACCCCTGGAGGACGCCCCATGCCGCGCGCGGACATCACCGATCTCTTCCGCCTCGATGACCTGCTCTCCCCCGAGGAGAAGGCGGCCCGTGACACCGTCGCCCGCTTCGTCGACACCGAGGTGCTGCCCATCATCGGCAAGCACTTCCGCGAGGGCACCTTTCCCTCCCACCTCGTGCCTCGCCTGGGGGAGATGGGGGTGCTCGGCGCCAACCTCCGCGGCTACGGCTGCGCCGGGATGAACACCGTCAGCTACGGCCTCATCCTCCAGGAGCTGGAGCGAGGGGACTCGGGGCTGCGCTCCTTCGCCTCGGTGCAGGGCTCGCTCAGCATGGTCCCCCTCCACGCCTACGGCAGCGAGGAGCAGAAGCAGCGCTTCCTGCCCGGCATGGCGCGCGGGGAGCTCATCGGCTGCTTCGGCCTCACCGAGGCGGACTTCGGCTCCAACCCCGCCGGCATGCGCACCCGCGCCCGCCGCGACGGGGACTCCTGGGTGCTCAACGGCTCCAAGATGTGGATCACCAACGGCACCGTCGCCCACGTGGCGGTGGTGTGGGCCAAGACGGACGAGGGCGGCCCCGAGTCCATCCGCGGCTTCCTCGTGGAGAAGGGGATGCCCGGCTTCTCCGCCCGGGAGATTCCAGGGAAGTTCTCCCTGCGCGCCTCCACCACCAGCGAGCTGTCCTTCCAGGACGTCCGCGTGCCGGACGGCAACGTGCTGCCCGGGGTGACGGGGCTGCGCGGGCCCCTGTCCTGCCTCAACAACGCGCGGATGACGATCGCCTTCTCCGTCACCGGCGCCGCCATCGCCTGCTTCGAGGGGGCTCGCGAGTACTCGCTCACCCGGGGCCAGTTCGACAAGCCCATCGCCGCCTACCAGCTCACCCAGGAGAAGCTGGCGGACATGCTGCAGGAGATTGTCAAAGCGCAGCTCCTCTCACTGCGGCTGGCGCGCCTCAAGGACGAGGGCAAGGTGACGCCCGTGATGGTGAGCCTCGCCAAGCGCAACAACGTGAAGGCCGCGCTGGAGATTGCTCGCGTGGCGCGGAGCATCTACGGCGCCAACGGCATCACCGACGCCTACCCGCCCATCCGCCACATGCTCAACCTGGAGAGCGTCTACACGTACGAGGGCACCCACGAGGTGCACACGCTGGTGCTCGGCAAGGCCATCACCGGCTACGACGCCTTCAGCTGAGCGCCTCCCGCCCTCTTCACAGGATGATGCAGTCGAGCCCCTCGAGGACGGCCCGGAGCTCCTCCGGGGTCGTCTCCATACGCTTCGCCACGGACGGCGCGTGGTACGTCAGGGCCGTCGCGGACGCCGGCTGACGACCCAGGCCCGCCACGATGACGCTTCCAAACAGGGCAGGCCACTTGAGTCGGCTCAGCTCGGCGGCGCTTCCGATGGGGTCCGCGAAGGTGAAGCACGGCCAGCGCGGCAGCCGAAGCGTGAGCGGATCGCAGCCGTGGAACCGGCAAGCATCGAGCCGGGCCTCGGAGAAGTCGCAGTCCTTCACCTGGCCGTGCTCTCCCCCGGTGCTGTACCCAGGAAAGGGCCCGAAGTCGCAGCCCATCATGCGCCCCTTGAACCGGCAGCTTTCGAGGATTGCACCCACCCAGCCCCGGTGGTTCCTCAACTCCTGCTTGAACTCGACAGTGCAGTCGATGAGGCGAGGCTGATGGATGATCAACCGACTGGCCGGCACACGCACGATGACCGTACACCGGCGCAGCGTCAGGTTCGGGCCCATGCAGACGAGTTGGTCCGGCTCGCCGGCCAGCTCCACCCGCTCGTCTTCAATCTCTCGGTTCTCGAAAAAGATGTTGCCCGGCCACATCCCCGTATCCCTCAGAAGAAGATCATTCGGAAGAATTCGGTGGCCATGCGCCGGCCGTGGACCGCGAAGTTCTCCCTCGTTCCGGAGAGTACCTCGTATTTGAGCCCCCCTGGTCGCGGGTCCATCGCATCGACTCCCTTCGAGGACCACTTGAGCTGAAGGAACTCCTCCTTGAGCCGAGCGTTGACCCATCGCCCACGTGCCAGGGCGTCCAAATGCCGGGCGCTGTCAGGGTTGCCCGCGGCGAGTGCCCGATCGATGGCATCGGTCTCCGCAGGGGTGCGATGCTGCTTTCCCCACTGCCGGGCAATGCGCTCTGCCGCCGCCTGGAGATCGTCCCCCAGCTTGTCCTCGGCGGGGATGTCGTGGAGGTCCTTCCCTCGCGGGAGGTGCCACCGCTGACCGTTGCTCAGGACGACCTGTCTGTTGCCGCCGTGGTGCTGGATGTCGATAGTGCCGGAGTGACCCCCAGGTGCCCCTGCCGTGCGTGCCGCGTTGCTCTGGTGGAGCATGGCCAGGGCGATGGGGGCCTGGGGCGATGTGACGACCGCGAGCACGCGGCTCGCGTCCGCCGCCACCTCCACCGCGGCGACCTCCTGCACGGCCACCGTCACCGGCGCCCGGAAGCCCTGGGCCGCCCACTGCGCCTGCACCAGGTTGAACCTCGGCAGGGAACGCACTCGTGCCGCCACGTCCCCGAGCGTTCGCCCGCTCAACGTGGCCACGGCCAGGAGCATCGCCCGGGCCGCATCCGTCCCAATCAACTGGCCGAACTCCTCGCCCGCCTCACGCAACTCCGCGAACGTGGTGGCCTCATGGGCCCGGTGCGCCAGGGTGGCCCACCCGTCCATGAGTCCCCACACCGCATCCACCCCCAGCCATGCCACGAGCAGCACGGAAAGCGTGGCGGCAACTGCCTTCGTGCTCGGCTCGGGAACGAGCCAGAGGGTGAGGTACAGCCCGGCGGCCCACACCAGGGAGGAGAGCACCGCCTGGGGGCTCAATTCCCGCCCCAGGGCCTCGCGCGTCTCGTCGAGCACGTTGCCGAAGGCCAGGGCGAGCGCCAGCGTGCGCCGGTCGTCCGTGCGCAGGTAGGGCCCATCCGTGAAGAGCCCCAGACAGTCGCCGCCGCCGCGCTTCTCGCACCAACCCAGATACTTCTCCCGAAGGGCTGCCTCCACCTCGGGAACGAGCGGGCCTTTGTCGGTGAGGGGCACCAAGCCGAGGACGCGACCGCGGTACACCTCGGCGAGCAGCTCCTCCTCTGGCATGGCTTGGAGGAGCCGGTGTGCTGCCTCCTGAGGCGTCCCGTCCACCTGGAGGCGGCCACCGAGCTGTTGCACCGCCCGCTGAAACTCCGCCCGTGTGACCCCCACCACCCGGGTGGAGCCGTGAGGCTCGAGCAACTCCACCTGGACGACAACCACGGGCTCGAACCGAGGTGGCGCCGGGCGGGACTCCTGCTCCTTCGCCGCTGGTGGGGGCGTTCGAGAACGCTGGCTCCTCGCGAGCTGCTCGCCCATGGGGGCGTGAGTGGCACAGGCCGCGTGGAGGAAGAGGACGATCAGCCCCAGGGTACCCGCAGCCGCCCACCGAGGTGGGCCCCGCGAGTTCTCCCGTCGAGCCTCGACCTGCGTACCGACGCCCTCCCTCGCCCAAGGACTTCGGTACTTCCTCGTCATGACAGTGGCCTTTTTCCAAGTGCAACAGCCCTGGAGAATAGGGCACCAGACCGCCTACCCATCAGGGGGCGCCCTTCGCGTCTGTCCGAGCAGGGTGGCTCAGGCGCGGCAGGAACTCCCTCACTTCTGGACGGCCAGCTTCGGAAACGGCCCGAGTCGAAGCCCGGGACCGCCATCCTCGAGTTCTCCAGGGCCGCGGTCTTCATCGTCGACGAGTTCCGTTGAGGCGAAGCCCGGCTCCCTCCCTGGAAACATGAGAGGAACTCAACCGCTCGCGTGCCTGGTCGTCGGGCGATGGGTGGGAACGCCGCGGGGCGGCCTGCCTGTTTCCTCACTCCGTCAATCTGCCCGCCATGCCTCCGCCGACCTCTCCTGACTTCCAGCAGCTCTTCGAGAAGAGCCCGGGTGCCTACCTCGTCCTCGCACCGGACGCGGACTTCACCATCGTGGCGGTGAGCGACGCCTACCTGCGGGCCACCCTGACCACCCGCGAGGGCATCGTCGGTCGCGGCCTCTTCGAGGTGTTCCCCGACAACCCGGCGGACCCGCAGGCCAGCGGCACGCGCAACGTGCGCGCCTCGCTCGAGCGGGCCATGGCCACGCGCGCGGCGGACACCATGGAGGTGCTGCAGTACGACCTCCGGCTCCCCGAGTCCGAAGGCGGGGGGTTCGAGGAGCGCTACTGGAGCTCCTCCAACACCCCGGTGTTCTCCTCCGATGGCCGGTTGCTCTACCTCATCCACCGCACGCAGGACGTGACGGACTTCGTGCGCCTGTCCCGCCTGGGCGAAGAGGAGCGGGAGCGCGCGGCGGTCCTCCAGCGCCGCAATACGGAGATGGAGGCGGAGGTGCTGCGTCGGGGCCTGGAGTTCCAGGCCGCCAACAAGCAGCTGCGCGAGGCGGTGCGCGCCCGGGACGAGTCCCTCTCCCTGGCCGCCCAGGCCCGCTCGGAGGCCGAGCGCCAGCGCGCCTGGCTCCATTCGCTGTTCATGCAGGCGCCCAGCGCCATCACCATCCTGCGCGGGCCCCGCTACGTCATCGAGCTGGCCAATCCCCTGGTGTGTCGCATCTGGGGCCGCCGCCCCGAGCAGGTGCTGGACAAGCCCCTCTTCGAGGCCCTCCCCGAGGTGGCGGGCCAGGGCCTCGAGGCGCTGCTGGGCCAGGTGCTCGCCACCGGGGTGCCCTACGTCGGCACGGAGCTGCCCGTGAAGGTGGCGCGCCTGGAGGGCGGGGCCATCGAGGACGTGTACTTCAACTTCGTCTACGAGCCCATGCGCGACAGCCAGGGCCACGTGGAGGGCATCATCGTCGTCGCCTCGGACGTGACGGAGCTGGTGCGGGCGCGCCAGCGCTCCGAGGCGCTCGCCGCCCAGGAGGTACACGCCGCCGAGGAGCGGCTCCGTCTGGCGATGGAGGCCATGGAGCTGGGGACGTGGGACATGGATGTCACCACGGGCGCGGTGGTGTGGGACGGGCGCATGCGCGCCCTCTTCGGCCTGTCGGCGGACGCCCCCGTGGATTACCCCACCTTCCTCTCGCGCGTGCACCCCGAGGATCGCGAGCGCGTGGACCTGCTCGTCCAGGAGGCCCTGGCGCCCGGCGGCACGGGGGCCTACGCCGCCGAGTTCCGCACCGTCCCCCAGGAGGGCCAGCCGGCGCGGTGGGTGGGCACGCGGGGCCAGGCGCACCGCGATGCCTCGGGACGTCCCATCCGCTTGCTGGGCACCGGGCAAGACATCTCGCCGCGCAAGGTCTTCGAGGCCGAGGCGATGGCGCGCACCGCCTTCGAGCAGCAGCTCATCGGCATCGTCTCCCATGACCTGCGCAACCCCCTGAGCGCCATCCTGCTGGGGGCCCAGGCGCTGCTGCGCCGCGAGGAGCTGGGAGAGCGTGAGGTGAAGAGCATCCTGCGCATCCAGTCCTCGGCCGAGCGCGCGGTGCGCCTGGTCAAGGACCTGCTGGACTTCACCCAGGCGCGCCTGGGCGGGGGCCTGCGCGTGGAGCGCCGGCCGATGGACCTGAGCCGCCTGCTCGCGAAGACGGTGCCGGAGCTGGAGGCGGCCCACCCCGAGCGCACCATCGAGGTGCGCCAGTCGGGCGACACGCGAGGCGAGTGGGACGAGGACCGCATCGCCCAGGTGGTGACGAACCTGGTGGCCAACGCCCTGAAGTACAGCCCGCCGGACAGCCCCGTGCG
>NZ_DASVSO010000795.1:0-13428 GCF_036388035.1 Archangium sp.
AGCTCGACTACCGCGTCGTCCGCGCCGACGGCGAGGTGCGCTACCAGGAGCTCCGGGGGAGCGTCCTGCTCGACGAGGCCAGGCAGCCAACGAAGCTGGCGGGGGTGGTGATGGACGTCACCGCGCGCAAGCACGCCGAGCGGTCGCAGCGGGAGTCCGAGGCGCGCTTCCGACTCCTCGCGGAGATGGTCCCCCAGCTCATCTGGAGGACCCGCGCGGACGGGCAGACGGAGTACTTCAACCCGCGCTGGTACGAGTACACGGGGCAGACGCCCGAGCAGGCGCTGGGAGCGGGCTGGACCCAGTGCCTCCACCCGGACGACTTCGAGCGCGTGAGCGGGGAGTGGGTGCGTGCGGTCACCACGGGGGTGCCCTACGTCACCGAGTACCGCCTGCGGCGGGGCACGGATGGGGCGTACCGCTGGTTCATCGCGCGGGGCCTGCCGCTCCGGGATGCCCAGGGGCGTATCGAGGGCTGGTTCGGCACCTGCACGGACATCGATGACCAGAAGCGCGGCGCGGAGTCCCTCCGCATCCTCTCCGAGGCGAGCGCCGTCCTGGCGACCTCGTTGGACCACGCGGCGACACTCAAGCAGGTGGTCCGGCTCGCCATCCCGTCGCTGGCGGACTGGTGCTACGTGGACCTGGTGGGAGAGGACGGCCGGGTCGAGCGCGTCGAGGTGGCCCACGCGGACCCCGCCCTGGCCGAGCTGGCCACCCGGGTGCGCGACGTCGTGACCGGCGAGAACGCCAGGCATCCGCCGACACAGGCGCTGCGCTCGGGTCGTACGGTCCTCATTACCCAGTTCACCGCCGAGATAGCGAAGGAGGCGGCGCGGGATGAGGAGCACCTGCGCACCATCCGCGAGCTCGAGGTGCGCTCCCTGCTCTCGGCCCCGCTGCTCGCGCGGGGGAGGACGCTCGGCGTGCTGACGTTCCTCACCACGGAGTCCTCGGGCCGCCAGTATGGGGAGGCGGACGTGCTGCTGGTCGAGGAGGTGGCACGCCGGGCGGCGCTGGCCATCGACAACGCGCGGCTCTTCTCGCTGGCCCAGGCGGAGCGCCAGCGCGCCGAGGAGGCCAACCGGCTCAAGGACGACTTCCTGGCCACCGTCAGCCACGAGCTGCGCACGCCCCTCACGGCGATGCTCGGCTGGGTGAAGATGCTGCGCACCGGGCGGCTCCCCGTCGAGAAGCGCGAGAAGGCGCTGGAGACGGTGGACCGCAACGCCCAGGTGCAGGCCCAGCTCGTCGAGGACCTGCTGGACGTGAGCCGCATCATCTCCGGCAAGCTGCGGCTGGAGCCCCGTCCGGTGCACCTGGCGGACATCATCCAGGCGGCGATGGAGTCGGTGCGGCCCGCGGCGGACGCGAAGGACATCCGCCTCCAGCCGGAGCTCGCCTCGCCAGGGGAGGACCTGGTGATGGGGGACCCGGGCCGGCTGCAGCAGGTGGTGTGGAACCTGCTCTCCAACGCGGTGAAGTTCTCGCCCGGCGGCAGCCGCGTGCGGGCGCTGCTGCGGCGCGTGGACGGCTCGGTCGAGGTGGCGGTGGTGGACGAGGGGCCGGGCATCCCCGCGGACTTCCTGCCCCACGTCTTCGAGCGCTTCCGCCAGTTGGAGAGCGGCACCACGCGGCGGCACGGGGGGTTGGGCCTCGGGCTCGCCATCGTCCGCCACCTGGTCGAGCAACACGGTGGCACGGTGCACGTCGCGAGCGAGGGCCCGGGCCGGGGAGCCACCTTCACGGTGCGCCTGCCCCCCGCCCAGCCCCGCGCGCCCCAGGCGGACGCGGCCCCCCCGCGCAGGTCGGGGTCCTTTCCCGTCGTCCGAGCGCCCGCCGCGCCCACGCTCGCGCAGCGGCGCATCCTCGTGGTGGATGACGAGGAGGACAACCGCGAGGTGCTGAAGATGCTGCTGGAGGAGTGCGGGGCGCACGTCGTCACCGCCGCGTCCGCGGCCGAGGCCTTCCAGGCGCTGCGGGAGACGAAGCCCGAGCTGCTCGTCTCGGACATCGGCATGCCGGGCGAGGACGGCTACGGGCTCATCGCCCGGGTGCGCGCGCTCCCGGCCACGGAGGGAGGTGGAGTCCCGGCGGTGGCCCTCACGGCCTATGCCCGGGTGGAGGACCGGACGCGCGCCCTGACGGCTGGCTTCGACATGCATGTGGCCAAGCCGGTGGAGCCCGCGGAGCTGCTCTCCCTCCTCACCCATCTCATCGCCGCCTCTCCCGCCGCCTAGGGCCGAACAGACGGGAGGGCCCCGGCCATGGCCAACGCCCAGCCGCTGTCCTCTACCCGACAGACGTCCCGTCCGGGGGCGCGCGGACAAGGAGAGCAGGCAGGGACGCTGCCCCCCAGCTGATCGTCCAATTTCCACCCATCCCCTCGTACTGTCGTTCACTGATGACCGCCCGGAACAGACAGCCCTGCCCGCGCGAGGCGACACCCTTATAATGGAGGATGCCTTTTCACCCCGTGGAGGCGGGGCCCGCCGCACCGGCGACGAGCCCCTCCGACACGAGCTGGCCACGCGGTCCCACCCCGCGGCGGGGTCCCGAAAAGGGCAGGTCGGGCGGTCGTGTCGTGATGGGACCCGCCATGGGTGGAATTGGAATGGCCGATTACCCCCCCAGGTTCACTTTTTGACCCTCTAAAGGCGCGGAAATCCCGCGCTCCAGGGGGTCCGAGGGAGAGACATGAAGGACGTAGAGAACAGGGGTTCGTGGGTCGCGAAGATCGCCGCGTTCCAGGACGCGAAGACCTACGCGGAGCTCAACTGGGAGGGCTCTTTCGAGGACTACATCGAAATCGTCCGCAAGAACCCCAAGGTGACTCGGACCGCCTTCCAGAGGATCTACGACATGATCCTCTCCCACGGGAAGACGGAGTACATCGACAACAAGAAGAAGCTCATCCGCTACCACTTCTTCAGTGACGAGAAGTTCGGCGGTCGCGACGCCATCTTCGGCCTGGACGTGCCGCTGATGAAGCTCGTCAACGTCTTCAAGTCGGCGGCCCAGGGCTACGGCACCGAGAAGCGCGTCATCCTCCTGCACGGCCCGGTGGGCTCCTCCAAGTCCACCATCGCCCGCCTGCTCAAGAAGGGCCTGGAGGACTACTCCAAGTCCCCCGAGGGCGCCGCCTACACCTTCGCCTGGCTCACCGAGAAGAAGGGCCTGGATGGCGTCACCGTCCGCGAGAAGATGAAGTGCCCGATGAACGAGGAGCCGCTCAACCTCATCCCTCGCGAGTGGCGCTCCAAGGTACTCACCGAGCTGAGCCCGCCCGAGAGTGGCTACACCATCCCGGATGGCAGCGAGCTGTGCCCCGCCTGCCGCTTCGTCTTCAAGGACCTGATGACGCAGTACAAGGGTGACTTCGCCAAGGTCATGGAGCACGTGCGCGTCAACCGCCTCGTCTTCAGCGAGAAGGACCGCGTGGGCATCGGCACCTTCCAGCCCAAGGACGAGAAGAACCAGGACTCCACCGAGCTCACCGGTGACATCAACTACCGGAAGATCGCCGAGTACGGCTCGGACTCGGACCCGCGCGCCTTCAACTTCGATGGCGAGTTCAACATCGCCAACCGCGGCCTCATCGAGTTCGTCGAGGTGCTCAAGCTCGACGTGGCCTTCCTCTACGATCTCCTCGGGGCTTCGCAGGAGCACAAGATCAAGCCCAAGAAGTTCCCCCAGACGGACATCGACGAGGTCATCATCGGGCACACCAACGAGCCCGAGTTCAAGAAGCTCGAGACCAACGAGTTCATGGAGGCGTTGCGCGACCGTACGGTGAAGATCGACATCCCGTACATCACCAAGCTCTCCGAGGAGGTGAAGATCTACGAGAAGGACTTCAACTCCCGCGCCATCAAGGGCAAGCACATCGCGCCGCACACCCTCGAGATGGCCGCCATGTGGGCCGTGCTCACGCGCCTGGAGGAGCCCAAGAAGCACAACCTCTCGCTCCTGCAGAAGCTCAAGCTCTACAACGGCAAGACGCTGCCCAACTTCACCGAGGACAACATCAAGGAGCTCCGCAAGGAGGCCTCGCGTGAGGGCCTGGAGGGCATCAGCGCCCGCTACATCCAGGACAAGATCTCCAACGCCCTGGTGAGCGACAAGGGCGAGGGCTGCATCAACCCCTTCATGGTGCTCAACGAGCTGGAGGCCGGCCTCAAGGGCCACTCGCTCATCAACAGCGACGACGCGCGCAAGCGCTTCAAGGAGATGCTCACCTCCGTGAAGCAGGAGTACGAGGACATCGTCAAGAACGAGGTCCAGCGCGCCATCAGCGCCGACGAGGACGCCATCGGCAAGCTGTGCGGCAACTACATCGACAACATCAAGGCCTACACCCAGAAGGAGAAGGTGAAGAACAAGTACACCGGTCTCTACGAGGAGCCGGATGAGCGCCTGATGCGGTCGATCGAGGAGAAGATCGACATCCCCGACAGCCGCAAGGACGACTTCCGCCGGGAGATCATGAACTACATCGGCGCCCTGGCGGTGGACGGCAAGAGCTTCAACTACCGGACCAACGAGCGGCTGCACAAGGCCCTGGAGCTCAAGCTGTTCGAGGACCAGAAGGACAGCATCAAGCTCAAGAACCTCGTCTCCAGCGTCGTGGACAAGGAGACCCAGGAGAAGATCGACCTGGTGAAGGACCGGATGATGAAGAACTACGGCTACTGCGAGATCTGCTCCACGGACGTGCTCAACTTCGTGGCCAGCATCTTCGCGCGCGGTGACGCCAAGGAGTAGCACCCAAGGGGGCTGACGTGTCGCTGCGGATCCACCAAGACCACTCACGCTTCAAGCAGATCGTCCGCGGGAAGATCAAGGCCAACCTGCGCAAGTACGTGCAGAAGGGGGAAATGGTCGGGAAGAAGGGGAAGGATTCCATCTCCATCCCCATCCCGTTCATCGACATTCCCCACTTCAAGTACGGCCACAAGGAGCAGGGGGGCGTTGGTCAGGGAGATGGCGAGGTGGGTCAGCAGCTCTCCCCGGGCTCGGTTCAGCCCGGGGACGGGCATCAGGCCGGCCAGGGAGAGGGCGACCACTCCCTGGAGGTCGACGTCACGCTCGACGAGCTGGCGCAGATTCTCGGCGAGGAGCTGCAGCTGCCCCACATCGAGCGCCGGCACAACGAGAAGATCGTCACCCAGAAGATCAAGTACACCGGCGTCAACACCACCGGCCCCGAGTCGCTGCGTCACTTCAAGCGCACCTACAAGCAGGCGCTGAAGCGGCAGATCGCCATGGGCACGTATGACCCGAACCGGCCCATCATCGTCCCCACCCGCGAGGACCGGCGCTACCGCAGCTACAAGCTGCAGGAGCTGCCGGAGACCAACGCCGTCATCATCTACATGATGGACGTGTCCGGCTCGATGGGGGACGAGCAGAAGGAGATCGTCCGCGTCGAGAGCTTCTGGCTCGATACGTGGCTGCGCCACCAGTACAAGGGCCTGGAGGCCCGCTACATCATCCACGACGCCGTGGCGCGCGAGGTGGATCGGGACACCTTCTTCCACACCCGCGAGTCCGGCGGCACGATGATCTCCAGCGCCTACAAGCTGTGCCGGGACATCATCAAGGCGGACTACCCGAAGAGCGCGTGGAACATCTACCCCTTCCACTTCTCGGACGGGGACAACTGGAGCGCGGATGACACGCGCCAGTGCATCGAGATGCTGCGCGAGGACATCCTCCCGGGCGTCAACCAGTTCGCCTACGGCCAGGTGGAGAGCCCCTACGGCAGCGGCCAGTTCATCAAGGACCTGCGCGAGGCCATCGGGGATGCCAACAATGTCGCCTTGAGCGAGATCGCGGACAAGGACGCCATCTACGCCTCCATCAAGGATTTCCTCGGCAAGGGCCGCTAAGCGGTCCACGCCCCCCCGGAGCTCGCGATGCCCAAGAGCCTCACCCCCAGCCTGTCGAAGCTCAAGGAGGAGATCGAGGGCTATGCCCGCGCCTTCGGTCTCGACTTCTTCGAGACCATCTTCGAGGTCGTCAGCTACGACGAGCTCAACATGGTGGCCTCCTACGGAGGCTTCCCCACGCGCTATCCGCACTGGCGCTGGGGCATGGAGTACGAGCAGCTCTCCAAGGGCTATGAGTACGGGCTCAGCAAAATCTACGAGCTCGTCATCAACAACGACCCCTGCTACGCCTACCTGCAGGAGAGCAACTCGGACGTGGATCAGAAGCTCGTGATGGCCCACGTGTACGGCCACTGCGACTTCTTCAAGAACAACTTCTCCTTCCGCCACACCAACCGCCGGATGATCGACGACATGGCGAACCACGCCACGCGCGTGCGCCGGTGGATCGACAAGATTGGCGTGGAGAAGGTGGAGGACTTCATCGACCGGACGCTGTCGCTGGAGAACCTCATCGACCAGCACGCCCCGCACATCCGTCGCAACCCGGACCCCAAGCGGGCCGAGGACGAGATGAAGTCCAACGAGCGGGTGGAGGGCTTCAAGGTGGACCGCGAGTACATGCGCGGCTTCATCAACCCCTCCGAGTTCCTCGACAGCCAGCGCCAGAAGGTGGAGGACGAGAAGCAGCGGGCCAAGAAGTTCCCCGAGCGTCCCCAGCGCGACGTGCTGCTCTTCCTGCTGGAGCACGCCCCGCTCGAGCCCTGGGAGTCCGACGTCCTCTCCATCATCCGCGACGAGGCCTACTACTTCGCGCCCCAGGGCCAGACGAAGATCATGAACGAGGGGTGGGCCAGCTACTGGCACTCCACCATCATGACCCGGCGCGCCCTCAAGGATGAGGAGATCATCGACTACGCGGACCGGCACTCGGGCACCATGGGCACCCGGCCCGGCGCGCTCAACCCGTACAAGCTCGGCATCGAGCTGTGGCGGGACATTGAGGAGCGCTGGAACAAGGGCCGCTTCGGCAAGGAGTGGGACGAGTGCGACGACCTGCGCGCGCGCCGCTCCTGGGACAAGAAGCTCAACGCGGGCCGCGAGAAGATCTTCGAGGTGCGCAAGCACTACAACGACA
Organism: Archangium sp.; assembly: GCF_036388035.1. Lineage (GTDB taxonomy): Bacteria > Myxococcota > Myxococcia > Myxococcales > Myxococcaceae > Archangium. Next base: position 7,030 of record NZ_DASVSO010000795.1, read on the forward strand.
TCACCTTCATCGACACCTTCCTCACGGCCGAGTTCGCCATCGACCAGAAGCTCTTCGTCTACGGCTTCAACGAGAAGCGCAACTCGTGGGAGATCCTCGACCGGGAGTTCCGCAAGGTGAAGAACAAGCTGCTGCAGGGGCTCACCAACTTCGGCCAGCCCATCATCGAGGTGGTGGACGGCAACCACGAGAACCGGGGCGAGCTGCTGCTCGCGCACAAGCACGACGGGCAGGACCTCAAGGGGGACTATGCCCGCGAGACGCTGCGCAACCTGCAGTCCCTGTGGCGCCGGCCCACCAACATCATCACCCGCTACGACAACAAGGGCGTGATGCTGCGCTTCGACGGGCAGAACCACACGGAGAAGAAGATCGAGCTGTGAGCGGGCGCTGATTTCCGCCGGACGGCAAAACCACGGCTCCCCTGCACGGGGGAGCCCAGCCGTCCAGGCGAGCCCCCGTCGGCATGCGGAAATCTTCCGCCGGAAGTTAGGAACAGGTCTGTAGCTCCATTACACTGCGCGGGCTCCATGAGACTCGCCGCTACCGTCCTGTGCCTGGGCGTGCTGTTCGCCGCGTCCTTCGCCGAAGCCGCCGCCTACACCGTCAAGAATCGCCGCATCGAGCCCAACCAGCCGCTCGCGGCCGCGTTGCAGGAGGCGGGGCTGCCCCCGGAGCAGGTGGGGGCGCTCATCTCCGCGCTCGAGGGCGTGTTCGACTTCCGCAAGTCGCGCGTGGGAGACCAGTTCCGCCTCGTCCTGCGCGAGGGCGAGCTGGACTTCTTCGACTACCGGCAGAGCGCCGTGGACGAGTGGCAGGTGCGCCGCGACGGCGACAAGTTCGTCGGCAGCAAGCGCTCCATCGAGGTGGAGAAGCAGGTCGCCCTGGTGTCGCTGGAGATCAACAACTCGCTCTACGAGGCGGCGCTGGCCGCGGGCGAGGATCCGCTGATCGGCATGGTGCTGGCGGACGTGTTCGCCTGGGACATCGACTTCTACCGAGACGTGCGCAAGGGAGACCGGGCGCGGGCGCTGGTGGAGAAGTTCGTCTCCAAGGGCCGCATCCTCCGCTACGGCGAGGTGCTGGCGGCCACGTACGAGGGCGAGTCGGTGGGCACCAAGCGCGTCTTCCGCTACGAGCTGCCGGACGGCAAGGCGAGCTTCTTCCAGGAGGACGGCGCGAGCGCGCGCAAGGCCTTCCTCAAGAGCCCGCTGAAGTACGCGCACGTCACCAGCCGCTTCGGCAGCCGCGTGCACCCGGTACTCAAGTACGTGAAGGCGCACAACGGCGTGGACTACGCGGCGGCCATCGGCACGCCGGTGTGGTCCGTGGCCGACGGCACCGTCACCGTGGCGCACAACACCGGCGCGGGCGGCAACACCGTCTGCGTGCGGCACGCCAACTCCTTCGAGACGTGCTACCTGCACCTGTCGAAGTACGGCGCGGGGGTGCGCGTGGGCGCGCGGGTGAGCCAGAAGCAGGTCATCGCCTACTCGGGCAACACGGGCCGCAGCACCGGCCCCCACCTGCACTACGCCCTCAAGCGCAACGGCGGCCACGTCAACCCGCTCAACCAGAATTTCCCGCGCACGGAGCCGCTGCCCAAGAGCCTCCTGCCGGACTTCCACGCCAAGCTGGCCCCTCTGGCCCAGCAGCTCGACGCCGTCTCCGTCGCCGCCGTGGGCGCCCAGAAGTAGGTTCTTCCGGGGCTGTCTCCCTGACCTCGGCTGTAGGGTCCTTCGTGCCCGCCCCTCGGGGGCGGCCCGCCTCGCGCGGGTGCCCCCCCTGCGCACGGCGTGACCTGTCTGATAGGATGGACCGTTCCCCTCGAACCCCCCATCCCCTCAGATCGCATGTCCGCTATCGCCGAGTTCATCCATACCTCCGAGGAGCTCCACCGCGGGCTCTCCCGGCTCAGTGACGAATTGCAGCAAGGCCTCCCGGAGCGCCTCGCGCGCTTCCCGAGAGACCCTCAGCAGCGCCAGGCCATGCAGGAGGAGCAGCGCGAGCTGCTGCGCCGACGCATCCCCGAGGTGACGGCCTGGCTGGACGGCATCTACGCCCGGCTCACGGAGCTGGACGCCGGCTTCACGGAAGAGGAGCGCGAGCGCGCGCTGGAGCACCACCACTCGGCCGTGCAGCCCTTCTTCCTCCAGTCCCCCTTCATCCGGCGCGCCGTGGACAAGCCGCTGGGCTACCCCGGGGACTACGTGACGGTGGAGATGGTCTTCGGCATCGAGGACCAGGGCGTCTCCACCCTGGCGCGGCTGCTGTCCCACTACGCGCTCAACTGCGGGCCGGCCCAGGCGCACCGGGCGCGGCCGCCCTGGCTGCTCGGCCACATGCGCCGGCGGGAGCAGGAGCTGGGGCGCCCCCTGCGCGTCATGTCCTTCGCGTGCGGGCCCGAGCACACCCTGCGCGAGCACACCTCCCTGGGGGGCACGGGCTCCTTCGTCCTGTGCGACTTCGATCCCGCCCCGCTCGACTACTGCCGCCGGCAGTTCGAGAAGCTGGCGCGCATGCCCCGCGGGGGCGTCCCCCCGCCGCAGCTGAGCTTCGTCCAGCTCTCCACCTACCAGCTCATCCGCCAGCGCGACTCCCTGGACAAGCTGCGCCATCCGGACGGGCCGCTGGACGTGGTGGTGGCCGCGGGCATCCTCGACTACCTCAAGGACAACGTCATCTCCCGCTTCCTGGACATGATGTCCTCGCTGCTCGCGCCCGGTGGGCTGCTGCTGCTCACCAACCTGCACGACCAGAACCCCTGGCGGGCCTTCATGACGTACGTGGGCGACTGGAACGTGTACCACCGCTCGCGCGAGCAGTTCCAAGGGCTCTGTGAGGGCACCCCCGAGCGGAAGATGGGCACGCTCGAGCTCACCACCGACGCGTCGGGCACCAACCTCTTCTGGGCGGGCCAGAAGCGCTGACGCGCGCCGGGAAGGCGCTCAGGACCACTCGAGCAGGTATTCGGCCTGGTCCAGCGAGAGCGCCTTCCCCGTCACCTTGCCACTGCCGCACAGCACGCGGAGGACCTCGGTGAGGCTGCCCTCGTGGAAGTAGATGGGCTGCATGTCCCCGCGGAAGATGATGAGCCCCCGGTTGCCCCCGAGGTCCTGGAACTCGCGCGTGCCGTAGCTCACCAGGGTGGAGTACACCGTGCCCACCGTGGAGAGGGCCCGCCGGGGCTCGCCCATGCCGATGAGCTTCATCAGCGTGTTGCCCACATAGGAGTTGAAGAAGCCCGTCACCGTGGAGGCGCCACACGCCCGGAAGGCGTCCTGGATGCTGGGGTACTGCGGCTCCAGCACGTCCGCGGCCGTGTAGAGCAGCCGCAGGAAGTCCGCCACCGGGTAGGAGAAGAAGTCCACCGGCATCTTCGCGCCCCGGAGCTGCTGCAGGATGCGATCCACGCCCGCGGTGCCCGCTCGCTGCTCCACCAGCCCGTACACGGACTTGAAGATGAAGCCTCGGACGGTGTCCTCGGGCTTGCAGATCGCGATCCGCTGAGCGAGTTCGGTCTTGTCGCTAGGCATGAAGAAACCTTCCGGGTTCCGAAGGGGGGGCAGAACCTGGATGCTCCTGCTTCCTAGCAGAGTCCTCGCCTGATCGGCAGGACTCTACGCGCCCGGTCCTCGTGCGCCACGACGCACGTCCGCCCACCCTGGCGTGTACTCCCGCGTCCGCCGCCCTTGCGTGCGAGCAGGCCCCTCCCGAGCGCCCGCTCGCCCTGGAGGCACCCGTCTTTTTCTTCGGTGCGAGCGGGTTGCCCGACGGGATAGCCTAGCGGGCCCATCTGTTTCCTTTGGCCAACCTGCTTTCCGCCAAGAGTCCCCGAATGTCCAACCCCGCCTCCGTCGCCGACCTGCCGCACTCCTCCGCGTCCGACACGCACGACACGGGGCGAGATCCCAGCCGCACCGGCCTGGATCCGCACAACGTACGCCACGGCTTCCTCCAGCACGTGCGCTACTCGCGTGGCAAGAACCCGGAGACGGCCACCGCCCACGACCGCTTCATGGCCCTGGCGCTCGCGGTGCGTGACCGGCTCGCCGACCGCTGGGTCCGCACCGCGCGCACCTACTACGAGCAGGACGTGAAGCGCGCCTATTACCTCAGCGCCGAGTACCTGCTGGGTCGTGCCCTGGGCAACAACCTCATCAACATCGGCATGTACGAGGCCGCCGAGCAGGCCATGCGCGAGGTGGGCGTGGACCTGGGCACGCTCGTGGAGATGGAGCCGGACGCGGGCCTGGGCAACGGCGGCCTGGGACGGCTCGCGGCGTGCTTCCTCGACTCGCTGGCCACGCTCGCCTACCCCGGCATGGGCTACGGCATCCGCTACGAGTTCGGCATCTTCACGCAGGACATCGTCGACGGCTACCAGGTGGAGCGCGCCGACGAGTGGCTGAAGTTCGGCAACCCCTGGGAGATCGTCCGGCCGGAGAAGGCCGTGGCGGTGCGCTTCTTCGGGCGCGTGGAGCACCACCAGGGCGCCGACGGCCGCCCCATGGCGCGCTGGGTGGGCGGCAAGACGGTCATCGGCGTGCCCTACGACACGCCCATCGCCGGCTATGGCAACAACACCGTCAACACCCTGCGGCTGTGGCAGGCGCGCGCCAGCGAGGAGTTCGACCTCCTGCTCTTCAACGCCGGTGACTACGAGCGCTCGGTGGTGGAGAAGAACGACTCGGAGGTCATCTCCAAGGTCCTCTACCCCAACGACGCCTTCCAGGCCGGCAAGGAGCTGCGCCTCAAGCAGCAGTACTTCTTCGTCGCCTGCTCCATCGCGGACATCGTCCGGCGCTACCTGAAGAGCCACACGGACTTCCGCGACTTCCCCAACAAGGCGGCCATCCAGCTCAACGACACCCACCCGGCCATCGCCGTGGCCGAGCTGATGCGCGTCTTCGTGGACGAGAAGCGCCTCAACTGGGACGAGGCCTTCGCCATCACCCAGGCCACCTTCGGCTACACCAACCACACGCTCCTGGCCGAGGCCATGGAGAAGTGGCCCGCCACGCTCTTCGAGCGCCTGCTGCCGCGCCACCTGGAAATCATCTACGAGATCAACCACCGCTTCCTGCGGCAGGTGCAGATCCGCCACCCGTTCGATCATGACCGGATGCGGCGGCTGAGCCTCGTGGAGGAGGGTCCGGAGAAGAAGATCCGCATGGCGCACCTGGCGGTGGTGGGCAGCCACAGCGTCAACGGCGTGGCCGAGCTGCACAGCAGCCTGCTCAAGCGCGACGTGATGCCGGACTTCGCGGAGATGTACCCCGAGCGCTTCAACAACAAGACGAACGGGGTGACGCCGCGGCGCTGGCTGACGTGGAGCAACCCGCGCCTGACGAAGCTGATCACCAGCCGCATCGGCGGCGGGTGGGCCACGGACCTGGATCAGCTCCAGAAGCTGGCGCCGCTCGCGGAGGACGCGGAGTTCCGCAAGGCCTTCGCCCAGGTGAAGAAGCAGAACAAGGAGGACCTGGCCCGCTACCTGCGCGACACCTGCCAGGTGAACCTGGACCCGAACGCCATCTTCGACGTGCAGATCAAGCGCCTGCACGAGTACAAGCGCCAGCTGCTCAACGCGCTGCACATCGTGTCGCTGTGGATGAAGGCCCGGAGGGATCCAAACACCATCATCGCCCCGCGGGTGTTCCTCTTCGGGGCCAAGGCGGCGCCGGGCTATCACGAGGCCAAGCTCATCATCCGCCTCATCAACGGCATCTCCGAGGTGGTCAACAGCGACGCGGGCACCACGGGCCTGCAGGTGCTGTTCGTCCCCAACTACCGGGTGAGCCTCGCCGAGCGCATCATCCCGGCCACCAACGTGTCCGAGCAGATCTCCACCGCGGGCATGGAGGCCTCCGGCACGGGCAACATGAAGTTCATGATGAACGGCGCGCTCACGCTGGGCACGCTGGACGGCGCGAACGTGGAAATCCGCCAGGCGGTGGGCGACGACAACTTCTTCCTCTTCGGCCTCACGGCGGACGAGGTCATCGCCCGCAAGCGCGCCGGCTACCGGCCGCGTGAGGAGTACGAGCGCAACGTCGAGCTGCGCGAGGCGATGGATCTCATCTCCTCGGGCTTCTTCTCGCCGGAGGACAAGAACCTCTTCAAGCCGCTGGTGGACAGCCTGCTGGGGGAGGACCGCTACCTCGTGCTGGCGGACTTCGCCTCGTACGCGGCGAAGCAGGAGGAGGTGGCGCGCGCCTACAAGGACCAGGAGGTCTGGACGCGCAAGGCCATCCTCAACGTGGCGCACTCGGGCATCTTCTCCTCGGACCGCACCATCAAGCAGTACGCCGAGGAGATCTGGCGGGTGAAGCAGACGCCCGTGGGACAGTGAGCCGCTGACGCACCGAGGGCCCGTGGCGCGCTGTCGCCGCGGGC
>NZ_DASVSO010000796.1:0-6853 GCF_036388035.1 Archangium sp.
GCCCGGCTCGACGACGATGGCTCGTGTAATCTTCATTCCCACTTCTCCAGACCTCGCACCCTATCCACGTACCTGAGCGCCAGCAAGGACTCCGTGCGAGCCCCTATGGAGGGCTGAAGCCGAGCCGCTCCAGGCCCCGCCGCGCCACGTGCTGCACGTGGGAGTCCGGGTCCTTGGACAGGGCCTGACTGAGCGCGGAGGCGGCAAAGGGTCCCCCCAGGGTAGCCAAGGCCTGCGCTGCGGCCACGCGCACCGAGGCCACGCTGTCAGACTGGAGCGTCTGGGAGAGGGGCCTCACGTGCTGGGCGCGGCCGATCTTCTCCAGCGTGTGGGCGGCGGCCTCGCGCACCTCGGGGTGCTCGGAGCCGAGCAGGGCCACCGCGGCCTCCACCTGGGGCAGCTGCCGCTGCCGGCCCACCACCTCGAGTGCCGCGGCCACGACCTCCGGCGCGGAGTCCCCGAGCGCGGCGGCGATGGCCGCGTCTCCCTCCTCCGAACGGGGCACGGAGAGCGCCCGCACCGCCCCGGCCCGTACCAGGACCTGCGCGTCCTCGAGGAAGGGGGACAGCACCTGGAAGCGGCGCCGGCTGTTGCCGTCGCACTCGGCGAGCCAGGCCACCGCCTCCCCCCGCACCTCCGCTGGAAGGCTCGCGTCGCGCCCCACCTCCAGGAGGAACGGCTCGCAGCCCTTGTCGGCCGCGGCCACCTGCAGCCACGCGCGCCGGGTGGCCAGCGGCACACCCTCGGCGCGCACCCGCCGACTCGCGGCCTCGCTCGGCGTCAGGCCCTCGGCCTCGGCCAGCCCGAGCGCGGCCAGCCGGCGCACCAGGGCCTCCGTGTCCGTCAGGGCGCGCTCCAGCTCGCGCTGTGCCAGCGGGCCGTAGCGCCGCAACGCCTGCACGGTGGCGCGCCGATTGGCGGGATCGGTGGCGGAGAGCCCCTTCTGGAGTGTCTCCAACTCCTTGGAGTAGATGGCGAAGAGGCGGTTGATGAGGGCCTGGTCCTGCGACTTCGCCTCCAGCAGGAGCATCCTTCCCACCGAGGTGCCCTGCTTATCGGCCACGGAGAGGAGCGCGGAGGCGGCGGCCTCGTCACCGGACTCGGGGCGCCGGGCCATGGCGGACAGCAGCACCCGAGCCGGCGACTGGCCGAGGAAGGCGGCGAGGTGGACGAGCGCCTCGCCCCGAAGCTGCCGCTCCTCCGAGTACACCTCCACCTCCAGGGCCTCCCGGACGGCGTCCCGGTGGGCCCAGATCCGAGCGGCCGCTGCCCCGCCCTTGCTCCCCGCGTCCTTGAGGAAGGTGGCGGTGGAGCGTCCCGCCTGAGCGGCGGCACGCGCGGCGGTGACACAGGCGAGCACCTCCTCCTTCGCCGAGGCCTCCGCCACCCAGTCCGCGAGCACGCGCGGCTCGGTGTGACCGCGGACCTTGGCCTGGGCGCGCAGCACCGCCCACCGCACCCGCCAGTTCGGGTCCGCGAGCGCCGAGCGCAGCGCCGCCTGGGGGACGGGGTTCACCTTGGCCAGCTCCAGCACCCAGGCATCGGCGCGGCCAGAGGTGACGCACAGCTTGCACACCTGGGAGCGAAGGGCGGCGTCCTGCACGTGCTTCTGGCAGGACATCCAGCAACCAGTCGCTCCCTGGCCACCGTGCTGGCCGGTCGACAACAGCAGGACGAGGATGAGGGCGGGGCTCACGGGGTACACTTTAGCCCACCCTGCAGATCCTTTTCTGCGGGCGTCCTTGCGTTTTCATGCCCGCTGCGTCATATCGGCGCCCCCTACATTTCTAGCGCATGCGGAAGGAGGTGACAGTATGCCCGGTATTCGAGTGAAGGACGGCGAGTCCATCGAGAGCGCCCTCAAGCGTTTCAAGAAGGCCACCGAGAAGGCTGGAATCCTCTCCGAGATCCGCAAGCGTGAGCACTACGAGAAGCCTTCCGTGAAGCGGAAGAAGAAGGCCCTCGCGGCCAAGAAGCGCGCGGTGAAGAAGGCGCGCAAGACGTACTAGCGCCCCGGGGAGCTGGGGTGGCGTCAGTTCCGCCCCCTGGCTCCCGTCTGTGTAGCAACCCTTCCCACACATTCCTGGAGTCCTGCCATGGCCACCGTGAGAGAGCGCCTCGACGCCGACCTCAAGGACGCGATGCGTTCGAAGAACGAGCTGCACACCAGCGTCCTGCGGATGCTCAAGAGCGCCATCAAGTACAAGGAAGTGGAGCCCGGCGCCACCGGCCCTCTCGACGAGGCCAGCATCCTTCAGGTCATCGCCACCCTCATCAAGCAGCGGCGTGACTCCGTCGAGCAGTTCAAGTCCGGCGGTCGCCCGGAGCTGGCGGAGAAGGAGGAGCAGGAGATCTCCGTCCTCCAGAACTACCTGCCCAAGCAGCTGTCCGCCGACGAGCTGCGCGCCGAGGTCCAGGCCGCCATCACCGAGGCCGGTGCCAAGAGCGCCAAGGACATGGGCGCGGTGATGAAGCTGGTCAGCCCCAGGCTGCAGGGCCGCGCCGAGGGCCGCGCCATCTCCGACGAAGTGAAGAGCCAGCTGTCCAAGCTGTCCTGAAGTTCCCGGCCTCGAACGGCGCCGGGCAGGTCTTGAACTTGCCCGGTCGCTGATCGGCCATTAAGGGTATTCCGGTTGCCCCCCTGCCCCACTACCTGGGCAGCCCGTGCAGCACCGGAAATGGCCCTCTTGCCCTACATCGTCGACCCGCGCCGGAACGTTTCCGGTCTTCCGCCCCCCGGCGACGCCTCGCGTCCTGGCGCCCGTGGCCCCCATGTCAGGGGGGGGCGGCATACTCGTCCGAAGGGGCCGGTGTGCGGACCATGGCGGTCCAGCCACGCCGGGCAGAGGGGGTGGGGCCCATGATGATCCCCGAGCACAAGGTCGAGGAGGTACTTCGACGGATAGACATCGTCAGCCTCATCTCGCGCTATACGGAGTTGAAGAAGGCTGGACGCGAATTCCGGGGTCGGTGCCCATTCCACCAAGAAAAAACCCCTTCGTTCTACGTCAATCCCGATAAAGGGGTGTACATCTGCTACGGGTGCCATGCGGGTGGCAACGCGTTCTCGTTCGTCCAGCGGTATCTCGGCAAGAACTTCGCGGACACAGTACGAGATCTAGCGCGCGAACTGGGCGTTGATCTTGAGGCGGCTCAAGACCCAGCGGAACGCGATCGCGAGCACATCAAGCAAGCAACTGACTTCGCGACAGAGCACTTCAAAACGCTGCTTTGGAACGAGCAGACCGGGCGTGATGCACGAGCCTACTTGGCTAGTCGCGGCGTCTCCGCTGAAACCGCTCGTCTCTTCGGACTAGGTTGGGCACCACCAGAATGGACAGCACTGGCAGACCGCTTCCTCAAGGCCGGGATGATCGAATGGGGAACTAAGGCTGGGCTCGTTCTGCCTCGTAGTAAAGGAGATGGCTACTTCGACTTCTTCAGAAGTCGGCTCATGATCCCTATTCGTTCGCCCGAGGGGAGGACCATCGGCTTTGGTGGACGCCTCTTAGGCAGTGAAGACGGAGCCAAATACCTGAACTCCAAGGACTCCGTCCTCTACAACAAGAGCAATACGCTCTATGGGATGGACCAAGCTCGAGACGAGCTCCGACGTCGTAATTGCGCCGTTCTGGTTGAGGGGTACTTCGATTGCATCGGCCTGCATCAAGCAGGGGTCCGCCATGCAGTAGCCCTTTGCTCAACAGCACTTACGCACGGGCACCTTTCAGCGCTCAAGCGAGCTGGAGCCAAAAATGTTGTGCTGCTACTTGATGGAGATAGCGCGGGCATTAAGGCAGTGGAGCGCTTGGCAGGCCCTCTGCTTGCTGCAGGAGTGTCTGCACAAGTAGCCCTGCTACCGATGGGTGATGACCCAGATACATTTGCCAGGAGAGAAGGTCCTGCGGCAGTGGAGTCGCTCATCAACCAAGCACAGCCTCTGACTGCCCACCTATTTGGCGCATGCCTGCCAAGAGGCAAAGCAGCCAGCTTTGAAGAAAAAATGGAGGCACTAGAGCGACTCAAGCCTGTTGCCGCTTATTTGCCTGCTGGGTTGATCCGTTCGGCCTTCTTTAATGCAATGGGGACTCATTTCGGGCTTCCACCTATGGAGCTGGAAGCCAGTATGCGGAGCAGTCAGTCCCCACATGGAGTGCCGAAACAAGCTGCGGCATCAGTTAGCCCTAATGGTCTTCCGTCGAATGGAGCGACTGCTCGGCTTGTGGGCCAAGCCAAGGTGCAGCCTCCAGACGAGCTTGAAGCTCTTTATGTGGCCGCACTCCTACGCAGCCCCCGCCTGATAACTCGCGACCAATACCGAGTAAGCGACGAATTGACCCATCCAGGGCTGCGACTCGCACAAGGCGGCGCAGTCTCAGGCCAAAGCCCAGCAGATGTGCTCTTCGACGCAAGCGAGGAGGTAAAATACGCCCTGGAGAATGCCCTGCGGAAACTCCCTCCAGAAGATGGGGGTCACTCCTTGGAGCAGTACTTCGTTGCGACGTGTCGGGCACTGAAGCTCCAACTGGTCGATCGACGCCGAGCGGAGGTAACCGATCTACTTCGTCGTATCCCAAGGGAGCAGGCAAGTGACCTGCCTGAAGAGGTCCGCAGCCTTCTGGAGGAAAAGAAGAGGCTGAACGAACTGCGAAAGCGCCTTGACGCGGAACGCCCGTTGTAAGATTTCCCCAGTAATTCCGACCACTTAACCAATATGGGCCGTTCTCTAAAAAGAAGGATCCCCGCTTCTTGCGGTAAAGAGAAAAGACGAAGCGAACTTCGAGCGATTTTGAGGCGGAACGCACAAATTAGGTACTTCGTAGAAATTTCGCCTACTTACAGCATGGTAACGCCCAAATTTGCGCGGACGTAAGCCAAGTTGTCCCGGGAACAAAGACCCCAATGCAACCGGTTTGAGTTCGCGTTTGTAAGAATCCTCCACTTTGCGATAGATGGGCCGGCTCGCTCCAGGCCAAGCCCCTGTTTTTCTAAGGAGAAGTACCCGAATGCCGACGCAGAAGCCCTCCTCGAAGGTGGCCGTCAAGCCCAAGAAGAAGGTGGCCCCGGAGATCCGGAAGAAGAAGAAGTCCCCGGAGGAAGCCTCGGCAAAGGGTACCGAGAGCGCTGAGGCCAGCACCAATACCGTCTCCGCCAAGAAGGCCGACCGCGCCGAGAAGGCCGAGAAGGCCGCCGCCGTGGAGAAGGCCACCGAGGCGCTCAAGAAGCGCAAGGCCGTCACCCAGGTGGAGTCCGACGAGGTCGATCCCGAGGAGGCCGCGGAGGAGGCGGCCGCCGCGGTCGAGGTCGATCCGGACGCCGTGGAAGACGAGGTGGATGAGGAGCCCATCGCCGACCGCAAGGAGGTCAAGGATCTCCTGGCCGCCGGTCGTGAGAAGGGCTTCCTCACCTACGAGGAAGTCAACGACGCCCTGCCCGCGGACATCGTGTCGTCGGATCAGATCGACGACGTGATGAGCATGTTCGGCGACAACGACATCGAGATCGTCGACGCGCAGAAGGCCGCCCAGAGCACGGAGATCAAGCCCACGGTCGCGGTGGAGGAAGAGCGCGCCGAGGCCGAGGAGGAGGAGAAGGACGAGGACGACGAGCCGGGTGGCAAGTCCAACGATCCCGTTCGCCTCTACCTGCGCAAGATGGGCAGCGTGAGCCTCCTCACCCGCGAGGGCGAGGTGGAGATCGCCAAGCGCATCGAGGACGGCGAGAAGGAAGTGCTGCGCGCGCTGCTGGCCTGCCGCGTGGCCATGGTGGAGATCCTCGACATCGGCACCCGTCTCAAGAACGGCAAGCTGCGCGTGCGCGACGTCATCAAGGACGCGCCCGAGGAGGCCCAGGGTGAGGGCGAGGCCGAGGCCGAGGTCGAGGTCGCCGAGGAAGGCGCCGAGGGCGAGGGCCAGCCGCAGCAGCTCGCCCAGAGCGAGCTGAACAAGATCGAGCAGATCAACAAGCAGATCGAGCGCATCCGCAAGTTCGCCAAGGACTGCGAGGCGCTGGACGCGGAGCTTCAGGGCAAGAAGAAGCTCACCGACGTCAAGAAGAAGGAGCTCAAGCAGGAGGTGAAGGACCTCCGGACCAAGATGATGGAGGTCCTGGAGGAGATGCGGCTCAACAAGAAGCAGGTGGACCGCATCGTCCTGAACCTCAAGGGGCTCATCGAGCGCGTGGAGAAGGCCGAGGCGGAGCTGCGCGAGGTCGAGCGCCGCTACGGCGTGCCCATGGACACGCTGCGCGATCTGCTGCGCGACGCCAAGGAGGACCCCGAGGCCCTCAAGAAGGCCCAGCGCAAGCTCAACGTCACCAGCGAGCAGCTCGACGCGCTGGAGCGCGACGTGCGCACCGCCACCCGCAACATCAAGCGCGTGGAGGAGGAGGCCAACCTCGAGGTGGAGGAGCTGCGCCGCAACTACGAGGCCATCCGCATGGGTGAGCGTCGTGCCGAGCGCGCCAAGACCGAGCTGGTCGAGGCCAACCTGCGCCTCGTGGTGTCCATCGCCAAGAAGTACACCAACCGCGGCCTGCAGTTCCTGGACCTCATCCAGGAAGGCAACATCGGCCTGATGAAGGCCGTCGATAAGTTCGAATATCGTCGCGGCTACAAGTTCAGCTCCTACGCCACCTGGTGGATCCGCCAGGCGATCACCCGCGCTATCGCCGACCATGCCCGCACGATCCGTATTCCCGTGCACATGATCGAGACGATGAGCAAGCTCCGGAACATCAGCAAGGCGCTGATGCAGGAGCTGGGCCGCGAGCCCACCATCGAGGAGATCGCCAAGCGCGCGAAGATGAGCGTGTCCGAAACGCGCCGCGTGCTGAAGATCAGCCGCCACCCGAT
>NZ_DASVSO010000797.1:0-2980 GCF_036388035.1 Archangium sp.
CTCGAGGAGTACGGCGAGGAGCCCTTCGCCCGGGCCATTGCCCGCGAGCTCAAGCGCACCCCGCCCACGCGCACCCTGGAGGCCGCCGAGGTCGTCAAGCGCGCCGTGCCGCGCAAGGCCTGGCCCAACAAGATTCACGTGGCCACCCGCACCTTCCAGGCGCTGCGCATGGCGGTGAACCAGGAGCTGGAGTCCCTGGAGTCGCTGCTCGCCGCGCTGCCCCGCCTGCTCAAGGTGGGAGGCCGCGCCGCCGTCATCTCGTTCCACTCGCTCGAGGACCGGAAGGTGAAGGAGACCTTCCGGGAACTGGTGGGCGCCTGCACGTGCCCGCCCGGGCTGCCGGTGTGCGCCTGCGGCTACCAGGGAGACTTCGCCCTGGTGACGCGCAAGGCCATCGCCGCCTCGGACGAGGAAGTTTCCGCCAACCCCCGTTCTCGCAGCGCGCACCTGCGTGCGTTGGAGAAGATCCGATGAGCCGCGCCAAGCCAACCTCGCGTGGAAGTGGCAGTGGGAGTGGTGTGTCGGTGGCCAGCGTGCTGCTGCACCTGCTGCCCGCCGTGTTCCTCTTCGCCCTCTTCGCCGGCGTGGGCATCCTCCACGTGACGAGCCGCGTGCTGGTGGTGGACATGGGCTACCGGCTGTCCAAGGCCGAGGCCGAGGAGCGGGCCCTCACCCGGGAGAACGACAGGCTGAAGCTGGAGCTCGCCACGCTGAAGAGCCCGGCGCGGCTGGAGAAGCTGGCGCGCGAGAAGCTCGGCATGTCCATGCCCTCGGGCCCGCTCGTCGTCGCCCTGCCGGCGGAGCTGCCGGGCAACAAGCGCACCACTCGCGTGGAGGCCCGCGAGGCCCGCGGCGTGCGAGTGGCGGAGCGCGCCGGAGCGCGCTGAGGGGGACTGTGGTCGTGAGGGATTTCAAGTCGGCGCGGGCTCCAGAGCCCACTCAGGGGAAGTGGCTTCGGCTGCGGGTGAAGCTGTTGGCCAGCTTCTTCGTGGCCCTGCTGGTGGCCGTCTTCGGCCGCGCCGTGTTCCTCCAGGTGTTCGAGCGCGACAAGCTGCGCGGGCTCGCCCAGGACCAGTACGTCCGGCAGATCGAGATTCCCGCCCGCCGCGGTGACATCTTCGATCGCCGTGGCACCCCGTTCGCCCAGAGCGTGGAGGTGGACTCCATCTGGGTGGACCCCTCCATGTTGCCGGACGTGAAGCAGGCCTCGCGTGCGCTGGCCAAGGCGCTGAAGCTGGACGTGGAGGACGTGCAGGCGAAGCTCGGTCGCGCCAAGCGCTTCGTCTGGGTGAAGCGCCAGGTGACGCCCCGCGAGGTGGAGGCCGTGAAGGCGCTCGGGCTGCCGGGCTTCGGCTTCACCAAGGAGCCCAAGCGCTTCTATCCGCAGAAGGAGCTGGGCGCGCACGTGGTGGGCATGGTGGGCCTGGACGGCCACGGCCTGGAGGGGCTGGAGCTGGCCTTCGAGGACGAGCTGAGCGGGCAGAACTCGCGCGTGTCCGGCTTCCGCGACGCCAAGGGCCGCAAGCTGCTCGTCACCGGCGCCCCGGACACCCTGGAGCGCCAGGGTGCCTCCGTCACCCTCACGCTCGACCGGCACCTCCAGTACGTCTCCGAGAAGGCCCTGTCGCGCGCGGTGGAGGAGGCCAAGGCGGTGGCGGGCATGGCCATCGTGTTGGATCCGAAGACGGGGGAGATCCTCGCCATCGCCAACCACCCGCGCTTCAACCCCAACACGCCGGAGAAGGAGGCCCGGGCCAGCATGCGCAACCGCGCCGCGCTCGACGCCTTCGAGCCCGGCTCGACGATGAAGGCCTTCGTCGTCGCCTCCGCCCTGGAGGAGAAGGTCCTCAAGCCCGACGACACCTTCTTCTGCGAGAACGGCTCCTGGCGGGTGGGCAAGCACACCATCCACGACACCCACTCGTACGGCTGGCTCACCCCCCAGCGCGTGCTGCAGGTCTCCTCCAACATCTGCGCGGCCAAGATTGCCCAGCAGCTGGGGCGCGAGCGGCTGGTGAAGAGCTACCACGACTTCGGCTTCGGCGAGCGCACCGGGCTGGCGCTGCCCGGCGAGGGCCGCGGCTCCATTCCCTTCCCCAAGGCCGAGGTGTCGCTGGCCACCCAGTCCTTCGGCCAGGGGATGTCGGCCACGGCGGTGCAGATGGCCGCCGCCTGGGGCGCGCTGGCCAATGGCGGCCTGCTGATGCGCCCCTACCTCGTCTCCAAGGTGGTGGACCCGGACGGGGTGGTGCTGCTGGAGAACCGGCCCACTGAGGTGCGCCGGGTCGTCTCGGCCCCCACCGCCAAGAAGGTCGTCTCCATGCTCGAGAGCGTGGTAGCCAAGGAGGGGACCGCCCCCAAGGCGGCCATGGAGGACTACCGGGTGGCCGGCAAGACGGGCACCGCCCAGAAGGCGGACCCCGTCGCCCGGGGTTATTCCGACAAGCGGCTCGCCTCCTTCGTGGGCATGGTGCCGGCCGAAAATCCGCGTGCCGTCATCCTCGTGATTGTGGACGAGCCCAAGACGGACGTGTACGGGGGACTCGTGGCCGCCCCTGCTTTCAAGGAAATCGCTACAGCCGCCATGGCTCACCTGGCCGTCCCGCCCTCGCGCGAGGTGCCGCTGCCGTCCACCGCTCTGCCGGTGGCGGCCGCCGCTTCTCCTCTGAAGGCGGAGCCGGTCCGGCCCATGGTGGAGGAAGTTCTCACCGAGAACGTGGAGCCCGGCTCCATCCGCGTTCCGGACGTCGTCGGCCAGGCAGGGCGTGATGCGGTGTCGAAGCTGCTCGCCTCGGCCCTGGAGCCTCAACTGTTGGGTAGTGGACGCGTGGTTGCGCAGAATCCCGCCGCCGGCTCGCTGGTGGAGAAGGGTGCGCGCGTGACGCTCGAGCTGGCAACGCGGCAATGAGGCCGCACCGGAGCTCGGTCTCGCGCTTGCAGCAGCATGTGAAGGGGAAACGATGAAGCTGACGGATGTCCT
>NZ_DASVSO010000798.1:0-8437 GCF_036388035.1 Archangium sp.
TCCCCCCCGCCTCGCCACCCGAGGTCTCCTCCCCCCCGCCGCCCCCTGCCGCTCGGGGTCCTTCCCGGGTGGTGGTCTGGCTGCGCCGGGCGCGTCCCCTGCATCGCTGGGTGGGGGTCCCGCTCACCGTCCTCATCCTGCTCAGCAGCCTCACCGGCATCCTGTTGGGCTGGAAGAAGCAGTTCGCGGTGCTCCAGCCGCCCCTGCAGCGGGGCGTGTCGAGCGAGGCCCGGGACTGGCAGCCGCTCCAGCTCATCTCCGCCGCCGCGGAAGCGGGGCTCCAGGCCCACCTGGGCGCGCCTCCCGGACCCATTGATCGGCTCGACGTGCGTCCCTCCCGGGGCGTGGCCAAGGTCCTCTTCCACCAGGGCTTCTGGGAGGTGCAGGTCGACCTGAGCACCGCCCGGGTGCTCTCGGTGAACCGCCGGGCCTCGGACTTCATCGAGACCCTCCATGATGGCTCGATTCTCGGCGAGGGCTCGCGCGTCACCGTGAGCACCCTGCTGGGGCTCGGCCTGCTGCTGCTCAGCCTCTCGGGACTCTGGCTCTGGTGGGGACCGCGGCTGACGCGGCGCCCCGCTCCCCTCCCTCGGGAAGAACCCACCCCCCTGCGCCGCAACGTATGAAACTCCGCCCCCTGCCTCGCGCCGCGCGCGCGCTCCTCTGCTCCTCGACCACCGCCCTGCTCTGCTACGCCCTCCCCGTGGGCGCCCAGGAGCAGCCCGCCCCCGAGAGCTCGGGCCGTGAGACGCGGGTGACGTCGACGGGCGTGCCCAAGCCCCTGCTCCCCGCCTCGCGCGTGGGCTCGGAGGTGACGCCGGAGGAGCTGTCCCGCCGTCCCGCGCGCTCCACCCCCGAGGCGCTCCTGGAGGAAGAGGGCATCTTCCTGCAGCGCACCAACCACGCGGGCGGCCACCCCATCATCCGCGGCCTGCTCGGCCACCAGGTGCTCATCCTCGTGGACGGCGTGCGCCTCAACAACGCCGTCACCCGCGCCGGCCCCAACCAGTACCTCAACACCGTCGACCCCTTCCTCGTCGAGCGGCTGGAGGTGGTGCGCGGCCCGTCCTCGGTGCTCTACGGCTCGGACGCGCTGGGCGGCGTCGTCAACGTCCTCACCCTCACCCCGCGCTTCGCCCCCGAGGGCCAGCGGCGCATCCCCGCCAGCGTGAAGGCCCAGGCGGGCAGCGCGGACACGAGCCTCCAGGGCAGCCTGCGCCTGGGTGTCGAGCTGCCGTCCACGGCGGTGCTCGGCGTGGTGACGGGGCGCAACTTCAATGACCTGCGCGGCGGCGCGGACGTCGGCGTGCAGCGCTACACCGGCTACACCGAGTACGACGCGGCGGTGAAGGCGCGCCAGCGGCTGGCCCCCGGCACCATCCTCCTGGTGCAGTACCAGACCACGCGCCAGAGCGACGCCCCGCGCACGGATCGCTCCTTCCCCGGCGACTTCCGCACCTTCTCCCTGCAGGAGCGCGACTTCTTCCACTCCCAGCTCTCCCTTGCCGGGGCCGGGCCCTTCCGCAGCGTGCGCGTGGACGTGAGCGCCCTGCGCCAGGGCGAGCGCACGGATCGCTTCCGCGTCTCGCGAGACAGAATCGAGCGCGAGGACGCGAACGTGTGGACGCTCGGCCTGCGCGCCGAGGGCGAGCGGCCCGTCGCGTGGAACAATGGCCTCCTGCGCGTGGGCGCCGACGTCTTCCACGACAAGGTGACGGGCAGCGCCACCCGGGGCGCCATCCTCGTGCCGGGGGACTTCTCGTCCCGTCCGGAGCTGGAGCGCTACCCCGGCTCGCCCACGTCGCTGGCCGCTGGCCTCTTCGGCCTCTTCCAGCTGGACCTCGGGGACGCCGCGACGGGGCACGTGGGCGCGCGGGCGCAGCTCAACCGCACCCAGCTGCCCGAGGATGACCGGCTGTCGTTGCAGTTCCCGGGCAGCCCGGTGCTCTCGGCCTCCACCGCGCAGGCGCTGGGCGTGGCCGGGGAGCTGGGCTTCCAGCAGCGGGTGGGCGAGGCGCTCACGCTCTTCACCAACCTGGGCACGGGCTTCCGCGCGCCCAACGTGGACGACTACCTGCGGCTGGGCGCCGAGGGCCCCGGCTTCGTGCTCCCCAGCCGCGAGCTGTCCCCCGAGTACTCGTACACGGGCGAGGTGGGCGGGCGGTTCCAGCGCGGGGAGACGGCCCGGGTGCAGGCCGTGTATGCCTATACCTTCATCGACAACCAGGTGACGACGACGCCCACCACCTTCAACGGGGAGGAGCGCACGCCGGACGGGCTGGTGTACCTGGCGCGGCAGAACGCGGACAGCACGCAGGTGCACGCGGTGGAGCTCTCCGGGCAGTGGAGGCCGGTGCGTCCGGTGACGCTGCTGGCGCAGGCCGCGTGGGTCTTCTCCTCGCAGAAGCGGGTGAACCCCGAGGCGCCCGAGGCACCGCCCGAGACGGAGCCGCTGGCCAAGTCCCCGCCCCTCAACGGGCTGGTGCGCGCCACGTGGGAGCCGGTGGACTTCGCCTTCGTGGAGGGCGTCTTCCAGTGGGCGGCGAAGCAGGAGCGGCTGAGCGCGGCGGACCGCGAGGACATCCGCATCTGCCCGGAGGCGCCCGGCTGCCAGGGGACGCCGGGGTGGGCGGCGGTGCACCTGCGGGCCGGGGCGCGCTGGCGCTCGCTGGCCGCGACGGTGGAAGTGCGCAACCTCGCCAACGCCTCGTACCGCTCCCACGCCTCGGGCGTGGACGCGCCGGGCCGCTCGGTGACGCTCGGGCTGGAGGGAAGCCTGTGAAGAAGTGGCTGTCGTGGGCCGCGGTGCTGGGAATGCTGGTGGGGTGCCATGCGGGCGTGGGCGAGCGGTGCGACGCCCAGTCCCCCTGCCCCGAGGGACTGGAGTGCTCCACACCTCCACTGCCCAAGGAGGGCGTGGAGAATCCCCAGGGCGTGTGTGACTACCCGCCGCGCGCCGAGGGGGAGCCCTGCTCCCAGGCGGCCGAGTGTCAGTCGGCGCTCACCTGCTCCAACCACTTCGAGCCGGGGGCGCGCTACGGCCGCTGCGTGCCCAAGCGCGGCGCGGGCGAGGCCTGCTTCCAGGCGCGCGACTGCGCCAGCGGCAAGTGCCAGGGCGCGAGCGGCACCGCGCTCGACGGCACCTGCGCGGGCTGAGCGAAGCGCGGGGCCCCAAGCGCGGGGCCCCTCCCGACAGGCCGGAAAGACGAGGGGCCCGGACCGTGTGGTCCGAGCCCCTTTCACTTCAGAGCGCGAGGCTCAGCTTACGGGGTGAGCTCCCACACCGAGCGGCCGAAGGTGGCGGCGCGCACGAGGCTCGAGTCCGGGAGGATCTCGATGTCCGTCACGTTGACGAGCGGCATGCCCGTGCCGAAGCGGCTCCAGGAGGCGCCCGCGTCGGTGGAGCGGTACACGCCCAGGTGCGTGGCGGCGTACAGCGTGCTGCTGCTGCCCGGGTCGACGGAGATCTGGTTGACCG
Source organism: Archangium sp. (assembly GCF_036388035.1). GTDB lineage: Bacteria > Myxococcota > Myxococcia > Myxococcales > Myxococcaceae > Archangium. The sequence goes on from NZ_DASVSO010000798.1 coordinate 3,479, forward strand.
GCACGCCCGCGGGCAGGCCGTTCTCGATCGCCGTGAAGGTGGCGCCGAAGTCCGTGGACTTCCAGGTGTGCGCCTTGGTGGCGTCCGGGGCCACCGAGGTGACGTAGAGCGTGTTGGGGTTGGTCGGGTCGAACGCGATGCTGCTGGTGCTCAGGCCGTTGTTGGGCAGGACGCCGGCCTGGGTCCAGCTCGTGCCGCCGTTGTTGGTGAGGAACACGCGGCCGCCGCTGGCGACGATGCCGACGATGCTGCCGTTGCTCTTCGCCGTGCCGATGCCACGGATGACGAGGCCGGTGGGCAGGCCCGTCACGCCGAGCGCCGTCCACGAGGTGGCGTAGTTGGTCGACTTGTACACTTTGGCGTTGGAGTAGGTGTAGACGGTGTTGCCCGTCGCGTCGCCATCCCAGCGCGCCAGCACCGTGTTGAAGGGCGCCGAGGAGCTGTTGTTGCTCTCGGTGATGCCCGTGCTCGCCGAGGCGAAGTTCAGGCCGCCGTCGGTGCTCTTGTAGATGCGGGTGTAGTACAGCGTGCCCAGCATCGTCTTGCCGTCCGGGTGGATCTCGCAGTCGAAGCCGTCGCCGCCGATCTCCTGGTTGTAGACGCTGGTGGAGCCCACGCGCACGCGGGTGCCGTTGTCCTGCAGGCCGGCGATGACGGCGCTGCGGTCACCGGCCGAGCTGCCGATGTCGTAGATGAGGTGCGAGGCGATGCCCACGTTGAGCGAGTCGCTGAAGGTGGCGCCGCCGTCGGCCGTCACGAAGAGGCCGCCGTCGTTGCCCACGTACAGCTTGGTGCCCGTCGCGTCGAAGGTCGCGGTGTGGAAGTCCGCGTGCACGTACGGCAGGCTGAACTGGCCGAGCCAGTTGGAGACCTGGGAGAAGGTCGAGCCGCCGTCGGTGGTCTTCGCCATGTGCAGCGCGCCGCCGAAGTACACCAGGTTGGCGTTGGTCGGGTGGACCACGATCATCTGGTCGTACCAGCCCTGGCCGTTGAAGAGGGCGCTCACGTTGCGCGCCTCGGTGTTGCCGTTGGAGTAGCGCTTGGCCGCCGCGCCGAGCGCGGTGAAGCTGGTGCCGCCGTTGGTGGACTTGTAGATGTCCGCCAGCTGGCCGCTGGGATTGGAGGCCAGCACGTAGACGGTGTTGCGGTTGGAGGGCGCGACCGCCACGGTCATGCGCTCCAGGCCGGCCGTCGAGGTGACGCCGGTGGCGCGCGTCCACGTGGCCCCGTTGTCCGCCGTCACCCACACCTGGCCCTGGGTGTTGCCGCTGGTGTAGGAGGGCTCGGCCTCCAGGGTGGCGATGAACTTGGTGCCGCCGGCCCAGCCGATGGACCAGGCGGAGGGAGCCTCGGCGAAGCCGGTGCTCAGGGAGACGGCCGACCAGGTGGCGCCCGCGTCCACCGAGCGGAAGATGCCGGTGTTGGTGGTGGCCAGCACGATGCTGCTGTTGCCCGGCACCACCTGGATGTCGGTGATGGAGGTGGAGTTGCCCAGGTACACCGGGGCGAACCAGGTGTTGCCGCCGTCGATGGACTTCACCAGGCCCACGCCGGTGCCGTCGAACGGATCACCCAGGCCGAGGTAGAGCGTCTGGCTGTTGTTGGGGTCCATCTCCAGCGAGCCCACGGAGAGGCTGCCCAGGGTCTCGGTCTTGGGCGCCCAGGTGGCGCCGCCGTCGGTGGACTTCCACACGCCGCCGCCCGCGAAGGCCGCGTAGAGGGTGTTGGCGTTGGTCGGGTCGATGAGGATGTTGCGCACCCGGCCCGCGTCCGTCTTGTTCAGGTTGTAGCTGCCGTTCTGGGCGTAGTTGGCCTTGTTGGGGCCGATGTTCACCCAGGTGGTGCCAGTGGCGGCGATGGACGCGTTGGGGTCCGTCACCGCGGTGATAGTCGTCGAGGTGCCGGGGAGCTGGGCGGCATACTTCGCGCGCTCCTTGGCCGCCGCGTCGTTCATGAACTTCTGGAACTCGCGCGACCAGGGCCCGCCCTTCTTGGCCTTCTTGGTCGCCTTGCTGCCGTAGGACTCGTTGTACCACTGGTCCCGGAACTCGCGGCGGGCGTTCGCGTCGTCGCGGTCATGGTCCTCGGCCAGCGCGGTGACGGGGGCGAGGGTCACGGCGATCGTCGCGGCGAACAGGCGCTGCCACTTCATCGAAGGAAGCTTCACGTCCACTCCTTGGGGCTTGTCTGGAGTCCGTCCAGGCAGAGGGTTACGGCAGTACCACAATTATCTGTTTCCAAGCAACTGAGAACCAGGATTGCCGGGAACCATTGAAGGACTCGCGAGCACGGACTTCGATCACGGCCGCGTCGTCCCGGTCAGTGCCGGATACTGAGCACTTTCCGGGCCAACGGGGGGAAGGGAGGAATTTCAGGGAGTTGAAGCCCTTCGTGCCCGCGAGCTGGTGCGCGCGGACTCCAGGGCGACACGTAGGGAAACGTCAAAGAATTTGACAGCCCGAATTCTTTCCCCTGAGAGGACGCGCGATTGGGCGAGTCGGGGGCCTGTCCCAGAAAAGGACAGGGTTGTCCGTATCTTGCGACCCACCCGGCCCGATGCGGGCGTCAGCGCACGGGCAGTTCCTGGAGGGAGAATTCTTCGAAGCCGAGCCGGCGCAGGGTGTCCACGAAGCGCTCGGTGATGATGATGAATCCGGGGCAGTTGCGGAGCTGGAACACGTCCACGTGCTCCGGCAGCGAGGCCTTGTCGAGCAGGCGTTGTTTCGGCAGGTCGAAAGAGTAGCCACCGCACGTCTTGCACGGCTCGGTGTTTCCCGGTGGCAGGCAGTCCGGGTGGAAGAGGCCGTGGGATTCCACTTCCAGTTCCATCAACTCGGGGGCGTTCCGCTGCCGGAAGCGCAGTCCCGTGCGACAGCCCTTCAGTCCCCGGAGGCCCTCGGCCTGGAGTTGCTCCAGTGCATCCCGGTGGATGATGACCCTCCAGGAGTACAGTATGTAGAGCTGGGGGAAGGTGCCACGAGCCGAGCCCACGAGTGGTCCGAAGCCCGTACCGGGGGTCAGTCGCGCCCAGGCGGGGACCAGGGGGCGAACCATCGCGCGTAGGCGTTCGAATCGCCCGTAGTCCTCTTCCAGCCGGGCCGTCTTGAGCTGCTTGGCCTCCGGCAGCCCCGACAGGTCCACGCTCGGATAGGCCTCCGAGATGCCACCCCAACTGATGTCACACGTGGGGCAATGCAGGCCGGGCAGATGCCATGGGCGCTCGGCGCTGTACTCGCCCTTGTAGCGCGAGGTCCCATATGGGACGGAACCCAGTTCGTAGAATCTCATCTGCTCCTCAGAATTCGATGGGAGGCGGCAGCCGCGTCTTCCCATGGTACGGCAGAAGGGGAGCCATCAATCCGAACCGCACGCAAAGTTCCCAGGCGTGCTTCCAACTTTCCTCCTTCGTCACCGTCCGGCCCCTCCTCTCCTCGATGAACTGCCGCCACGCCTCGTTCCAGGGACCACCGTACTCACCGCGGTGGATGCTTTTGTGCAGGGTGGTTTCGATGAGCATGGTCCATTGATGGATGTCGATGCCCTGGAGCGTGAACCACGCCTTGAATGCCTGCGGGAAGATGTGGTGCTTCTCGTGAGGCCGGTTCAGCTTCGCGTTGGCCTCGTCGATGAGCTTCTGCTGGCTGGGCAGCAGGTGGCGGCGGTGGTGGTGGTGCCACGGGATGATGAAGACGGCGCCTCGCTCCTCGGGCAGTGCCAGCGGCCGTCCCCAGTACCTCATGGGTGATGAGCCCGGCAGGTACACGCTCACCGCGTTCGTGCCGCGCGTCTTCACCACGCCGCCGGGCGCCGCATCCGAGCCGGCCCGCTCGGCCACCGCCTCCGCTACGTCCTCGCAGCGGAGGAAGCCGCACACCTGCTCGTCACACAGGAGCGCGAGGCACGTGTCCGCCTCGTCCCGCTCCGCCTCCTGGCAAGAGGTGTCGAGCGCCACTTCCTCGCGCACCGAAGGGCCCGAGGCCGCGCACCCGGCCAGCAGCAACCCGAGCAGCACTCCCCTGCGTCTCACCTCGTGCACTGCGTACCCCCTTATGAGTGGAAGGGGAGGGTAGCGCGTCGCGGGGACAGCCCTCTAACCGCGGGGCGTCCGAGGCCCGAGCCACGCCTGGACGCGGGCGCGCAGGCTCTCGGAGCCGGGGTACTCCAGTGTGCTCTCGGCCTGCCGCGCGAGCTGCCGGGCCCGCGCCGTGTCCTTGCGCGTCTCCCACAGCGCGCGCGCCAGCGCGAAGCGCGTCTCGGCCAGCTCCACCGGCGGCACCGCCCGGGACTCGCGCAGCGCCAGCGCCCGCTCCAGCGGCGCGAGCGCCTCGGCGGCCCGGCCCAGCTTCAGCAGCGCCTCGCCCTGGCCCGTCAGCGCGAAGGCCAGCTCCGGGTGCTCCGCGCCGAGCGCCTCCTCGCGGAGGCGCCGGGAGCGCTCGAAGAAGCCCAGGGCCTCGGTGGGACGCCCCAGCTCGAGCAGCACCTGCCCCAGCGTGCCGCACGGCTGCGCCACGTCCGGGTGCTGCGGCCCGCGCATCCGCTCCGCGGCCTCCACCGCCCGGTGCAGCACCCGCACCGCCTCGCCCGCCTTCCCGTCCCGCCACAGCGCCGAGCCCAGCGCGTCCAGCGCCACCGAGCGGAACGGGTGGCGCTCGGGCAGCGTGCGCTCCAGGATGGCCACCCCCTGCCGCAGCGGCACCAGCGCCTCGGCGTGCCGGCCCAGCGCGCTGAGCGTGGTGCCCATGTTCACCAGGGTGCTGCCCACGCGCGGGTGCTCGGCCCCGAGCGCTCGGCGGAACGTCGCGTGCGCGCGCTCGTACACGGGCAGGGCCTCCTCGTGGCGCCCCTGGGCCGTCAGCGTGGTGCCCAGCCGGCGCAGCACCACCGCCTGCTCCGGGCCCTCGTGCAGCCGGGCGCGCTCCAGCGCGGCGAGTGCGTTGCGCTGCGAGGCCTCGGCGGCGA
>NZ_DASVSO010000799.1:0-10532 GCF_036388035.1 Archangium sp.
GAACGCGGTGCCCGCCGTCAGGCTGATCACCGTCATGAAGGTGAACCAGGCCGAGTCGTTGGGGACCACCACCTGGTTGAAGCCACTCTGGCCCGCGTCGGTGCGGCCCAGCGAGGCCAGCCAGCGCGAGATGCCCACGCCCTGGACGATGGACAGGAGGATGGTGCCGTAGCGGGTGTACTGGTTGATCTTCTGCCGGCCGCCAGCGCCTTCCTTCTGCAGCCGCTCGAAGCTGGGAACCACCACCGCCAGGAGCTGGATGATGATGGAGGCGGACACGTACGGCATGATGCCCAGACCGAAGATGGACATCTGGTCCAGGGCGCCGCCGGAGAACAGGTTGAAGAGCGAGAACAGGCCGCCCGACTGGCGCTGGGCGTCCATGAACGCGTTCATCGCCGCCCGGTCCACACCAGGCGTGTTGATGAAGATGCCGATGCGGTACACCGCGAGCAGCATCAGCGTATAGATGAGCCGGCTGCGCAGCTCCGCGATGCGGAAGACGTTGGCGAAGGCGTTCAGAGCCACGTGGGATCCATCCCCCAAAAAGGTTTCAGCCAGAACAACAGCGCCCCTGTCCGAATTCGGAAAGGGGCGCGGAATCCTACACGGAGAGAGAGGCGCGCACCACTAAGAGTGTGCGGCGCCTGCCCCTCACGAGCGGGCCTTCTTGACGCCCTTGCCGGCGTGGGCCTTGGCGGCGGCCTCGGGCTTGTGGGCCACGAGGGGGAGCTCCTCCACGGAACCGCCCGCCTTCTCGACCGCCCCGCGGGCAGTCGCCGAGAGCTTGTGCACCCGGACGGACAGCTTCTTGGTGAGCGTGCCGTTGCCGAGCAGCTTCACGCCGTCATAGCGGCCCTTCACCAGGCCCCGCTGCTTCAGCGCGGCCTCGTCCACCGTGGCGCCCGCGTCGAACGCCTCGAGGTCGCCCAGGTTCACCACCGCGTAGATGGTGCGGTTGGGGGAGTTGAAGCCGAACTTCGGCAGTCGGCGCTGCAGGGGGCTCTGGCCACCCTCGAAGCCCTCGAACCGCATGTTGCCGGAACGAGCCTTCTGGCCCTTGCCACCGCGGCCTGCCGTCTTGCCCAGACCGCTACCCTGGCCGCGGCCCACGCGCTTCTTGCGGTGCCAGGAGCCCTCGGGGCGCTTCAGGTTGTTGAGCGTAGTCATTGTCGGAACCCTCTTGCTCTAGGCCTTCGCCTGGCGGGCGCGCGCGGCATCGCGGGCGCGGATCTTCCGAGGCTTGCGGCGGGCGGTCTTCGGAGCATCGCCCTGCACCGTCTCGGACGTCACCAGGTGACGAACCTTGTTCACCATGCCGCGAACCGCCGGCGTGTCCTGGAGGAGCCGCTCCTGGCCGAACTTCTTCAGCCCGAGGCTCCGGATGGTCGCGAGCATGTCCTCGGACGCACCCGCGAAGCTCTTCGTCAGCTTGATCTTCAGCGCCATGACTAGCCCCTCGCCTCGTCAGACTTCTGGGGACCCACGTCCTTGCCACGCAGGCGGGACACCTGCTCCGGCGAGCGCAGGGTCTTCAGCCCGGCCACCGTCGCCTTGAGCACGTTGTGGGGGTTCCGCGAGCCCTGGCTCTTCGTCAGGATGTTGCGGATACCCGCCGCCTCGAGGACCGCGCGCACCGCACCACCGGCGATGACGCCCGTACCCTCACCGGCGGGCTTCAGGAGCACCCAGCCCGCGCCGAAGTGCCCGAGCACCTCGTGGGGGATGGTGTGACCCTGCAGCGGGACGCGGAACAGGTTCTTCTTCGCGTTCTCGCCGCCCTTGCGGATGGCCTCGGGAACCTCGTTGGCCTTGCCCAGCCCTACGCCGACGTGGCCGGCGCCATCGCCCACCACCACCAGCGCGGCGAACGAGAACCGCCGGCCGCCCTTCACCACCTTGGCGACGCGGTTGATATTCACCACCCGGTCGGTGAGGTCGAGATCGTTCGGATTGATCGGAGTTGCCACTTGGGAACTTCCTTATTCGAAAGGTTTCTAGAACTTCAGACCGGCCTCGCGCGCGGCATCAGCCACGGCGGCGATCCGTCCATGGTACGGGAAGCCGTTGCGGTCGAACACCACCGCGTCGACATTGGCCGCCTTGCACTTCTCGGCGATGAGCGAACCCACGCGCTTGGCCTCGGCCTTCTTGTCCCCCTCATCCTTGCCCTTGAGCTCCTTGGAGAGCGACGAGGCGAAGGCCAGGGTGCGGCCCGTGGTGTCGTCCACCACCTGGGCGTAGATGTGCTTGAGGCTCTTGTAAACCGTGAGCCGCGGACGCTCGGAAGTTCCCGAGAGCTTCTTGCGGATGCGGTTCTTCCTCTTGAGGCGCGAAACGAGCTTGGTCGACATGGATGATTCCTTCTCCGTCCGGCGGCGATGGGGTCTTCCGCCGCCGGATGATTGCGCGACACCAGATGGAGGCGCGCGGTTGGGTGTTCACTCCGACTAGGTGGTGCCGGTCTTGCCTTCCTTGCGGCGGATCTTCTCGGTGGAGTACTTGATCCCCTTGCCCTTGTACGGCTCGGGCGGGCGCAGCGCGCGGATCTTCACCGCAGCGGCACCCAGGGCCTCCTTGTCCGCCGAGCGGAGGGTCAGACCCAGCGTGGGCAGACCGTCCTCGGTGCGGGGGGCCTTGTCGACTTCAGCCGTCACGCCCTCGGGGAGGTTGAACACCACCGGGTGCGAATAACCCAGCGAGAGGTTGACCGTCTTGCCCTTCACCTCGGCGCGGAAACCGACGCCGCGGATGTCCAGGCGACGCTCGAAGCCCGTCGACACGCCCTTGGCCGCGTTGGCCAGCAGCGTGCGGGTCAGGCCATGCAGGCTGCGAGCCTCGCGCGACTCATCCTCACGCTCCACCACCATCTCGTTGCCCTTGACCGTCACCTTCACGCCCTTGGCGGGAAGCTGAACGACCATCTTGCCCTTGGGGCCCTCGAAACTGACCTGGCGACCCGAGACAGTGGCCTTCGTCTTGTCCGCCAGCTTGACCGGAAGCTTTCCAATCCGACTCATGATTCCCTCGTGCAGTGGACCCTGGTCGCGGCGCGAGCCGCGGCACCCGGGCTGCTGGCTAGTAGACGGTGCAGAGCAGCTCGCCGCCGACCTTCTGCTTGCGAGCCTCGGTGTCCACCATCACGCCCCGGGACGTGGACAGGATGGAGATGCCCATACCGCCGAGCACCTGCGGGATCTCGCGCACGTTCGTGTAACGGCGCAGGCCCGGCTTGGACACGCGGCGGATGCCGGTGATGGCGGGAGCCCGGTCCGGCCCGTACTTCAGCTGGACGGAGATCTCGCTCTGGGGCTTGCGCTCGTGGACGGTGTAGTCCCCGATGAACCCCTCGGACTTGAGGACCTTGATGATCTCGAGCTTGAGGTTCGAGTGGGGGAAGACGATCTTGTCATGACGCGCGCGCGATCCGTTGCGCAGGCGGGTCAGCATGTCGCCGATGGGGTCGTTGACGACCGACATGAGTGGCTACCTTCCGTGCGGGGCGACTCCAGCCGCCACCGCGTTCGCAACCGCCGCGCCTGCCGGGCCCATCCCGGGGGTTCGCCACGATTGCAATGCATTTTCACTACTTCGGTCCACCCGCTCACGGGTGGACCAGGCTCCCCTGCCCCTCTTCAGAGGCAGGGACGCCCGCGTCCGACTACCAGGACGACTTGGTGACGCCGGTGATCTCGCCGCGGAGCGCGCGGTGCCGGAAGCAGATACGGCACATGTTGAACTTCCGCAGGAACGCGCGGGGCCGGCCACAGAGCGGGCACCGGTTGTAGGCGCGGACGGAGAACTTCGGCTTGCGCTTCGCCTGAGCGATCTTCGAGAGCTTGGCCATGGATGCGGATCCTCGTTACTGGCGGAACGGCATGCCGAAGTGACGCATCAGCGCCAGCCCCTGCTCGTCATTCTGCGCCGTGGTGACGAAGCTGATGTTCAGCCCCTTCACCTTCTCGATCTGGTCGTAGTTGATTTCGGGGAAGATGATCTGCTCGCGCACGCCGAGCGTGTAGTTGCCCTTCCCGTCGAAGGCCTTGGGGGACACGCCCTTGAAGTCACGCACGCGCGGCAGCGCCACGGTGATGAGGCGGTCCAGGAACTCGTACATGCGATCGCCGCGCAGCGTGACGGCGCAGCCGATGGCCTGGCCCTGACGCAGCTTGAAGTTCGCGATGGACTTGCGGGCGCGGGTCACCACGGGCTTCTGGCCGGTGATGGCACCCAGCTGGTCCACGGCGGACTCGAGGATCTTGTTGTTGGCGAGAGCCTCGCCCAGACCCATGTTGACGACGATCTTCTCGAGGCGGGGCACCTGCATGGGGTTCTTGAGCCCCAGATCCTTCATCAGCGCGGGCACGCCCTCCTTGCGGAAGCGCAGCTTCAGACGCGCCGGCCCGACCTTGAGGCCCTCCTCGATGTTCGCCGCGAATCCGGCCTTCTTGACGTCTTCCTTCTTGCGGCCCTTCTTCTCCTTCTTCGGAGCCGCGTCCTTCTTCTCTTCAGCCATCGTCTTGTCCTCTGCTTCGGAACGCCGTCGTGGACCCAGCGCGCCGATCAGTGATGCGTGGAAACTGGAAACACCGGAGCCCTACCCGTTCTTCGAGGCCCCGGAGACGCTTGCCCGCCCTCCCCTACCCGGGGGTAGGACAAAGGGCGCGCATACATGCCCGAACCCGGGCCCCTAGTCAATCAGGGCGTCGCAGTTCTTGCAGAACCGCTTCTTCTTCTCTCCATCCGCCCGGATGCCCACGCGGGTCGGCTTGTCGCACTTGGCGCAAACCACCTGCACGTCCGAGATGTGGATGGTGCCCGGCTTCTCCACAATGCCGCCCTCGGGCTGCTGGGGCGTCTTGCGGAGGTGGCGCTTGACCAGGCGCACGCCCTCCACGGTCACGCGCTGGGCCTCGCGGTCGATCTTCAGGACCTTGCCGCGCTTGGTCGCCGGGGTCTTCTCCGAGCGCTCGGCGCCGGCGATGACCTGGACGGTGTCTCCAACCTTGAGCTTCTCCATGGTTCCTCTCCCTCCTCGCGGACCGCCTGACGCCCTACTAGAGGACCTCGGGAGCGAGCGAGATAATCTTCATGAACTTGCGGGCGCGGAGCTCGCGGGCCACCGGCCCGAAGATGCGCGTCCCGATGGGCTCCATGTCCTTGTTGATGAGGACGGCGGAGTTGCCATCGAACTTGATGTAGCTGCCATCCGCACGGCCCACCCCGCGCGCGGTGCGCACGATGACCGCCTTGGCCACATCACCCTTCTTCACCTTGGAGTTCGGCAGCGCCTCGCGGATCGACACGACGATCACATCGCCGATAGACGCGTACTTGCGCTTCGAGCCACCGAGCACCTTGATGCAGAACACCTTCTTGGCGCCCGAGTTGTCGGCCACGTCGAGCACGCTCGTCATCTGAATCATCTGGAATTTCCTCTCTCAGCTTACGGCAGGCCCCGCCAATGAAGGGGGGCACCGCGCGCTCGAGCCACGGCCGCGCGCGCCAGGGGTGGCGGCGCGAGCTCGGACGGCTCAGACGTTCTTGCTCTTCTCGATGACCTCGACCACGCGCCAGCGCTTGTCCTTCGAGCTGGGACGGGTCTCGGCGATGCGCACCCGGTCACCCTCGTTGATGGTGACCTTGGTCGGGTAGTCGTGATCCTCGACGTGCGCCTTGTACTTCTCGCGCATGCTCATGATCTTCCCGTACTTCGGGTGAGCGGCGCGGCGGGAGACGGTGACCACCACCGTCTTCTGCATCTTGTTGGAGGTCACGATCCCCACGCGGGTCTTGGGACGGCCGCGGGTGGAGGTCTTGGCGGAGGTGGATTGAGTCGCTTCAGCCATGAGAAAAGCTCCTAAGCCTTCTTCTCCGTCCGGGTCTTCTCCCCCAGGACGGTCAGGATGCGCGCCAGGTCGCGCTTGTGCTGGGTGCGCTCGGACGGGTTGTCGAGCGAGCCGGTGGCCCGCTTGAGCTGATCCTGAAACAGCGTGTCGCGCAGTTCAGCCGCGCGCCGCTTCAGGTCGTCCGCCGAGAGCTCCTTGAGTTCTTTCGCAGTCGCCATCTTCTAAATCTCCTCAGAGCCAGCGGGCGGCCCTCTTAGCAGGGACCGCCCTCGGGCGGAACTAGAGCGCCAGGTCGCTGCGCTGAACGATCTTGGTCAGCACCGGCAGCTTCGCCTGGGCCAGCTTCAGGGCGGCCGTAGCCACGTCCGCGGTCATACCCTCCATCTCGTAGAGGATGCGGCCGGGCTTGACCACCGCCACGTAGTACTCCACGCCACCCTTACCGGTACCCATGCGGGTCTCGGCGGGCTTCTTCGTGATCGGCTTGTCCGGGAACACGCGGATCCAGATCTTGCCGCCACGCTTGATGTGGCGCGTCATGGCGATACGAGCCGCCTCGATCTGGCGCGAGGTGATCCACCCCGGCTGCAGGGACATCAGACCGAACTCACCGTAGGTCAGGTCGCTGCCGCGATGGGCCAGACCGGGCGTGCGGCCCTTGTGCATCTTTCGGTACTTCGTACGAGCAGGCTGAAGCATCGTCGGTGTCCTTCAATCCCGGGCGAGCCGCCCCTCTCGGGGCGGCGCCGGAGGTTAGCGGTTGGCGGCCGGCGCGGCGCTCGCGCCACCCTTGGTGGGCAGCACCTCGCCGCGGCAGATCCAGACCTTGCAACCGATCTTGCCGTAGGTGGTCTTCGCCTCGGCGAAGCCGTAGTCGATGTCCGCGCGGAGGGTGTGCAGGGGCACGCGGCCCTCGCGGTACCACTCGTAGCGGGCCATCTCCGCGCCACCGAGACGACCGGAGCACGCCACGCGGATGCCCTTGGCGCCGAACTTCATCGCCGTCTGCAGCGCCTTCTTCATGGCGCGGCGGAAGGCGATACGGCGCTCGAGCTGGGTGGCGATGTTCTCGGCCACCAGCTGGGCGTCGGTCTCGGCCTTGCGGACCTCGACGATGTTGAGGAAGACCTCGTTCTTCGTGAACTGCTGGAGGTCCTTCTTCACCGTCTCGATGCCGGCACCGCGCTTGCCGATGACGATACCGGGGCGCGCGGTGTGCACGTTGACCTTCACCTTATTCGCCGCGCGCTCGATCTCGACCTTGGAGACACCAGCATGGGCGAGCGACTTCTTCACGAACTCGCGGATGCGGATGTCTTCATGCAGCCACTGCGCGTAGTTCTTGTGCTCGAACCACTTGGAGTCCCAGGTCTTGATGACCCCGAGGCGGAAGCCAATGGGATGAACTTTCTGGCCCAACGTGCATCTCCTTCGAATCGGTTGCGTGGAGCGCCAGGGCGATTACTTCTTCGCCTCTTCAAGCACCACGTGAATGTGACTGGTCTTCTTGTTGATGCGCGAGGCGCGGCCCATGGCGCGCGGCATATACCGGCGCTGGGTCGGACCCTGATCCACCGAGATCGTCTTGACGACGAGCTTGTCCACGTCGACCTGGCCCTTGGACAGGTCGGTCGCGTTGGCCACGGCGCTCTTGATGAGCTTGGCGACCGGAGCGGCCGCGGCGCGGCTGGTGAATCGCAGGATGTTCAGGGCCTGTCCCACGGACTTGCCCCGGACAAGAGCCGCCACCGTGGAAACCTTCCGGGGCGACATGCGCAGGAACCTCAGATGTGCCTTCGACTCCATGTCATCTCCTCTGGCGGAAGCCGCCTGTCAGCGGGGCCAGACTACTTGCCCTTGGCGACCTTCTTCTCCGCCGAGTGACCGCCGAACGTACGCGTCGGGGCGAACTCGCCGAGCTTGTGGCCCACCATGTTCTCGGTCACGAAGACGGGGATGAACTTGCGGCCGTTGTGCACCGCGAAGGTGTGTCCCACGAACTCCGGCAGGATGGTGGAACGCCGGGACCACGTCTTCACAACACTCTTCTTGTTCGTCTTGATCATGTCCTCGATCTTCTTCACGAGGAAACCATCGACGAACGGACCCTTCTTGATCGAACGCGCCATTGCGTGAACCCTCGACTACTGGCTGCGCGCGCCCGGACGGCGGACGCTCACGATGAACTTGTCAGTACGCTTGTTGGTGCGCGTGCTGAGACCCTTGGTCTTCTGGCCCCACGGCGACACCGGATGCGGATTACCCTGGCCGGACTTACCCTCACCACCACCGTGCGGGTGGTCGACGGGGTTCATCGCCAGACCGCGGACGGTGGGACGGATGCCCAGCCAGCGGCTGCGGCCGGCCTTACCGATGCGGATGATCTCGTGCTCCAGGTTGCCCACCTGACCCACGGTGGCCCGGCACTCGATGAGCACCATGCGCACGGCGCCCGAGGGCAGACGGACCTGGGCGTAGCGCCCCTCCTTCGCCATCAGCTGGCCGGAGGTGCCCGCGGAGCGGATGATCTGGGCACCGCGCCCAGGCTTCAGCTCCACGTTGTGGATGATGGTACCCACCGGGATGTTCATCAGCGGGAGGCTGTTGCCCGGACGGATGTCCGCGCCCTCACCCGCCGTGACGGTGTCGCCGACATTCAGGCCCACCGGAGCGAGGATGTAGCGCTTCTCGCCGTCCGCGTAGTGCAGGAGGGCGATGTTGGCGGAGCGGTTCGGGTCGTACTCGACGGCCGCGACCTTGGCCGGCACGCCGTCCTTGTCGCGACGCTTGAAGTCGATGATGCGGTAGCGACGCTTGTGACCACCACCCTGGTGACGGCGGGTGATGTGGCCGTGGACGTTGCGGCCGCCGGACTTGTTGAGCGACTCGGTGAGCTTCTTCTCCGGCTTGCCCTTGGTGATGTCCGCGAAGTCGGACACCGTCATGAGACGCCGGGCGGCGGAGGTCGGCTTGTACTTCTTGATGCCCATGGTGGTTCCTCAACGACGGTCAGCGCAATGCGCTAGACCGCGCCTCCCTCGAAGAGCTCGATCTTGTCCCCCTCCTTGAGGGTGACGACCGCCTTCTTGAAGTTCGGCCGCTTGCCCATCGAGCGGCCCACGCGCTTGGTCTTGCCGCGCACGATGTTGGTGCGGACGCCCTCGACGCTCACCTTGAAGAGCGTCTCGACGGCCCGGGCCACGTCATACTTGGTGGCCTTCTTGTCCACGATGAACGAGTACTGCCGGAACTTCTCGCGGGCCGCGTCCAGCTTCTCGGTGATGAGCGGACCCTTGATGACGTCATTCATGTTCACGAGAGCGCCCCCTCGATGGCCTTCGCGGCCGCGGAAGTGAGCACCAGGTGCTTGTGGCGCAGGACGGACTCGAGGTTCAGGCCCTCGGGCGGGAGCACGTCGAACTTCGCCAGGTTGCGCACGCTGCGGTGCAGGTTGGTGTTGGTCTTGGCGTCGATGACCAGCGCGCCGGACAGCTTCAGCCGCTTGGTCAGCGCCTCGAAGGCCTGCTTGCTCTTGGGAGCGGACAGGTTGAAGTCACTCAGGATGATGAGGGACTTCTCCCGGGCGCGCAGCGACAGAGCCGCCTTCAGCGCACCGCGGCGGACCTTCTTGGGGGGACGGTAGAAGTAGTCACGCGGCTTGGGACCCATCGCCTTACCGCCGCCCACCCAGTGGGAGGCGCGGATGGAACCCTGGCGGGCGCGGCCAGTACCCTTCTGCTTCCAGGGCTTCTTGCCACCGCCGCTCACCAGCGAGGTGTTCTTCACCGCCACCGTACCTCGGCGCCGGTTGATCTGCTGCATCTTCGCGACCTCATAAAAGAGGTTCGCGTTCGGCTCGGCGCCGAAAACCTCGTCGGAGAGCTCAAGCTCCGACACCTTCTTCATATCCAGGTCGACTACGTCGAACTTCGCCATGGCTCTTTCCTCTGGGGAATGGAGTGGAACCGCGCGGGTTCAGCCCCGCTTCCTCAGGACTTGATCTCCACGTCAACGCCGGCCGAGAGATCCAACTTCATCAGCGCGTCCAGCGTCTGCTGGGTGGGCTCGAGGATATCGAGCAGGCGCTTGTGCGTGCGGATCTCAAACTGCTCGCGGCTCTTCTTGTCCACGTGCGGCGAGCGCAGAACCGTGAACTTGTTGATGCGCGTGGGCAGGGGGATCGGACCGGCCACCTTGGCGCCCGTGCGCCGAGCCGTCTCGACGATCTCGCCAGCGCTCTGATCCAGGAGCTTGGAGTCGTACGCCTTCAGCCGGATGCGGATCTTCTGTGTCGCCATTCGCAAAAACCTCTTTAAACGGCCTCTGATTCGGGAGGCGCTACGACCAACGTCCCCTGGATGTCACAGAGCCATTTCTTCAAACGAAGGGGCGCGGCTTGTACCACCGCACCCCGGTGGATGCAACCTTATTCCCACTTCCCCGAACTTTTCTGAACAGAAGCTCGGGGAAGCAGGGACGACGGAACCTAAGCGATGATCTCGGCCACCACGCCGGCGCCCACGGTACGACCGCCCTCGCGGACGGCGAACCGGAGCTCCTTCTCCATGGCCACCGGGGTGATCAGCTCCACCTCGATAGCAATGTTGTCGCCCGGCATCACCATCTCGACGTTGTCGGGCAGCTTCACCGTGCCCGTCACGTCCGTGGTGCGGAAGTAGAACT
>NZ_DASVSO010000800.1:0-3599 GCF_036388035.1 Archangium sp.
CCCTGGCGATGCTGCGCGGCCGCGGCTATGCGCTGCCCGAGGACATGACCGACCTGGTGCCGGACGTGCTGCGCCACCGCGTGGTGCTTTCGTACGAGGCGCTCTCCGAGGGGCTCAGCTCCGACATGGTGGTGCAGAAGATCATGGCCAAGATCCCGGCCCCGGCCAAGCCGCTCGAACATGAAAAGCTGGTGGCGTAACCGCCTGGGCGGCAAACCCGAGCCCGAGGCGCCCGCCGCCGCGCCCGCCACCCCGAAGAAGCGGGCGAGCCGGAAGAAGGCCTCCAAGGCCGCCTCCGAGAGCGAGGCCGGGTCGGGCCGCACCGAGAAGGCCCCGGCCCCGCGCACGTTCGAGCCGGACAGCCCGGAGCCCACGCAGGAGGTGCTGGGACTCCGGGACGAGCCCGCGCCTTCCCGTTCCGAGACGTCCGCGCCCCCGGTGCGGACGATGACGCTGTCGGACGAGTCGGGGGCGCCGCGCTCCCGCTCGGAGAGCGAGTCGCTGCGCTCGCTGTCCCAGACGGTGCGCGTGGACATCGGCCGGCTGGACGCGCTGATGAACACCGTGGGCGAACTGCTGCTCATCAAGGCCAACCTGCAGCGCATGGCGGAGACGGCGCGGCAGGAGGGCCCGGCGGCGCTCTCCAAGATGTGGGGCCAGGAGCTGGGGCGCGAGACGCGGCAGCTCGAGCGCAAGCTGGACGCGCTCCAGTCGGGCCTGCTCGAGGCGCGCATGGTGCCCGTGGGCCAGGTGTTCGACCGGCTGGCCCGGCTGGTGCGCCGCATCGCCCGCGAGTCGGGCAAGGAGATCGACTTCGTCATCAGCGGCGGCGAGGTGGAGCTGGACAAGCTCATCGTCGAGGAGCTGAGCGATCCGCTGATGCACATCATCCGCAACGCCATCGACCATGGCGCGGAGTCGCCGGAGGCGCGCGAGGCGATGGGCAAGTCCCGGCGCGCGCGCATCTCCCTGCGGGCGGAGCAGAAGGGCAACCACGTCGTCATCGAGGTGAGCGACGACGGCTCCGGCATCGACGAGCTGGGCGTGCGCGAGATGGCCCTGCGCAAGAACCTCATCACCGAGGCCCAGGCGCGCGAGATGAGCCGGCGCGAGCTGCTCAACCTCATCTTCCTGCCGGGCTTCTCCACCGCCCGCCGCGTGTCCGAGCTGTCCGGCCGCGGGGTGGGGCTGGACGTGGTGAAGAACAACATCGGCAACCTGTCCGGCATCATCGACGTGTGGAGCGAGCGCGGGCAGGGCACGGCCTTCCACCTCACGCTGCCCGTCACCCTGGCCATCATCCGAGCGCTCGTGGTGGGCGTGAGCGGGCGCACCTACGCGGTGCCGCTCAACAGCGTGCTCGAAATCCTCTCCGTGAAGCCCTCGGAGATCCGCACGGTGGAGCGCCGTGAGGTGCTGGACATGCGGGGGCAGACGCTGCCCCTGATGCGGCTGGCCCGGGTCTTCGGCCACCCCGAGCGCCAGAACGACCGGCACTTCGTGGTGGTGGCGGGGCTGGCGCAGGAGCGGCTGGGCATCGCCGTGGACGAGCTACAGGGCCAGCAGGACATCGTCGTCAAATCCCTGGGAAGTCGCCTGCAGGGCGTGCGAGGGATCTCCGGGGCGGCCGACCTGGCCAACCGGCGCACCGTGCTGGTGCTGGACGTGGGTGCCTTGCTCGGGGAGGGGATGAGCCTGGAGCGACGCAGGGCCTGATGTCTCTGGCCGTGGGGCTGCTATCCTCCGGTCCGTGCCTTCCCTGTCAGTGCTGCTCGACAGCTTCTTCTACCGCCCGGATGAGGACATCGGTCTCCTACAGGAGCTGGTGGCCGGCACCGACGAGTCGATCGAGCCCGTCCCCGAGGAGATCCCCGAGGAGTACCTGGCCTTCCGGCTGGAAGGGGAGCACTACGCGGTGCCCATCCACGGGGTGCGGGAGATCGTGAAGATTCCCCCGCTCACCGAGGTGCCTCGCGCCGCGGCCAACCTGCTCGGGGTGATGTACCTGCGCGGCGAGGTGCTGCCCGTCTACGACGTGAAGGTGCGCCTGCGGCTGGCGGACAAGGCGCCGCTGGTGGCGGGCCCGGAGGCACCGGAGCCTCCGCGCGCCGCGCGCATCATCGTGGTGCAGACGGCGGACGGGCTCGCGGGCATCTGGGTGGACGCGGTGTCCGAGGTGGTGCGGCTGCGGCCCTCCATGCTGGAGCTGGCCCCGCCGGGCGTGGGTGGCGGAGAACGTGACTGCGTGGTGGGACTCGGGCGGCGCAACCAGCAGCTCTTCATCCTGCTCGACATCTGGCAGGCCCTGGCATGAGACAGCGCTTCAACGTCCTGACACAGCTCACCCAGTCCCAGTCCGACCCGTCGGGCGCGCCGGACAGGGATCCGCTCGTCCAGCTCTGCGCCTTCTTCGTGGGCCCCGAGGAGTACGCGGTGGACATCATGCGGGTGGAGGAGATCCTCCCGCCCCAGCGCCTCACCCCCATCCGGGGAGCGCCGCCCTTCATCGAGGGCGTCATCCACCTGCGCGGCTCCATCCTCCCGGTGGTGGACCTGCGCAAGCGGCTGCTCGGCCCGGAGGCTCCGGTGCCCACCAAGACGCGGCTCCTGGTGTGCTGGCTGGGCCGCAAGCGCGTGGCCTTCGCCGTGGATCGCGTGTCCGAGGTGGTGCGCATGCGGCGCAGTGAGATCAAGCCCGCTCCCGCGATGGGCGCGGTGGGTCCGGCCCCCTTCGTGGTAGGGGTGTGCGGCTCGCCGGAGCGGCTCAAGCTGCTGCTGGACCTGAAGACGCTGTTGCTGGCGGAGATGATGCGCGACACCGGCCGGAGGATGAACGGATGAGCGAGGAGGGGGGAAACGCGGAAGAGACGCGCTACCGGGCCCTGCTGGAGCTCGACGCGTCCACGCCGGAGGCCTTGCGGACGCTCGTGGCCGGGCTGCATGACGAGAGCTGGCGGGTGCGCCGCGCGGCGGCGGAGGGCTTCACCCGACTGCCCGAGCGCGAGGCGGCGGTGGCTCGGCTCCTCTCCGTGCTGAGCGAGCGGGACGAGACGGGCGCGCGCAACGCGGCGGCGGAGTCGCTGGCGGCCATGGGCGTGTCGGCGGTGGCGCCGCTGGTGCGGCTGCTCGTGCACGCGGACCCGGATCAGCGGAAGTTCGCCGCGGACATCCTGGGCCAGCTCGGACGACCGGAGGC
Source organism: Archangium sp. (assembly GCF_036388035.1). Taxonomy (GTDB): domain Bacteria; phylum Myxococcota; class Myxococcia; order Myxococcales; family Myxococcaceae; genus Archangium. The sequence goes on from NZ_DASVSO010000800.1 coordinate 3,197, forward strand.
GGAGGAGGCCCTGGTGAAGGCGATGCTGGAGGACGGGGACCTCAACGTCCGGGTGGCGGCCGCGGAGGCGGTGGGCAAGCCCGGCGTGGGAGGCAAGATCGCCGCCCGCGCGCTGGAGCGCACCCTGTACGACCCCGAGCCGCTGCTGCAGCTGAGCGCCCTGGAGTCGCTCGCGACGCTGCGCCACCCGCCGCCGCTGCCGGAGCTGGTGCGGCTGCTGGCCAATCCCATGCTCAAGCGCAGCGCCTACCGGGTGCTGGGCCTCATTCCCCAGGTGGCGGCCACGGAGCTGGTGTGCCGGGGGCTGGGCGCGGAGTCGCGCTCCACCCGCGAGGCGGCGCTCGTGGCCCTGGGCACCCAGGCGCGCCTGGCCGAGCCCTCGCTGCGCCCCGAGATGGAGGCG
>NZ_DASVSO010000801.1:0-5824 GCF_036388035.1 Archangium sp.
AGGCCCTCGCCGGCTACCGCAGGTGGGACGCGTCCTCCGGTACCACCCACAGGTAGAGGGTGCTGCCGGCGGACTCGACGATGCGCTCCGGCTCCCACCCCTCGATGTCGAAGGCATGCGAGACGATGCGCGTCCCCGGCCTCAGCTCGCCCAGCAGCTTCGGCTTCAGTCGGTTGTTGACGCTCGGCAGCAGGTACATCGTCACCACCGTCGCATCGCCGATGTCCGTCTTGAAGATGTCCTCCTGGCGGAACCGGGCGAGGTCCTCCACGCCCGCGGCCCGCGCGTTGGCCTCGGCCTCCTGGATGCGCTCGGGGTTGATGTCGATGCCCACCCCGTGCACGCCGAAGCGCTTCGCCGCGGTGACGACGATGCGCCCGTCTCCCGAGCCCAGGTCATAGAGCACGTCCCCCCGCTTCACCCCGGCCAGCTCCAGCATGTCGTCCACCACGCCCTGCGGGGTGGGCACGTACGGCACGTCCGGCGGCTTCTCGGGCAGGTCCGAGCGTCCCAGGTTGTACGGCACGTACAGGGGCGCCGCGGAGTCCTCCGGGTCCTGGGACCGCGCCGACCCCGAGAGCCCGAGCGCACCCACCAACGCTACGCCGAACGCGACTTTCCAACTCCCCATGGTGTGTGACCTCCTGGTGAGGGTTTGCCTGGTGGGTGGGCCTCGCGCCGGTGCATGAGCGCGAGCGGAATGAGACCGGTGGCCAGCACCCCCACCCCGACGAGCGCCCCCGCTCCGGTGTACGCGAGGCTCGAATAGAGGAGATACGCGCAGGTGGCGCAGAACAGCAGCGGGGTGAGTGGGTAGAGCGGCACGCGGAAGGGGCGCACCACGTCCGGCTCGCGCCGGCGCAGCACCAGCAGCGACACGCCCGTGAGCAGGAAGAAGAACCAGAAGACGGGCGCGGTGTACTCCACCATCGTCTCGAAGCCGCGCCGGGTGATGAAGCCCACGCCCACCAGGGCCAGGGCGATGGCCCCCTGCACCAGCAGCGCGTTCACCGGCGAGTCCGCGCGCGCGCTCCACCGCCCCAGCGGGGAGAACATCGGGAAGTCCCGCCCCAGCGCATAGTGGGTGCGCGAGCCCATGAGAATGGTGGCGTTGGACGAGGTGAGCACCGCCCCGCAGATGAGGAGGCTGATGAGCCGCGCGCCCACGGGGCCTGTCACGCGCTCCAGCAGCTCCGCCGCCACCGCCTCCGACTGTCCCACGCCCGCCAGCCCCAACGCCTTCAGGTAGGCCAGGTTGACCAGCAGGTAGAGGCCGGTGACAGCCACCAGGCTCCACAGCAGCGCGGAGACGATGCTCCGGCGTCCCCCGCGCAGCTCGCTGGAGATGTAGGCCGCCTCGTTCCACCCGCCGTACGTCAGCAGCACGAACACCATCCCCAGGCCCCAGGCGGCATGACGCGGCCCATCGGAGGCCCCCGCGGCGACAGGGGCCGGAGCGACGGGCGAGAAGAAGAGCCCCACGACGATGACCAGCCCCAGCCCCCCCACGACCGCCACCGTGAGGAGGTTCTGCGTCCACTTGCCCAACCGGAGGCCGGCCACGTTCACCCCGGTGAGCACCACCACCGAGAGCGCGGCGTAGAGGGCGGAGGAGTGCTCGCCCAGTGGCAGCAGCTGCGAGGCGTAGTCCCCGAAGATGAACCCCAGCAGCGCGATGGAGCCGGTGGGGATGACCGTCAACCGGGCCCAGGCGAACAGGAAGGCCAGCGAGTCCCCGAGTGCCCGACGCAGGTAGTGATAGTCCCCACCGGCATGGGGCCAGGTGCTGGCCAGCTCCGCGTAGCACAGGGCCCCGATGAGGGAGACCAGCCCGCCCACGCCCCACAGCAGCAGCACGGCGGCCTCGCTCGAGGCGTTCGCCGCCACCATGGAGGGCGTGCGGAAGATGCCCGCTCCCACCACGATGCCCACGATGAGCGCGATGGCGTCCAGCAGGCGCAAGCTCGGCCGGGGCAGCGCCGCGGAGCCCTCCGGTGGAGCCGCCGCGTCGAGGCGTTCCTTGCTCGGCCGCCCCTCCCTCTGGTCCCGCGCACCCGTCATCGGCAGCCACTCCCTGGATGTGTGAAGGGATGGACACCTCCTGGGAGCGGGGCAATCCACCCCGCTCCACCGAGTGCCTGGCGAGGGTCCAGCGAGGCGTTACCGGGGTGACGCGTCCGTTACCTTTCGAAACGTCCGACGCGACGTGGCAGGCGTGCACCCCGCGAGAACCTTCATGCTGCGGCCCTCCTAAGGAGAGACCCCGCACCATGACCCAGAAATCCAAGGCCGAAGAGCTCGAAGCCCTGGCGGCGGCGCGCTGGCGCGTGGCCGCCGTCCTCACCGCCGGCACGCTGGTGTCCTACTTCGGCTTCATCCTGCTCGTCGCGTTCAACAAGCCGCTGATGGGCAAGCAGATCGCCCCGGGGCTGTCGCTCGGAATCCTCCTGGGCGCGCTCGTCATCGCCGCCGCCTGGGTGCTGACCGGCATCTACGTCTGGTGGGCCAACAACCACTACGACAAGGCCCTCCACCAGTTCCGCCGCTGAGCCCGGAGCCACGCGAATGAATCCACAACAGACAGCGACCTCGCTGGGCGAGACCAACGCGACCGCCATCCTCTTCTTCCTGGCGTTCGTGGGCCTCACGCTCGCCATCACCTGGTGGGCGGCGCGCAAGACGAAGACGACCTCGGAGTTCTACACCGCGGGCGGCGGGGTGAGTGCCGTCCAGAACGGCTTCGCGCTCGCGGGCGACTTCATGAGCGCCGCGAGCTTCCTGGGCATCGCCGGCCTGGTGGCGCTCTCCGGCTTCGATGGCCTCATCTACTCGGTGGGCTGGCTGGTGGGCTGGCCGGTGGTGACGTTCCTCATCGCCGAGCCCCTGCGCAACCTGGGCAAGTACACCTTCGCGGACGTGGTGGCCTACCGGCTCCAGCAGACGCCGGTGCGCATCTCCGCCGCGGTGGGCACGCTGGCCGTGGTGAGCTTCTACCTCATCGCCCAGATGGTGGGCGCCGGCAACCTCATCCACATGATGTTCGGCCTGTCCTACGAGATGGCCGTCTGCATCGTGGGCGTGGTGATGATCCTCTACGTCCTCTTCGGCGGGATGATCGCCACCACGTGGGTGCAGATCGTCAAGGCGGTGCTGCTGCTGGCGGGCGCGACCGTGCTGGCGCTGATGGTGCTGGCGAGGTTCGGCTTCAACCCGCTGGCGCTCTTCCAGGCGGCGGCGGACCAGTACGGCCCCGAGGTGCTCGCCCCGGGCAAGCTGGTGTCCAGCCCGCTGGAGGCGGTGTCGCTGGGCCTGGCGCTGATGTTCGGCACGGCGGGCCTGCCGCACATCCTCATGCGCTTCTACACGGTGCCCGACGCGAAGGCGGCGCGCAGCTCCGTGTTCTACGCCACGGGGCTCATCGGCTACTTCTACCTGGTGACGTTCATCCTCGGCTTCGGCGCCTCGGTGCTGCTGGGCCGGGATGCCATCAAGCTCGTGGACAAGGGCGGCAACATGGCGGCGCCCATGCTGGCCGAGGCCGTGGGCGGCAAGCCCTTCCTCGGCTTCATCTCCGCGGTGGCCTTCGCCACCATCCTCGCGGTGGTGGCCGGGCTGACGCTGTCGGGCGCGGCGGCGCTCTCCCATGACCTGTGGACGAGCGTGGTGCGCAAGGGCAAGGCGCCGGAGCAGGAGCAGCTGCGCGTGGCCAAGCTGGCCAGCCTCGCCCTGGGCGTTGTCGCCATCCTCCTGGGCATCCTCTTCAAGGGGCAGAACGTGGCCTTCATGGTGGGCCTGGCCTTCGCCATCGCGGCGAGCGCCAACTTCCCCGCCCTGCTGCTGTCCATGTCCTGGAAGGGCTTCACCACCCGGGGCGCGGTGGCCAGCATGCTCACCGGCACGGCCAGCGCGGTGCTGTTCATCTTCCTGTCGCCCACGGTGCAGGTGGAGCTGCTGGGCAACAAGGAGGCGCTCTTCCCGCTGAAGAACCCGGGCCTCGTCACCATGCCGCTGTCCTTCTTCGTGGGCTGGCTGGTGTCGCTGCTCTCCCCCGAGCCCGAGGCGTCCGGCCGCTTCCACGAGGTGCGGCACCGCATGCACGTGGGCGCCGAGACCGAGGCCCCGGCCCACCCGCCCGCGCCCGGGGCCCCCGTGGCGACTCCGGGCACGCAGACCACCTGAGCGCGCTCCAGTGCAGGGCTCGCCCTCTGTCCAGACAGACGGGCGAGCGCCACGGCGCCTCCGGCCATCCCCGCCCTACCCTAGAGGTGCACGGAGACGGAACGAGGAGACTCGGAAGGAGCGCGAGCGTGGTCCGCACCGAACACGATGCCCTGGAACTCATCCACCAGAATCGGGTCGTCACCGAGGTCCCCGCCCTCGGCACGCCCTCGCTCGTCGAGGCGGTGGCCGGTGGCCCCGTGCGCGGGAGCTGGCGCGCCCATGCCAAGGGCCGGCTCATGTACCGGCTCGGCCGCATCCTGCGCGCCTCGGACGAGGTGCTCTCCGTGCGGCTCGTCGAGGGCAAGGTGGCCTTCGTGGACCCCTCGCTGTGGGCGGTGGTGTACCGCGTGGCCATGGAGCCCTCGCGCCGCCGCCGCTCCCTGGAGGGGCTCTCCCCCCAGGCCCGCGCCCTGCTGACGGCGGTGGAGCGGGACCGGGAGGTGCGCCTGGACAAGGACAGCGAATGGACGAAGGCCCGCGAGACGCTGGAGGAGCGCCTGCTCGTCCACGTCTCCGAGACCGAGGCCGAGACCGGTCGCCACGTCACCGTCCTGCGCTCCTGGCGGGACTGGGTCTCCCCCACCGTGAAGGAGGCCGCGGAGTCCCTCACCTACGAGGCCGCCCTCGAGCGGCTCCGCGAGGCCTGCGGTGGCGCCCCGACGGGGCTGGGCGCCTGGGTGCCCTGAGGGCTCAGAACATGTCGGGCATGGCCGGCGGCGGCCCGGAGAAGAGCGCCATGGCCGTGCGCAGGGAGACTTCGTCGGCCTCGAGCGCTCCGGCGAGCTGGAGGGCCGTGGGCGAGAGGAAGCCGGTGTAGAGCGTCGAGAGTGCCCGCACGTGCAGCCGCACGTCCCCGTCGCCTCCGGGGCGCACCTCGGCCTCGCCGTCCTCCACCTCCAGCACGAAGCGGCCGCGGTTCTCCGGGAAGAGGTCGTCATCCACCTCGAAGTGCAGCGCCCCCGAGATGCCGGCGGGATAGCCACGGGCCTGGAGCACCGCGGGCACGTCCAGCACGCGCAGCATCCAGTGGAAGAGGTGCTTCACCTGGTACGTCTGCTCGCGCAGGAGGAAGAGGAGGGGATTCACCGGTCCGCCGCGCCACACCGCCTCCCTCGCGATCGAGCCGTGGTCGCCAAGGAAGCTCAACAGCCGCCGCCCCGCGGCCGGGGTGAGCGCGACCAGGTCCGTGAGGTTCAGCTCCTGCTGGAAGTCTCGCGGATTCAGGGGCCGGCGCGTGAGGTAGACGTAGCCCTCCACCCCCGCGCTGCCCTCCACGAGGTAGCCGTAGGCGTGCTCCCCCTTGGGATGGGTGACGCGGCTCCAGAGGTACGCGGTGCGGTCGAGCCACCCCTGCTGCCGCTGCGCGTACCGACGGTAGACGTCGTGGATGGCGGGCAGGTCGGACGCCTCCACCGGCCGCAGCGCGAGGGTGCGCTCGTGGAAGTCGAGCCCTGAAATCTGCACGCGAGTCTCGAAGCGCGCGCCGGCCTGCTCGAAGCCCACGCGCCGGTAGAGCGGCTGGGTGGCCGGGTAGAGGCTGGCGAGGGGGGCGCCCTGGCCGCGCAGCTCCCGGAGGGCCGCGCGCATGAGCCGGGTGGCCGAG